>DKAR01000224.1 GCA_002450895.1 Proteobacteria bacterium UBA6921
CTACTTTAGTTTTCGACCTTGCGTCGGTACACAAGATTTCCGTCACGTTCGAAAACCAAATCCCATTTATGAGTCTGCTCCAGGTACATTGGCAAGGGATATCGTTCGCCGGTGAAGCGGTTTGATGCCGGGATCGCGACGACATCGAAGTGTTCTTCTTCGAATAGCTGAAGGCCAGGTGGTGTGGCCCACAGCATGTTGGTGTATCGCGCATATTTTTCTCGGTCCAGCACCCGGCCATCAATATAAATATGGGCGGCATCGTTCAGTTTCCACAGAAGGAATCCGCCCCATTGCATGTGGTTGAATATCTTGCCGGGAGATTTTCCAAGAGAGTCCATTGCCTCGACCGGAAACATTTTCTTGTCGACCCCGTCGGAAAACGCCGCTTGATAGGAGATTCCAATGACAAGAGCGACGACTGCTGTCGCGGCAACCACGCCATGCAAAGCATTCTCCAGTCTCTCACTCAGCGACGGACGAAAGAGAGTGCTCAACCCAACCGCGATGTAAGGGCCGGAAATAAACGACACAAAAGCAAAGTATCGATAGTAGAAGGCTCCAGCAAACAGAAGGAAGACAAGTACAGCAAGTTCGGACTTGGAGTGCTTGAACAAACCAAAGCAGGAAACGACACCTGCTGAAAAAATCAAAACGATCCAAACTTGCGGGAGATAGTACCCGAACTCATGCAAACGAAACGAACTCATGTACTCGGAAGTTGCGTTTTGCAAGTTAGTACCTTCAAAATCGAATAGGTAAGAGTACGTGGTGAGTCCATTCGCATTTAGCAGGCTTGCTGTAACGAAGATCACTGTTACAGCGTAGAGGGAATAGTTGCGAACTTTCGGGTCAGAGCGCCGAACGGGTGGCTCAGCAGGGTTCTTTTCTTGCTCCTTTTCCCGAAACATTCCTGCTAAGCGGCTCATAGCGTCCATTGAGCAATATATGGCCAGCGTCGCAACAGCAATCAGAAATCCGGCATGGATATTTGACCAAAGCACACCAATCACAGGAATAGGAGCCAAGATCCATCCATTTTTTACACTCACGAAACGATCGACCAATGCAAAAACTAGCGCAGCAAAGAGATACGAAAATAATTGCGGCCGATCGCTGGTATAACCAAGCGCTAGCAGCGCCGTAGGAATCAGAACTAGCCAACTCGCCAGCATCGACGCGCCGGATGATCTTGCCCTGAGAAGCATCAAGAACAAGGTCAGTGTAAGAATTGATGCGCGCAAGAAAATAACCGCGCAGTTGCCGCCAAACTCTTCTGCGAAATAGAGTAGGACTTGGCCGCCCCACTGACCTCGCAGCACTGTGTCATTTCTTACGCGATCAACGGTCGAATAGACTCCGAATGGGTCTGTGCTGGGAATCTGGTGGTTCTTCACAATCCACTGCCCGGAGGCGATGTGCCACCACGTGTCAGAGTCCCAAATTGGTTTGAAGCAAAAGCCAAAAAACGCAACGAGAAATGCAAACGTCGCCAGCTTCGACATTGGAAGGTTACTCGCTATAGCCCTGGAAGCTGATTTCGATATCGTCAAAACGAAATGACTCGCATAAGAAATGGCTCTACCGAACCCCTACAAGGATGGCCAACTTTGTTAAGACGAACTTAATTTATAGGATACCCTTGCGTCGAATTCGACAGCTCGCTGCAACATGAGCAAACGCATGTTGGTTGACATGAACTTTGCGCATGGTAATCTCCGTCGATCGTTGTGGACCCCAAGTGGGATTATGCGGGTCACGAAAAAAACTAAGACAGTAAGTATGGAGAGTTTCCCAGAGAAAGAAAATTGGGCCTAATCCTGCGACAGGAAAACTGAAGCGGCGAGACGTCAGTCTGCTGGGCCTTGCGTATCAAACATCAGTTGCAGTTAGGCTTCGACATACGGGGGGCGTGTGGAACGTCGGGCTGTTGCCAATTTCGCTCTTGGGGCGGCGTTTGCGGCGATCGTCATTTTCCTTTTCCAATCTTCCACGTCATCTGGTCAGGTATCAAACGATAAGGCGCGCCTGAACAAGGACACGCACGATTCTCGCTTGGGAACGATTGATTCAGTTCTTCCGCTGCAGGCCAACAGAAAAACGCCGTCAACACAACTGGAAGTTCGATCTGCGCAACAAGCGCGTACGTATTCGTTGGAAGGACGAGGTCGAACAATTCGCGTAGTGCTTGATGAGTTTGCCGCGGATCTAGGTCTAACCTACTTTGCTTCGGATATTCCGCTTGATCGTACAGTGAACGGAAAAGTTGAGGATGGGCGAGTCGAAGATGTCTTCCGGGAATTATTTCCAGAATACGACTTGCTGTTCTCATACGCGTCCACACGCGATTCGATCGCCAAACCCATAGGCGTATGGATATATCCCGCAGGTACAGTTCGTTTGCTAACCCAAAGTGATTTGCGATTGTCTAGTTCCGTGGAAGATTTTCGTGCCCGGCTTTCCAACCCGCTGCCTGACGAGCGTGCAGCGGCTATCGAAGCTGTAATTGACCGATTTGGTAACCGCGCGGAAGCCGAAATTTCTCGCGCTTTGGCTGATCCAGAGGAAATTGTTCGCGTTCGTGCACTTTCAACGGTCGTAAGGCAGGGAATCGATATGTCGATTCCAACCCTGAGACAATCCAAGCGGTTACAACTGGTTAAGTGACCGATGGAAAAGCGCTTGGAAGAATAAGACGTTCAGGACGGTCGTATTTGTGGTGGCTGTCGTCTATACGGGTGGTGCAGCATATGCTGCGTTCAGCACTTCGGCCGCATTGTCGGCCGCTGCCACCAGTGCAGCCATGTACGGCGCGGGAATTGGCGCTGCAATAGGCGGATACGCAGGTTATCAGGCAGGGGGAACTTCCGGGATGCTGCGAGGAATGCTCCTAGGGGCTGTAGTTGGCGGTGTTACGGGGGCTGCCGGTGTTTGGGCAGCCAATGGGTACGGGACTGTTGCCAGTGGCGCAATTCAAGGGTTCTTTGGAGGTTTTGGCACTGGCGTTTCTGTCGGGTACCAAGGTGGCCGAGGCTCTGTTTCATCAATTCGAGACGGAGGCTTGGTTGGAGGATTCTACGGTCTTGTAATTGGAGCTGCAGTTGGCTATGCGAACGACTGGCTTGGAAGTGGGAAAGAATTGGGCAGCGCAAGGCCGGACTCGACTTCCACGACACCGCCAATTTCAGGAAGCTCTGATGGCGTGAGAGTATCGATGAACGGTGTGAAGGGCGCCACAATACAAAATGCGGCTACGACTATTCATAACTTTGTTGGAGCGCCACTTGCCAACGCTGCAGTGCGGTCTCTTGTAACCAACATTGCGACCGCATATGTCTTGTACAACCAAGAATATGTAAGTAGTGAAGCTGAGAAGGCGAAAAATGGTGGCGGAACAGTCAGTGTCTCATGTGAAACAGACGAACATGAAAAGCCAACTAACTGTAAGTAGCCCGTGGAAGCAATGGAAGCGAAGAACTCCAGTTCAATGAGCAGCGATAGCAAACAATTTGTCGGTAGTCTTCATTGGGCTCTGCTGAGTCCGACTTCAGTGATGGCTACCTTTTTGTTCGGAATATCAGCCTTGCTTGGAAGCTGCGGATTTATTCCCTACCAAGAATTCCCAAATCACCAAGAGTTTCCGTTCGGGATACACGGTGAGTCTGATGTCATCGCAAAATACGGCAAACCAAAAACCAAGTCTGTTTACACGGTGAATTCGGAAGTTATTAGGCAGGATTGTTATGTCGGGAAAGACACTATTCCTTTCGGCAGAACGTCACGACTCTGTTATTTGTTTTGGAAAGAGCAGCTCGTTGGATACCAGTACGTGAGTAGCGCGGATCCCGATGCGCGTGAGTTATCGCTGGGTAAGGTGCAGAAGTTGGAAAAGGGCACTAGCACAAAAAAAGAAGTAATTGCTGCCTTGGGAAATCCGAGCGGGGTATTCTCATATCCCCTCGTGGCGGATGAAAAAGGTACCGGGTTCTACTACGTCCCGTCGAAATTCTTTTTTTCCGAGGGCGGCAACACCGTTGAAGCTGTCATTTCGTTTGACAAGGCAGGGATAGTTAGCGACATAAGTGTGTCTGGTCGCCTGCCAGAGTAATAAGCTCACGGTTTTCAGATTCACGCTTCGAGCGTGAGAACCAGAAGAATAGTCATGCAGAGTTCATGGTTGCCCGTTGGCCGGATGGATACAAAATTGGTGAAGGCTTCTATTCCAATGCCTTTTCTGTTGGTGCCGTAGGAATTGGCAAAGGACCGTCGCGGTTTGCACATTTTTGGTCTGCATTTCAGGTTAGGCATGTTCGATTCGCTGTCGAGCACGAACTTCCGCTCATGGCCGTTACCACCCAGAGTCACAGCTCAATGTCGGAATGTCTCGTCGCCAGAAATCAATCTGTCATTCCTTCAGCTACGGTGCGAGAAAACCAAGCGTTGCGGCGGCAAGAACTGCATAGCGTGACGCCTTGGCTACAAGGACGATCAAGGTGAAACTCCACAGCGGTTCGCGCATCACTCCTGCGATCACCGTAAGTGGATCGCCAATGAACGGGACCCAGCTCAGCAGCAATGACCAGCGCCCATAGCGATGATATGCGCGTTGCGCGCGTAGCAATTTCGTCTCATTGGCAGGAAACCAGGGTTTGTTTCGCCAGTGCTCGACATAGCGACCCAGTCCCCAATTCACGATTGATCCGAGTACGTTGCCCGCCGTGGCGACAATGAGCAGCCATGCCACCGAATGCTCTCCCAGGCTGATCAGCCCGACAAGCACGGCTTCGGACTGCAGCGGCAGCAGCGTCGCTGCCGCAAAAGCGACGAGAAACAGTCCCAGGTAGCTGGCGGATTCCATAGGAATAAGGTGCGTAGGTGGTTTTGGTTCGGGCAGCCGTTTGTTCCGAATACGCGCCGAGTGTGTGCCAGAACATGTGTGGCGGATCGTCGTCCAGCGAGAACAATATCTCACTTTCAGTTTGGGAGCCGCTATTTCGAGCGGTTCGTGCGACCCGGTCGCAGACTCGAATTTCAGAGATTTTCAATTCAGCCGAATTAAAGGGTCGAGCAGTACGCCAATTGCCCGACGACAAGGACAACGATCGCCATGATGATGATCGACAAGCTTCGCGAAATTGCATTCCTCGACGGCCTCGATGAAGTCGCCCTCGCGGACATCGCGATTCTTTCCGAAGAGCTCACGCTGGATGACGGCGAGGCGTTGATCAGTGAGAACGAGTCCGAAAATCACATCTATTTTCTGGTGCGCGGCAAAGTCGAAGTCACGGCGATGAAAGGCAGCGCGGTGAGCAGCGAGGTCGTCATCTCGAACGAAGACACCGAGCTTTTCGGTGAGATGACCTGGCTCACCGGCGACAAGCGCAGCGCGAACGTGCGCTGCGTCGGCGACGTCGTCGCGATCCGTGTCGATGGTCCACGCCTGATGGATTACCTGGCGGGCAATACCAAGGTCGGGTTTATCCTGATGCGGCGCATCGCCCAGCTGCTTTCCGGCCGATTGAAGAATTCCGGCACGCTGCTCAAGCAGATGCTCTGGAACAGCTAGGCAACAATCCAGTATCCCTCTAGGTAGTGTTACGAGCTATCGCCGCGAGCGATGCGCGGTATACGTGATACATGCCCGTGCACAACGCCGACATCGCGGCGGTGTTTGACGAAATCGCCGATCTTCTGGAAATTGAAAACGCGAACCCGTTTCGGGTGCGTGCGTACCGCAATGCATCACGAACGTTGCAAGGCCTGGGGCGTGATATTTCCGGAGAAGTGCAGGACCACGAGCTCGCATTGAAGTTGCCGGGCATTGGTGTGGATTTGTCGGGAAAGATCGTCGAGATCGTTACGACGGGAAAGTGCCAGGCGCTGGAAAAATTGCGCAAGGAAACGGCACCGGGTTTGCCGGATTTGCTCAAGCTTCCGGGGTTGGGTCCCAAGCGCGTCGGCCTGATTTACCACGAGTTGGACGTGCACACCCCCGAGCAGTTGCTTCGCGCATTGAAGGATGGGCGCGTGCAACAATTGCCCGGCTTCGGAGACAAAACCGCCGACAGGCTGATGGAGGCGCTGGAGACGCACATTGCGGAAACGCCGCGCATGAAGCTCGCCAGTGCGGCGCAGTATGCGGAACCCTATGCTGAATACTTGCGAGCAACTCCGCAGGTCGGTGAAGTCGTTATCGCCGGAAGCTACCGGCGCAGTCGCGAAACCGTAGGCGACATCGACATTCTGGTCGCCGCGCAAGACAGTGCTCCCGTGATGCAGCGCTTCGTGTCCTATGACGACGTCAAAGAGATTCAGGCCCAGGGACCGACGCGCGCCACCGTTTTCCTCAAGAACAACCTGCAAGTGGATCTGCGCGTCATCGCTCCGGAAAGCTTTGGTGCGGCGCTGCATTACTTCACCGGATCCAAGGCGCACAACATTGCGATTCGTCGTCGAGGTCAGCAGCGTGGATTGAAGATCAGCGAGTACGGCGTCTTCAAAGGCAAGAAACGCATTGCCGGCGAGACGGAGGAGTCCGTGTTCGCGGCGGTCGGGCTGCCCTGGATTCCGCCGGAGTTGCGCGAGGAGCGTGGCGAGATCGAGGCCGCAGTCAACGGACTGCTGCCTGTTCTGGTTGAGCTATCGGATCTCAAGGGTGATCTGCACGCGCACACGAAAGCCACCGACGGACACAACTCGCTGATCGAGATGGCGCGCGCCGCACAGCAGCGCGGCCTGCACTATCTCGCGATTACCGAACACTCCAAACATCTGACGATTGCGCACGGCCTGGATCAAAAAGGACTGCTGAAGCAGGTCGAGCAGATCGACGGCCTCAACGCCCAATTGCGCGATTTCACGCTGTTGAAGGGGATCGAAGTGGACATCCTGGAAGACGGCTCGCTCGACCTGCCGGACATGGTGCTGGGCAAGCTGGATCTGGTCATCGGCGCCGTCCATTCGAATTTCCATCTCCCGCGCGCTAAACAAACTGACCGAATTCTAAAAGCGATGGACCATCCCCATTTCACGATCCTTGCGCATCCGACCGGCCGCTTGCTGAACCAGCGTGACCCATACGACGTTGATATGTCACGCATCATTCGCCACGCGCGGCAGCGCGGCTGCTATCTGGAAATCAACGCCCACCCGGAGCGCCTCGACTTGCTCGACACCTATTGCATGATGGCGCGCGACGAGGGCGTCATGGTCAGTATTAATTCGGATGCGCACTCGACCACAGACTTCGACAATCTCAAATATGGAGTCGGCCAGGCGCGGCGTGGGTGGCTTGAAGCCGGAAACGTCATCAACACCCGCGCGTTGACGGAATTGCGCAAATTGCTTCGCAAGACCATGTAGTTCAAATCGGGAGGCCCGACCAGAGTGCGGGCGCAGCGTGGATGGGATGGCAGGTCATCGAGAAACCCTGGTTCATGCCGGCGATGCGCTGATCGTCGTTGATGTGCAAAACGACTTCCTGCCCGGCGGATCGCTTGCGGTTCCCGGCGGCGACGAGGTCGTGCCGGTGCTGAATCAATACATCGATTTGTTTTCAGAAGAACAGTGTCCGATTTTTTTTACACGGGACTGGCATCCGGCCGATCACCGGTCGTTCGCCCCACAGGGTGGGCCCTGGCCGCCGCATTGCGTGGCCAACACGCGCGGCGCGGCCTTCTCCGGCGATCTGCGAATACCGGTGGACGCGCTCATCATCTCCAAGGCGACCGACACGGAACACGATGCTTACTCGGCGTTTGCCGGGACGGGACTGAAAAAAACGCTGCTCGCGTTCGGTGTGCGGCGCGTCTTTGTCGGTGGACTGGCAACCGACTATTGCGTTCTGCGTACTGTGCTCGATGCATTGAAAGCCGGATTTGAAACGGTGCTGCTGACGGACGCAATTCGCGCCGTCAATGTTCATCCCAGTGATTGCGCAAGGGCAGTGGCGCAAATGACCTACGCCGGTGCGCACCCCATGGAGCTGAAACAGCTTCGCGCCGCGGCGTGACCGGAACCGCAAACCAGTGAGGCGTCCGCGTCGGGCGGGCGTCACTGCAGTTGGTGTGGTGTGTATGAATCCGATGTCCTCCAGTCTTTTGACTGACTTGTACCAGCTCACCATGCTGAAGAGCTATCTTGATCTCGGCATGCGCGGCACGGCGGTGTTCGAATTCTTCGTCCGCAAAATTCCACACAATCGCGGGTTCATGCTCGCAGCGGGACTGGAGCAGGTGCTGGACTATCTGGAGAACCTGCGCCTCACGAATGACGAAGTGACATGGCTCGCCGAGAGCCAGCGATTTCCGAATTCATTCATCGACGAACTCGCGCATATGCGATTCACCGGTGATGTGCACGCGATGCCTGAGGGAACGGTGTTCTTTCCCGATGAGCCGATCCTGAGAGTGACAGCCCCGTTGCCGCAGGCGCAGTGGATCGAGTCCCGCCTGATCAATATCCTCCACTATCAATCACTGGTCGCCACGAAGGCGGCGCGCTGTGTGCTCGCTGCACCGGGAAAACTGCTGGTGGATTTCGGATTGCGGCGCGCGCACGGCGCGGAGGCCGGAATGTTTGCCGCGCGCGCGAGCTACCTCGCGGGATTCACCGGAACGTCCAATGTCCTCGCCGCGCCGGAATACGGCATACCGATCTTTGGAACGATGGCGCACTCGTATATCCAGGCGCACGCGACCGAACTCGAGGCATTCGAACACTTCGCGCAGAGTGATCCCAATAACACAATCCTGCTGATCGATACCTACGACACCGAGGCGGCCGCGGAAAAATGTGTCGCGCTTGCACGTCGCCTCAAGGAGCAGGGCATCTACATCAAGGGGGTTCGCCTCGACAGCGGCGACCTGTACGAGCATTCGCGCAAAGTGCGCGCGATCCTCGACGCGGGTGGTCTGCACGATGTGACGATCTTCTCCAGCGGGGGTATCGACGAGTTCGTCATGCACGATCTGCTCGCGCGCGGTGCGCCCATCGATGGCTTTGGTGTCGGAACGCATCTCGTGACCAGCAACGACGCGCCCTATTTCGACTGCGCATACAAACTGCAGGAATACGCCGGCGTGGCCCGCCGCAAACGCAGTGAAGGCAAGGCGACGTGGCCAGGTCGCAAGCAGGTTTACCGCCGCTACGATGTGAAAGGCACGATGATTGGCGACGTTCTCACCCTGGAATCGGATCACCAACCGGGAGACGGGCTGACGCTTCCCTATATGCGGGCTGGCAAGCGCATTGCGCCGCCTGATTCGCTTGCCTCAATCCGGGAGCGCGCCAAATCCAACCTCAACGCGCTCCCGCCAACTCTACAAACGTTGGAAGCGGCACCGCCCTATCCCGTCAAGGTGGCACCACCGTTGCGCGCGCTGGCCGACGAAATCGATCGAAGGGCAAAATAGACGTCCAATAGTTCGGAAGACGCGATCGCCGAGTGGTGCGTGAAAGTGCGCAATGAATCCATGGCTCGACAGAACGTCGTCGCGAGTGAACACTGCAACAGTGCGCTGGAAATTCATTCAGGTCCTGAGGTAACTTCAAGTCCATTGCTGCCAAGGGAATGGATGAACCAGTGCCGATAAAAAAAATACTAAAGCCACTCCGGCATGAACCCTTGCGGGCAGCATTCGCAATTTACCTTTTATGCAGTTTGTTGGGGTCATGCGCGATCGTGACCAACCCGCTTCAGCCTCCCAGGGGAAAGCAGTGGGAAACTTTTCGCGAAGCGCGCCATGACGTCTATCCGCAGCAGGCCATCGATTCGCCCATCCTCATCGCTGAGCAAACAATCGCCTGGGCCGGAGTTGTTATGGATTCCAGGCCGATTGAAACGAAGTTCGGGCCGGCAATTTCAATTCTGGTGGACCATCACTATTTTGACTGGTTGGAGTATCACGGGCCTCAAGCCGAGATTTTCTTTCTATCGCCTCGCGGTGAAGGACAAATCACCGTGTTACGGCGAACCAAATCGTTGGTCTCGACAAGCGAAGCGCTGAGAGAATTTCCGATCGGCTCGATGATTGCCGCCGCCGGTCGTGTGATTATCGAGCGGATTGATGCCAATACGCCAAAGCCGCAACTATTAATGATCAATGGTTACTCTGTTACCCGGAATCTGTATCGCACGGACGTTTACAGCTATGGGCGCGAAGGCGAGCCGGTTGAGAAAGTAAACGGTAGCGCGTACTGGAAGTTGTTCGACGCAAAGCAGCCCCAAACGTCCGTACGCTGAGCGGTGGGTTATCACTCGATCGGTCACGTTGTCTGCGGAGCCTCTACACCTGCCAGACGTGGAAGCCGCTACGCCGCATCCCGGGTTTGCGAAGCGGGCGTCACGCTCGACCGACGCAGCGCGGCGGTGATGCGCAACAGCCACTGCAGGAAGTCATCGACGAAGGTAAACACCACCGGGATCACCAGCAGCGAGAGGAAGGTCGACGTCAGCAGTCCACCGATCACCGCGATCGCCATGGGCGAGCGGAAGCTCGGCTCGGCGCCGATGCCCATCGCCACCGGCATCATGCCTGCGCCCATCGCGATGGTGGTCATGATGATCGGTTGCACGCGCTTGCGGCACGCATCCACCAGCGCATCGAAGCGCGACAGACCGTGTTCGCGGCGTGCCATCACGGTGTATTCCACCAGCAGGATCGAGTTCTTGGTCACAATGCCCATCAGCATCAGCAGGCCGATAATCGCGGGCATCGAGAACGCGTTGTGCGTAATCAGCAGGCCGATCACCGCACCGCCGACGGATAACGGCAACGCGGCAAGAATCGTCGCGGGTTGCAGGAAGTCGTGGAACAGCAATACCAGCACGATGTAGATACAGAGCACGCCGATACCCATCGCGGTGCCGAAGCTGCCGAACAATTCCTTCATGCGCTCCGCGTCGCCCGATGCGGGACGCGAAATGCCCGGTGGCAAACTCTGCAACGAGGGCAGTTGGGCAATGTCCTTTTGCACGTCGCCGAGTTGGCGACCTGCCAGCTCGATATCAAACGTAATGTTGCGCTTGCGATCGAGCCGGTCGATTTGGCTCGGCCCGCTGCCCATGTCCAGTTTCGCGACGGCGCTCAACGGTACAGTGCCGCCGCGCGCGCTCACGCGCAGCAACTTCAGCGCATCAATGTCATTGCGCACGCCCGGCGCAAGGCGCACGCGGATCGGCACCTGACGTTGCGGCAAGTTGAGCTTCGGCAGCTGCACTTCAAAATCACCTGAGGTCGCCACGCGGATCGCACTCGCCAGCGCGGCGGTTGTTACGCCCAGGTCCGCGGCGCGCGCGTAGTCCGGGGTCACATGAATCTCCGGTCGTTGCAGGCTCGCGCTCGAAGCGATGTTGCCGAGGTTCTTCACCGTGCGCACTTCGCGCTCGACGGCGCGCGCGGCAGTGGTGAGCACGTCAGCGTCTTCGCCTTGCAGCACGAGTTGCAGGCGCTCGCCGGCGTCGCCGATGCCGACCGTCACGCGTGCGCCGGGTAGGGCATGCAGGCGTTCGCGCAACTCATTTTCGATCTCCGCCTGTTTGCGCGGACGATCGTTGCGATGTTTGAGTTTGATGGTGAGCGTCGCGTTACGCACATCCGATCCGCCGCCTTCGCCGAACGGTCCGCGGCCCGTGGTCAGGCCGACCGCGGTGAAGATGCTCGTGATGTCGGTGACTGGCGTGATTAGTTGGCGTGCATGTTCCGCGGAGTGCAGTGTCTCTTCCAACGTGCTTCCGGGCGGCAGCTCGATTTTTACCGCCGTGAGGTTGCGATCCGCGGCCGGCAGAAAGCCGGTGGGCAAAAAGCGGAACAGGCTGACTGATGCGACGAAGAACACCAACGCGGCGACCAAGGTGGTCTTGCGGTGGTTCAGGCACCACTGCATCCAGCCCAGATAGCGTTTCTTCAATGCGCTTTCGCCCTTGCCCGGACCATGCGTATGCAGGAAGTACGCGGACATCATCGGCGTGAGCATGCGCGCAACCAGCAAGGACGTGAGCACGGCGACGGCGGCGGTGATGCCGAACTGCTTGAAGAACTTTCCGGGGATACCACCCATGAATGCCGTGGGCAGGAACACGGCGACCAGCGTCATCGTCGTGGCAATCACCGCGAGCCCGATTTCGTCGGCCGCTTCCATCGCGGCCTGGTACGGCGTCTTGCCCATGCGCA
>DKAR01000029.1 GCA_002450895.1 Proteobacteria bacterium UBA6921
GTTCCAGGTTCACTCGCTTTGCGCGTCGCATTCAAAAGTTGTCAGGCGAGCAAAATATTTTTTAACCTACTCCCCGACATGGAGGTCACATGAAACGCGTTACTGGCATCGGCGGAATTTTTTTCAAAGCGAAGGACGCACCATCGCTGCAGGCCTGGTACAAGCGGCACCTGGGGATCGATGTTCAGGTCTGGGGCGGTGCGGCGTTTCGCTGGGCTGACAGCGCCGGTAAACCCGTGGGTGGAACCACGGCGTGGTCAATCTGTTCGCAGGACAGCGACCAATTCGCCCCAAGCACCGCTTCGTTCATGATCAATTACCGCGTTGATAACCTCGATGCGTTGGTCAAAGCCCTGAAGGAAGAAGGGTGCAATGTGCTCGACACGATTGATGAATCCGAATACGGAAAGTTTGCCTGGGTCATCGATCCTGAGGGAAACAAGGTCGAGCTCTGGCAACCGCCGGTGGGTCAATGACGGAACGGATTTGCGGCCGTAACGACATACGGACTCGCTATGTTCGCGAGTGACCGGCGTTTCGAACCGCGTTTGGGACTCACTCATCGGCGCAATGGATAAGCCCGTTATCACTCAAGTTTCCGACACCGCGTTCATGGCGGCCGCGTATCGCGCCATGGAGAGCGAGCAAACGAACGCACTGTTTGAGGATTCGCTCGCGGCGAAACTCGCCGGCGAGCAGGGCAGGACGATCGTCGGCAATCTTCCAAAGCGGGCCTTTATCGGCGGATGGACGGTGGTGATTCGCACGCGAATCATCGACGAGCTTATTCAAACCGCGATTGGCGAGGGCGTCGATACAATTTTGAATCTGGGCGCAGGGCTGGACACCCGGCCGTACCGAATGGCGCTGCCGCAATCCGTTCGCTGGATCGAGGCGGACTACCCGCACGTGATCGACCTGAAGGAAAGCCGTCTTTCTGGCGATACGCCGATCTGCAAACTGGAGCGGATTCGGTTGGACCTTGCCGATGCAGATGCGCGGCGACATTTTCTCAACGATGAAGCGGCCCGATCGAAAAAGATCCTGGTACTGACCGAGGCGGTGATTCCGTACCTTTCCGAAGACGCAGTCGCGTCGCTGGGTACAGAGCTGCGATCCCATGCGTCGATCCGATATTGGGTTGCGGATTATTTTTCCCCCGCCGCGTATGAATACCGGCGGCGCAGTGGCATGAGCCAGGCGATGAAGAACGCGCCGTTCCGGTTTGAGCCTAAAGACTACTTCGGTTTCTTTGCACAACTCGGCTGGCGGCCGAAGGAGACGCGCTACTTCGCGATCGAAGCGGAACGCTTGCGTCGCCCCGCGCCGTTGCCTCTCGCGATACGCCTTGCAACCCGCGTGTTGGGTTTGTTCGCCTCTCCGCAACGTCGCCGTGAAATGAAACGGTACGCAGGGATTGCCCTGTTCGAGCCCGCGGTGACAAACACGAACTAGTTACTCTTGTCGACAACGGGAGCGGATCTCCATGGACGTTCGAACAGCATCTCCCACCGACGCGGATAATATTAGCGCGCTCATCAAAAGCGTGGCGCGTTTCTTCACGCTTCATCCCCAAGGCGTGGGGGCGGAGGAGTTCCTGCGCAGCATTGAGCCGGACGCGATACGCGGATACATCGCGGCACCGAACTTCATGTACTGGGCCGCGTTTGAAAATGACTCCCTGGCCGGTGTGGTCGCAGTGCGCGACGCGAGCCATCTTTACCATTTGTTTGTCGGCGAAGCATTTCAACGGCGTGGGCTTGCGCGGCAATTGTGGGAACACGCGCGAAATACCGCCATGGCCGCGGGCAATCACGACAGGATGACGGTGAACTCGACGCCGTTTGCGGTGCCGGTGTACGAACGATTCGGATTCACAACGACGGGACCGCGCGTGGAAACAAAAGGCATCGCCTAAGTGCCGATGGAAATTTCACTGCGTGCGAGTGAACTGCCCTAGAGGTTCGCGTCGATTCCGGTCGGTAATCCGTCGATGCTGGTTTTGTTGCGTTCTTCCCAGTAGGTACGAATTCCATCCGCGCCCTTCTTGCGCGCCCAGTCGTTGAGTTGCTCGCGTTCACCCACGTAATCGTAAAACGGCACCGCCATGCCGCAGGAGGTCTGCACCGTTTCGACGGTGACATCGAAAATCTGGCGCGTGCCGGGCAGGGCGGGGAACAGTTTGGCAAGCTCCGGCCAGTCCGCATCGTTTGGATAAACAGCGCGCGCGATTCCGTAAAGACGCAGGATTTTCGGATCGCCCTCAAACGCGCAAAACATCAGCGTGATGCGATTGATCTGGCGCAGGTGCGCGGCGGTTTCGTTGCCGCTGCCGGTCACGCTGAGCCACGCCACGCGATTCGGCGACATGACACGCAGGGAGTCCATGCCCTTGGGCGAGACGTTCACACGGCCGTCGTGCGCGGCGGTGCCCACGAAGAACATCTTTTGCCGTGAAATGAAATTGCCGTGCTCGGCACTGATTGCGGTGTATTGCTTGCCCATGCACTGCTCCTTGTCGCGATATGGCGCATTGAGTCTCGGAAACTTATTAACTTGACCACCATCGCGGGAGCGACGGCTCACGCAGCGCGTTGCGCAGGGAATTACAACGGTGATTGTGCCCAATCCGCACCGTCCGCGCGAGTTTCTATGCGTTACTTGCGGTGCGGGATCCACTTCAGGAGCGCACTCGCCAGTTCGAGCGGCATGATGGGTTTGGAAAGATGCTGGTTCATTCCCGCCTGCAACGTGAGCTGCTGATCGGAAATCAGCGCGGCAGCCGTCATCGCGAGTATGGGTGTCGATTTTCCGTTTTCGGTTACGCGAATTGTGCGCGTGGCTTCGAAGCCGTCCATCACAGGCATTTGCAGATCCATCAGGATCAGGTCGTATTTGGTCGAAGCACTTTTATCAACCGCCTCCTGTCCGTTTTCCGCGACCTCCACCTTCAGGCCCATCGACTCCAGGAATGCAACGGCCACAACCTGATTGGCGTGGTTGTCCTCCACCAGCAGGATGCGCGCCCCGCGTATTGGTTGCGTCATGTCCTGCAGGCGTTGCGCATCCACGGGCCCTTTTGCCTGCGTGGTCCGTCGCATGCCTCCCTGATGGGCCTGAATGACTTCAAACAGGCGCGCGGGGGCGATGGGTTTTTCCAGTACGTCCGAGATGCGCGTGGACATTCCGGCATCCGCGACGAAGTCACTGCCATAGGCGGTCACCACCGCGATGAGCGGGGCGCGCGCGAGCGCAATGGTGTCGATCTGTTTCACCAGTTCGATACCATCCATGCCCTGCATCTTCCAGTCAACGATGATCAATTCGTAAGGCGCGTTGGCCGTAGCGGCATCATGAATGAGCTGCAGCCCGCGCACCGGATCGGTGGAGGTTTCGACGGTAAATCCCCAGGCGCGCAGTTGTGCTTCGAGGAGCACGATGGATGTCTCCTGGTCATCGATGATCAGCGTCTTCAGGCTGCGCAAGTCTTCCGGTGTGCGCGGCGCCGAGCGGGCCGGTTCCAGCGCGACCGAAAAGTGAAACGTGCTGCCGCGGCCCGCTTCACTGATCACACCGATGCTGCCGCCCATCATTTCCACCAGATGTTTGCTGATGCTCAGCCCCAGTCCGCTGCCGCCGTAATTGCGCGTTGTCGAGGCGTCGGCCTGACTGAATGCTTCGAACAGTCGTTCGCGTTGCGTCGGCGTGAGGCCAATTCCGGAATCGCGCACGTGGACTTCCAGGCGCACCCGGCCATCCGCGTCAGGAACGGCGTCGGCGAACACGTGGATTTCACCCTTCTCGGTAAATTTCACCGCGTTGCCGACCAGGTTGTTGACAATCTGCCCCAGTCGCAACGCGTCGCCGCGCAACGGCCGTTGCGCCGAAGGCGTCACCTCGAACGACAGCTTGATGTTCTTTTCCTCGGCCTTGATCGCAAACAGACTCGCGGCCGTATCAAAAATGGCGTCGATCATGAAGTCGACCGCTTCGATGTCCATGCGCCCGGCTTCGATCTTCGAGTAATCCAGAATGTCATTCAGGATGCCGAGCAGCGCCTGCGAGGAGGAATGAATGCGATTCATAAAATCGCGCTGCTTCGCATCCAGAGTTGTATCGAGCAGCAGATGCGACAAGCCGATCACCGCGTTCAGCGGCGTCCG
>DKAR01000068.1 GCA_002450895.1 Proteobacteria bacterium UBA6921
CAGCGAGCGGTACACCGGTTTTGCTTTTGGTATGGGTGTTGAGCGTCTGGCGATGTTGAGTTACGGCGTAAATGATCTGCGCCTGTTCTTCGAAAACGATCTGCGTTTCTTGCAGCAGTTCCGCTAATCGCGCGAAAGGACGTCGAACATGAAATTCAGTGAACAGTGGTTGCGCGAGTTCGTGAATCCGCCGGTGTCGACCACCGAGCTGGCTGCGCAGTTGACGATGGCCGGTCTGGAAGTCGATGCCGTCGCGCCCGTGGCAGCGCAATTTGGCAACGTGGTCGTCGGCGAGGTCGTCAGCGTCGAGCTGCATCCGAATGCCGAGAAGTTGAAAGTCTGCAAAGTGGACGTGGGGCAGGGTGCACCGTTGCAGATCGTCTGTGGCGCGTCGAACGTCGCCGCGGGACTGCGCGTGCCGTGTGCAATGATCGGCGCCGAACTGCCGGGCGGAATCAAGATCAAGAAGGCCGCGCTGCGCGGGGTCGAATCCAACGGCATGTTGTGTTCTGCGAAAGAACTCGGCATGGCCGAAACTTCGGACGGGCTGCTGATTCTGCCGTCCGAATCTGTGGCCGGCACCGACGTGCGCAACGTGCTCGGCTGCGACGACCAGATGTTCGAGTTGGGCCTCACGCCCAACCGCGGCGATTGCCTCAGCGTGCAAGGCGTCGCGCGCGAGGTTGCCGCCATCAATTCAGCAAAGACAACGATTTCTGCCCCGGCCACCGTTGCCGCCGCGTTGCAGGATACCTTGCCAGTTGCCCTCGAAGCCGTAGCAGATTGCCCGCGCTACTGCGGGCGCGTCGTCCGTGGCATCAATGCGCGTGCGACATCGCCTCTTTGGATGCAGGAGCGACTGCGTCGCAGTGGCGTGCGCAGCATCAGCGCCATCGTGGATGTTACCAATTACGTGATGCTCGAGATGGGGCAACCCATGCATGCATTCGATCTTGCCAAACTTTCCGGTGGGGTCGTCGTGCGCAAATCCAGGCCTGCCGAGAAGTTGCAGTTGCTGGATCAGCGCGAAATTGAATTGAAAGAAGGTTCACTTGTTATTGCCGACCAGCGTGCCGCGCAAGCACTGGCCGGCATCATGGGTGGACTTGCAGCGTCAGTGACCGACGCGACCCAAGACATTTTTCTGGAAAGCGCGTTTTTCTCGCCGGCCGCGATTGCCGGGCGGGCGCGTGAATACGGAATGCACACTGACTCATCGCATCGGTTCGAGCGCGGCGTGGATTCGACCTTGCAGCGCAAGGCGATCGAGCGTGCGACCGCGCTGATTCTGGAAATCGCGGGCGGCAAGCCGGGACCGGTGATTGATGTCGCAGATGAAAAGAATCTGCCGAAGCGCGCGCCCTTCGCGCTGCGCCGCGCACGCATCCAGCGCATGCTCGGCATCGAGATCGCGGATAAGGAAGTTGCCGACGTCTGTGCGCGATTGGGCATGGGCGCCAAGACAACTGCAGATGGATGGACGATCGAAGCGCCTGCGTACCGCTTCGACATTACGCGCGAAATCGACATGATCGAAGAGATCGCGCGCATTTACGGATACAACCGCATTCCCGCACGCAATCCCGGTGTGCCATTGGCCATGCTTCCGCGCAGCGAAACGCGAATCGGCGCGGGCGACTTGCGAGGCATCCTGACGCAACGCGGATATCAGGAAGTCATCACCTACAGCTTTGTCGATCCCGCATTGCAGGCCACGCTGGATCCGGCGCGTGCACCGATTCTGCTCGCCAACCCGATCGCCAGCGACATGAGTGCAATGCGCACCTCGTTATGGCCGGGGTTGGTGAAAACGCTGCTTCACAATTTGAACCGCCAGCAGGAGCGCGTCCGTATTTTTGAACACGGCATGCGTTTTCTCCGCACCGGATCGTCCACAGTTCAGGATTTGGTCCTGGGTGGGCTGATTTACGGTAACGCGGTGCCGGAGCAGTGGGGTGATGCGAAACGCACTGTCGATTTCTTCGATGCGAAGGGCGATGTCGAACAGCTGATCGCGCCTGCCGTCCGGGGGCGGAAATTCGAGTTCGTTCGTGGCGAGCACGCGGCACTCCATCCGGGACGCTGCGCGTCCATCGTATGCGACGGTCAGGCGATCGGCTGGATCGGCGAGTTGCATCCCTCCGTGATCCAGAAGCTGGACTTGGCGCAGGCCCCGATTGTGTTCGAAATCGAAACTGCATCAATAACCCAAGCCAAAGTCCCCCGATTCGCCGAGATTTCGCGGTTCCCGGCGATCCGGCGCGACATCGCGGTCGTGGTCAACTCGGGCGTCGCATATGACAACTTGGCGGATGCAATCCAATCCGACTCGCCGGCTTTGCTCCAACACCTCCAGTTATTTGATGTGTATGCGGGCAAAGGCATTGAACCGGGTACAAAAAGTCTGGCTTTGGGCTTGACGTTCCAGGCCCTCGATCGCACACTTAGCGACGGCGATGTTGAGCGTGATGTACAGCAGATCGTCGCCGTCCTTGAGAAAAAGTTCGGTGCAAAACTTAGGAGCTGAGAATGACCGCGCTCACCAAGGCTGAACTAGCCGAGAAATTGTATGAAGAGTTGGGTTTAAATAAGAGAGAAGCAAAAGAAATTGTAGAAATTTTCTTCGAAGAAATTCGAGCCGCGTTGGAGGGTGGGCGACAGGTCAAGTTGTCCGGCTTCGGAAATTTCGACTTGCGCAACAAGAAACAGCGGCCCGGCCGCAATCCCAAAACTGGTGAAGAAATCCCCATTACCGCCCGGCGGGTGGTTACCTTCCGCCCCGGACAAAAACTGAAGGCGCGCGTGGAAGCCTATGCGGGAAGCCGCGAAACATCTCAGTAGCTTTCCCCCGATTCCGGGAAAGCGTTACTTCACGATCGGCGAANNGGAGCAGGAGTTTCCGCAGCTCAAACCCGTCAAGCGCCGAGGCAATCGCAGGTACTACCAGCGGCACGATGTGATGATGGTCCGGCAAATCAAAAGTCTGTTGTACCAGGAAGGATTCACCATCGGTGGCGCCCGCCAGAAACTCTCCGGTGACGAAGCCAAGCTCGATGTCACGCAGAGCCGTCAGCTTGTGAAGCAGGTTGTCGCCGAACTCGAGCAAGTCCTCGAAATACTCAAATAGCACGAACGTCCCTTTTCTCACTGTACCTCCCGCTGTATTATAGCGGCCCGTCATTTTCCCGGTTTCAATCGGGGCGTAGCGCAGCCTGGTAGCGCACCTCCTTGGGGTGGAGGTGGTCGGAGGTTCAAATCCTCTCGCCCCGACCAAATTTCAAAAACTTGGCGACGTATTTTCCGCAAGGTTTTCTAATAAACCGGCTCCTTTCTAATATCCGCGAGATTTTCTTCGTTTCGCGACGACGTTATCTGAAGTTTCGCGAACGGCAAAGAGTGGGTCGGGCATTCTCAAATAACAATTATTGGGGATTGAGTTCGAAGTGAGTGCAGTCATCACGCGAAGTTGAACAACACCTGTTGCAGTGACGCTTACGCCAGGTTTCTCGGTGCACATTGAGACGTGAAGATTCGCACTTGAATATTAGGAGCGAATCTTTAAGTCAAAGAGCCAACAAACGACTTGTTGCGATCATTCGGGACGCGATCGATCTTTTGTCCGCTCAAGAACACACGGGGAACGATCACATTGGCGAAGATAGTGTAAGAAACTCAAGATCTACGACGAGCAGGGAGTGTTGATTCTGTCGCAGGCTCGCGGAGTGCGGGTTGGAGAGTTTTTTCGAACGCGCCTTCCGCTTCGACGCCAACATCATTCACGACATCGGTGGCGTGCTCGAACAAGAACTCGGGCTGGGTTAGAGGAATCTCAAAGGCTAAGTCATAGCGCTGACTCAAAGGCAACCGCGATTGGGCAAATCGGGCCGACCGAATGTGGAAGAAGAGTCGACCATCAAACACATCGAAGAGGCAGGTTGTAGATTAGAGAAAAGTGCTTTCGACCCGAGTTGTTGGCGGGATTTCCGGAACCGGAAAAGTCCCGGTTCCGAAGTGATTTTGTGTCTGGTGTATGCGATGTCGTTTCAATTCTCAATCAAGCCGATCAGAGCTTACGGATGGGTAAAAATCGTCGCATTCGCTAGTACCTGAAAGGCGACTCGCATACAGGTGCGTGCCGTTTCCTAGTGTTCCGACAAGCTGCATCGCACGGGTGTAAAGACTGTTCGTGGGAGGAATGTAGCAATAAAACGAGACCCCGGTAGAGTCAGTTGCGAACACTGACACCTTGTTGTAATAGATGTCGGCGGACACCGATACATACGCCTTGGACGTCGCGGCTGCATTGTATCGAACGTTGTAGTCCGCGTGCATGTAGTAGGCGTTGGGACCGATGTAGACCGTGCCTGGTAGATATCTGCCGGCCGCATTTGCACAAATTGCAACTGAGGAAAGTGCAGCGACGGCGATCACGCGGTGAATTGTCGAGGATTTCTTCATAGGTGCATTGCTCCGTTTGTTGGTGATGCTCGTGTCACGCGAGCGGAACAACGAGATGCGGCGTACTGCAACTCGTTGAGACGTTAAAACGGTGGCCCGTCTGTCTTGAGTTCTTGCCGATTTATGGCGCCACCCACTTTTTCAAGAACTTCTGTTCTTTCCGCTTCAGACAGGTGCGCCATGGTTTGGCGCAACGACTGAACGTCCTGTCGCGTCCAAGTGCCGATTGCAAGCGCATGGTCGACAGTTGTGCGAGCTAGCCACGCCGCGTTCACGTCGGGTTCTGACTGCGGCGACTCTTGTTTCGCTGTCTCGCGTTCGCCGGGTCCCTTCGTGGCTGGGGACGGGGCGCTATCCGTGCGATGTTCTTTTTGTTGCGGCGCAACCTGAGACGAGTCGACATTTGCGGGCGCGGACACAGGCGCAGGAGATTCATGGTGGGCAGCTGCAATTTCATTGCGCGAAGACGCGATCGTCTTGAAGTCCCCGAAGGTGGTTTCCAGCTTCGCGATGCGCCTATCGACAATCACAAAGCCGAACAGCTGAGCCACGAGGGTTGCAGAAAGCAAGATCGTTAATGTCTTTGACATAGGCGTTGGCCACGAGGCAATGGGCGTACGTTCTCGAGCACGCCGTCATCGTGCGCTTCTTGAAGGCCGTCAGTAATGGGCCGAAAGTACCAATGCCACTAGTCATTTCGTACTAACGTCTACGGAAAGTGGACGCAGATCAGGCGTTCAGCAATAGATGCAACGTGGGGGATAAGTTCGTGTTACACAGGTGCAGTGGTATTCACGTCCCATTTTCAGGACGCAGATTGTGCGGAGTCGCCTGTTTGCTAGAGTTTCAGGCTTGCCTGTAGGTAGACACGCCGCTCGAACGTGTTCTCCAGCTGAAACTCTTTGTAGTCTCCATTCAGGTTTTGCCCAATGAGCGCAATTTCGCTTTCGGTGTTTTGGCCCAGTTCAAAAACCTTGGCAATGCGTATGTCGAGGCGATCGTATCCGTCCAGGGAATCACCATCTCCCATCCATCGAACATTGTCCATGTGATACGCGGCCATGCTGATGCTCCAGCGGCTATCGAATGTGTAAGCTGCGAGTAGACTGCCAGTGTGCATTGGAACTGCATCGTCGTAACGTTCGATCCGAGTGGGATTTCGTCGGATTGTTTTTTCGCCCTCAGCTCGGGCATATGCATACTGAAGGCTGACTAGGGTGCCAGCGCGAGGACGATAGCTGAGTCGACCCTCTGCGCCATGAAGAGTCGCATAGCCTTCATTCTCAAACGTATCGGCTCCGTTTCCGGTAGCGGCCGGGTAGGGTTGCGGATACTCATAGTCATGAACGCTGTGGAGAATGTCGCGCAGTTCATCGCGAAACAGCTTTACGTCCCAAGACGCATGATGATCGCGCAGCCCGCCGAGATATCCGATTTCATACGATGTCAATCGTTCCGGCTTGAGATTGGCATCGGAGTGCCAAAGAATGAATGCGACGCTGCCATCATTGAAGTATGCGCTGTGCTGCGTGTATTCCTCGAACAATGATGGCGCGCGCTTGGCAACCGATACCGCAGTACGCAAGGTGTGTTCATCGGACAAATGATAGTTTATGGCGGCGCGGCGCGAGACGGCGGTTTCAATCAGATTGTCATGCTCGGCCATGAGTTCGACGTTCACTACGAGGCTTTCAGTGGCGCGCCATTCAGTATGCAGAAATAGATGGTTGGTTTCCTGGCTGACCTTGGGACGGTTCGGACCGTAGATCTGGCGACTCACCATGCGATTTGAGCGCCACCCCCCGCCCCAGGCAACGCGCCACGCCGGACCCGGTGAAAAGGTGTGCTGAATGTTTAAATCGTCGCGGCGAATGTCGCCTTCGTACAAACCGTGCGTGATGGTCTGGTCTGGCTTGCCGAGTACGAGTTGAATAATGTCAGGTGTGACTCCGTAAAATTCAGAGAGGGGACCAATTGGGTACTGGTCCTTCGTTCGGTAGTAGTTATGTGAATACTGGACCTGAACATCCTCGTCCGACGAGAAAGCTCGCCGCCATCGCAGTGATCCAAACGCATCGTGTACAGAAATGTCGCGATACCGGTCATCAGGCGCCCCGGTTGCGCCCGCGCCAACAGTCCCAGTGCTGTAACCGGCCTCGGCATCCACAGAATCCGAAGAATTCGGCGAGTAGCTGCCGCGAAACAGCGCACGGCGCACTTGCTTGCGATCGTTCACGTCGTCAAAACCATCGTCCTGGCGATAATCGGCGGTAATTCGGTAGTCGAAGGCCGACTCTGCGCCACCGTACCGCAGCAAAGCATCGCGAGTATCCTGCGACCCGCTCGTCACTTGTCCGAACCAACCCCGATCAAGAAACGGCTGGCGGGTGATGATGTTGATCGTAGCCAGAAACGCGTTACTGCCATACACGGGCGCGTCAGAACCCTGGACGACTTCTATGCGTTCGATGTCCTGAATGGTGACGCCGAGGTTCGTCCAGTCGACGTTGGATATCAGCGGTAAATAGACAGAGCGTCCATCAACCAGGATCTGCATGCGTCGTGGCCACGCGTCGCTCAAGCCGTGGTAGGTGACTGCGAATCGATTACCAGTGACGTGGGCCACCTGAAATCCTGGAACCAGACGGAAGAGATCCGGAAGCTCAATTGCGCCGGACGCGCGAATCATGTCGCGATCAATGATTGTGATCGACGCGGGGGTGTCTCGTTGCAGTTGGGGGAGGCGCGTCGCCGATCGCACCAGGGGCACGTCGCCAAGGTAGTCGGATTCGGTTGGAAGGTTTGTGTTGTCAGAGGGGCCTTCGGCATTTGCCGCTGGCCAATAGACTGCGACTCCGATCAACAGCAAGGAAACCCGGAACCACCACCGACAATGCATATTTCTGTTCTTGAGTTCGGCTTAATTGGTGACAGGGAGAGCATAACCCCTCGCTCCCTGACTGCGGCGGGGAATTGTACCGTTAGCGGCAAGGGGCTGCAAAACGAGTTCTTGTCGTGCGCATCGCGTTGGCGGCGGTGAATTTGTGAAATAGTAACGTCGACACGCCCGACGTTCGGTGACAATATCTGTGCATCAAAGCGCTCAAATTGAAGTTAGCATGCGGCGTTATGGCGGAAATATCAGCCGGTTCGAATCGTTTAGTCTTTCAAGGCGGGGGCCATGAACATACTGATTGCCGATGATCATGAGCTAATACGAGATGGGTTGCGGTATGCAATTGCATCCGAGTTTCAGGATTCGAACGTGTTCAGCGCAGGATGCGCCGCAGAAGTCGACGGATTCTTGAATGCCGGACCGGTGTTTGACTTGGTCGTACTTGATTTGGTCATGCCCGGATCGGGCGGATTCACGCTGCTGCGTCGACTCTGTGAGCGTTTGCCAAATACCCCTGTCGTTGTACTGTCCGCAAGTGATGACATCGCGACCATGCGACAAGCCTTCGATTGCGGCGCTTCCGGCTTCGTCCCTAAAACGACGCCGCACGATGTCATGCTGGGTGCGTTCAAGCTTGTGCTTTCGGGCGGAGTGTATGTGCCGCCAACGATGGTTGGTGGCGCTGGAGGAAGCGGTTGGCGAGGCGCAAGTGAACGCGACTACCCAGTAACCGCAATGGCACATGGATTCGGCGGCGCTGGTCTTACTGATCGGCAGCGCGAGGTACTGGCTCTGCTGGAGCGTGGCATGCAGAACAAATTGATTGCGCGTCAACTTGGATTGTCTGAAAACACTGTCAAGAATCATGTCACTGCAATCCTGAATGCGCTGGGCGCGGCAAACCGTACACAGGCGGTAATGTTTGCTCGTCAGGCCGGGTTGTCGATTGCGTCTGGTCACTAGTCGGCGCCAGTTCCTGTGCATCGGATGCACCGAATCGGAGTAGTTTGCTGCCTGTTCACTGCGGTAACTGCCTTTGCAGACAACGAATCCCCACCCTACGCTACCGAAGCTGATTTTCTAACCGATGTTCCAGTTGTACTCTCTGCCTCACGGCTCAAGCAACCTGCCGCCGACGCACCCGTTTCGATAACCGTCTTGGATCGTGAAACGATCCGAGCCGCCGGCGTGATTGACGTTGTTGATCTGTTACAGCTGGTGCCGGGCATGCAGGTGGCGCATCCCAGCGGGGCGCAATCGGTTGCGACATATCACGGCCTGGCAGAAGAGTTCTCGCGCCGGCTGCAAGTTCTGGTTGACGGTCGCTCGGTCTATTTACCTGTCAATTCATCGCCGGACTGGAGCAATATCGGGGTCGCCTTGGACGATATCGAGCGGGTCGAAATTGTTCAAGGTTCCAACGCACCCGCCTATGGTAGCAATGCATTCTTCGGCGCGATTAATATCATCACGCGCGCGCCGTTTCTTGATCGGGGATTCTACACGCGCGCCACTGCAGGCTCGCTCGATTTGAGAAACCTCGTTGTGCGTGGCACCGGCTCGCTCGGAAAGCTTGATACGCGCCTGACGGGGCAATTTCGCAGCGACGACGGATTTGATGCGCATCACGACAGCAAGATGCTGCGCATGCTCGGGTTAAGCTCGGTCTATGCCCCTGACGCGAACAACTCCTACGAATTACAACTCGGCTACAGTGGCGGAACCTTCGGTGTGGGCGAGAGCGTAGGTGTCGACAACGCAGACAAGGTCGATCCAGGTCGCGATGCAAAGATTGAAATGAGCTGGGGCCTGCTGCGATGGCGGACAATTTTGCCCGAAGACGCGGAACTTCAAGTCCAGTACTACCGCAACCGCCATGACGCGCAGGACCGATTCAGGATCGGCCCGATTTCGTCGATCATCGGCGTTCCGCCAGGGTTAGTTCCGATTCTATTGGGCGGCGAGCCCGACCAATACCTGGAACGCGGAATGTACGACGGCGTAGCGAAGCGAGACGACGCGGAATTGCAGCACACGGTAACGCTGCTGCCTGAGTGGCGTTTGGTCTGGGGATTGGGTGCGCGAATCGAACGCTATACCAATCCGATGGTCTACGATCGCGACGACGCCGTTATTGAACAAAGTCAGCGCCTGTTTTGGCACACGGAATGGCGAGGATCGTCCGCTCTGGTATTCAATGCCGGAGCGATGACGGAGCACAACGGAGATTTCGGTACCCACACCTCGTCGCGCCTTGCGCTCAACTATCACGCGACAGCGCGTCAAACATTTCGCGTGGCAGCTTCGCGCGCGGTGAGGATGCCATCGATGTTCGAGAACAGCGTGAATTTGCGAGTCCGCTTCAATGACGGAATTGTTGCCGACGAAATTACGCATAGCGCGGATGATCTGGAACCGGAGCGACTCAGGACATATGAGCTGGGCTACCTGTCGGAGTTTCCCCAATGGCGAGTCGTGCTCGACGCCAAGGTCTATCGCGAATATCTGTACGGACTGATCAATGCAGTCACGGATTATTTCTATCCGGATCCGTATGTCCACAACGGCGCGCTGGTACTTCAAAATGCCGGCGATGTGCGCACGCAAGGGTTGGATCTTCGCGTCAACTGGCGGCCGCAGCCCAAACGGTTTGTGACATTCCAGTACGGATATGAGGAAGTCTCCGGTCAATATTTGAGAACTCGTAACCCGGATGCCTATGAGGATGCGTCGCTGCATGCTCCTCGGCATACGGTGAGTGTATTGGGCGCGACCCCGCTGTTTGCGGGCGTGGACGGCAGCCTGGGCTACTATTTTGTGGACAAGATGCGGTGGAACGATGTCATCGATGCCCAGTCCCACCATCGCTTCGACGCAAGACTCAGCCACGACTTTGTCGCCTACGGCGCGACAGGAGAAATTGCCCTAATCGTGCAAAACGTTACCGATAGCCAGTATGGCGACTTCCGTTCCGAAAACCTCTTCGCGCGCCGTACCTACGTGCAGTTCAACATGCAGCTGTAGTCCCGCCCGGCCACGGTCCCTTGCTGGATTCCTGGCCATGGATCGAAAGAGCTATTGCGCCACGGACCACTTTTGGGCGACCTTGATCTTGGAAACATGCGCCTAATGCTTGGCGAGCTTCAATTGTCGACGTGATTTTGTCGTCAAGAGCGATACCGTGCGTTCCGGCTGCATTCGGGATTCTGTCGATCATGTGGGTTCAGTAGTAACTGTTGATGCGAAACGTTCGTTCCACAATCGCACTGGCGCTGATCATCTTCTTCAGCTGCCCGCTGTATGGCGCCCTGGACCGCGAGCACATTGTTGTGCTGTTGAGCGAGGAGGGGGGCGCATATCGGGAATTCGCCGACGGCTTTGTCTCCCGGCTCAATGCGGATTTGGCAGATCCTCCTAGCGTGGATGTGGTGCCGCTAAAAGATGCGCGCTTTGACAAATGGCGCGGATCAGCGGCGCCGCGCGCAATCGTGACGGTCGGCACGCGCGCAGCGCAGGAAACGTACATCGCAAACGTCGCCGTACCGACGCTGCGCGTTCTGGTGGCCCGCGCTGCGCACGAATCATGGAACAGACCCGGTAATAACAACGCAAGTGCGATCTTTCTCGAGCAACCGTGGGACCGCCAGTTCGACCTCATCAAGCGCATCCTGCCCGCGGCGCATCATGTCGGTGTGATTCTTGGTCCCGCGTCACGCCAGGACGCGCATGAAATCAAGCGCGCCGCGGCGCAGCGTGAGCTGACTCTTCATGTGCGCGAAATCAGCAGGGCAGACGACGCGGGTTCAGCGTTTACCGATGTTGTCGCAGATAGCGAGGCTGTCCTGGCCATTCCGGATCCGGTGGTGTTGTCGCCGAACAGTGCGAAGTGGCTGTTGTATACCGCCTATCAGCGTGGAATTCCGGTTATTGGATTTTCGCGGGCGTATGTCAACGCGGGTGCGCTGGGTTCCGTCTACACGACGCCGGAGCAAATCGGCTTCCAGGCGGCGAGGTTAGTCGCGAACGCGATGCACGACACCGGGTGGACGTTCGGTCCAGCGGTTTACCCGGAGTACTTCAGCGTTGCGATCAACCGATCGGTGGCGCGTTCGCTCCGACTCGAGGTGCCTGCGGACGAAGACGTGCTGCGCAAACTCAATGCTCCCGAGGTGTCGCCATGACGGCACCGGTGATCGGAAACTGGAGTATTCGCGCCCGTGTGGTGTTTCTGGCGTTGGTCCCATTGTTAATCAGCACAGCTATCGTCGGTTACGCCGCGATCTCGGCGCGAATCAAGGACGTGAACGACGGCTTGCAGGAACGCGGTCGCGCATTGGCGAAGCATCTTGCGGTCGCGAGCGAGTTTGGATTGTTCTCTGGAAACTCGGATCAGCTGCGCAGTCTGGCCCAGGCTGCGCTACAGGAACCCGACGTGCAGGCCATATCGATCCTTGGCGCTGACCGGCAACCCTTGGTGGAGATTTCCGAGGGCGACCTGCATCCGGAACTAAGCCTCATCTTTGAAGAGATAGTGGCGGGTTCCGGAGTGGCCGCCTTTGATTTTTCGGAAAGATCTTCTGCATCCGAAAGCCGCGTGGAGAGGCTAGGCGCGGTTCGGGTGATGATGTCGCGGCGGTCTTCCATCGACCGTGCGCGCGAGGTTGTTGTCGCCACGGTGCTCGCCGCCGTCGGAGGCGCGCTCCTCAGCATGTTGCTTGCCTTGTGGGTCGGACGTAGCGTCATGAACCCGGTGCGGCGATTGACCGGGATGGTGCAACGCCTTGGAAGCGGCAACCTCGCAGAGCGCGTCCCGTCAGATTCGGGAGGCGAACTGGGTGTGCTTGAGCGCGGATTCAATGCCATGGCGGAATCCATGGAGTCGGCCCAACTGACTTTGCAGGTGAAAGTAGAAGAAGCGACCGCCCAATGGAAGGAAACGGTGGCCACGCTGGAACAACGAAACCGGGAGCTTGATGCCGCGCGCGACCAGGCGTTACAAGCCGGGCAGGCCAAAGCGGATTTCCTCGCACGCATGAGTCACGAAATCCGTACGCCAATTAACGCGGTCATCGGATTCGCCCAGCTGCTTGCGAAAGTTCCAGACGCCACGCAGCAGCACGAATATGCGCAAACCATTAATCAGGCCGCATCGCAATTGCTAAGCGTCGTGGATGACATCCTGCAGTTCTCGCGCATTGAATCCGGTGCGTTACAACTCGAGCGCATTCCGTTCGATCTGCGCGACAGCCTCGAGGAGGTCGTCTGCATGCTGCGTCCCGGTGCACACGCCAAGCATCTGGAGCTGGTCCTGACACTCGGCGCCGATGTGCCCGTAAGGCTCGTTGGCGACCCGACGCGGTTCGGCCAGGTCCTCGTCAATCTGGTGAACAACGCTCTCAAATTCACGAACGCCGGAAGCATCACCATCCGCGTGAGTCTTGAGCGAATCGAAGCGGTACACGCTCACTTGCGCGTGGTGGTGACGGATACCGGTATCGGAATCGGCGCGGATCAACAGCAATACCTGTTCTCGGCGTTTTCGCAGGCTGACACGTCGGTGTCGCGGCGATACGGCGGTACCGGACTCGGTCTGGCCATCGCAAAGCGTCTTGTCAATTTGATGGAAGGCGATATCGGCGTGGACAGCACCGAAGGAAACGGCGCGTCGTTCCGGTTTACGTCAAAGTGGGAGCTGCAATCACAGCCAGCGCCGCCCGCAGCGCAGAAACCGTTGGCGGGTCACAAGGTGCTCCTCGTTGAGGAACACGCGATCGCGCGGCGTGCGATGCGCAATCAATTGATCGATTGGCAAATGGAAGTATTCACTGCGGCAGAAGTGGGTCGCTTGCAGACGCTGTTGCACAGCGCCGGCGCGGATGGCACGCCGTTCGATGTGGTGGTTATCAGTATTCCCGCCGCGCTACACGAATACACGAGCGTGTTTGCGGAAGTTTCAGCGGCACGCGACTTCTATTCTGGCCCTGTCCTGTTGTTGTTAAGCTCGGAATCGTGCGAGCTCCCCGCTGCGCTGCGCGCCGACCGCGGAATACGCTGCCTCGCAAAACCTTCGCGCGTAAGAACCTTGCATGCGGCGCTGGCTGACCTCCTTGGAATTCGGAACGTTGGGACAACGGACGAGCCACCGGTAGAGAACGCATCCGAGTTCGTCGGCCTGCGTGTCTTGCTTGCGGAAGACAATGATTTCAATCGCACGCTCATTACGACGTGGCTCGAAGCGAAGGGTGTCGTCGTTGATGCCGCACTGGACGGAGCGGCGGCCGTGCAACGTGCCCTGGCGCAACAGTACGACGTGATCCTGATGGATATCCACATGCCGGTGATGGACGGGCGCGAAGCGACGCGGCAGATTCGCGTGGCCGATGGCCTCTCGTCGCGCGTGCCGATCATCGCATTGACGGCCGACGTGTTCGCGACAGAACGAGGTGCACTGTTGCAAGGAGGTATCGATGACTGCGTATTCAAGCCGGTGCGGGAGGAGATATTGTGGAACGCGATTGCTCGTGCAACAGGGCGAGCGTCAAGGGTAACCGAATCTATGCCCGTACCGACACGTCGTCCCGCTCCTGAGCCAAATGCGAGCTCGATATTCGTCCCAGACGTATTGCGCGAGAAACTACCTGCGGAACTGCCAACGCACCGGGATGCCTTGCGTGCAGCGTTCTCAGCGGGCGATCTGGAAGCCGCGCGTGAGGCGGCACATCGTTTGTGCGGCGTCGCGGGATATTTTGGTATCGGCACACTGTCGTTCACGGCCAATCAACTTGAGCGCGCGTTGCGGCAGTCCGGACTTGCGGGCGCGGGGACACTCCTTGAAGCACTCGAACAAGAATTCAATGCAGTGCTGAAATCAGCAACCGGCCCTGACCGGCCTGTCCGCGAGTAGCACGGCGGAAGTCGCGTCTCATCGCGAGAAAAAAAGTCCCCACGGTCGCCTTTCGGTATTTCCCCGCCAGTGGTGCTTCGCGCCGAGCGTTGCGTTCTCGATCTAGCCCAATAGTACCAGTTCACCTAGTTCATCCGTGTGATGCGCAGATTGTGTGCGATTGGATACCGTTGCGAGCAGGGGAAGAAGCGCGATCTGCACCTAGATCACGACTCTCCTTCGATCGATGGGACTTCATTGCGTACAGATCGGAACAGTCACGGCAATTGTTGGATTGGAGGAATCATGATGGGTGGCAGAGCTTTGCGTTGTTGGGCGTTGATTACGTCTTTGCTAAGTGCGACCAACGCATACGCACTGACCGTTCAATACCAGGCGCTGGACTTGGCTGACACGGCGCCGGGACAGGACCGATGGCAGTACAGCTATCAATTGTCTGACGCCATGTTCGCAGCTGGGCAAGGCTTCTCGATACTGTTCGACCCGACGCTATACGACGCGCTGCAGTCGAGCCCGGCGGTCGTTAACAGCGATTGGGATGTCATCACGCTGCAACCCGATCCATTACTTCCAGATGCTGGCCTCTACGACGCGCTCGCGTTGAATGACGGTGCCTCGCTGGCAGATCTGTTCACCGTTGACTTCACCTAGCTTGGCGCCGGAACTCCGGGCGCCCAGAACTACGTTATGTACGACAGCGCATTCACCACGTTGGAAAGTGGCACAACCGTGTCAGTGGTTACGGTTCCCGAGCCAGCAACCGGTTTGTTGATTCTGTTGGGACTCATTGGGTTGATGTTTCAAGAGCGTTTGAAGAATCGTCGCAACCAGCGCATTCGACGATAAACACGATTTCCAAAGCAAGGGAGCTGAACAATGAAACTTCAAATGATGTGGGGTGCGTTCGGGAGGGTCGGTGTGGTTGTTCGCGTCGTTAGAACGGCGATGATCCTTCTTAAGACGAATCGGGAAAACAATTGCCGCGGCACGAGAGAAGCGTGGCGTGGAAAATTGAAGGCGCTAATGGCGGTTGTTTCATTCCTGTTCTGTTTGGCGCCGGCGTCGTCGATGGCACATCCAGTGGCGTATGGCAGCGGTGAGGTGGTTTCCGCGCCACGCGTTGTGGTCGTGTACTGGGGTTTTCAGAATTTCGGGTTCGTACCTGCGATGAATCGGTTCTATTCCCAGATACTCGGAAGCAGTTATTTTGATTGGTTATCCGATTATTCAACACCGCAGCAAAGCATCGGGCGCGGGACCTTTGCCGGCAGTTTCGCAATTCGGTCGTCGGACTCCGGACCCGTTGGAACGATTCGAATTGCGCGAGAAATTGATGCGCAGATAATTTCCGGAACAATTCCCGCGCCGACGGCGGACACCATCTACATGATTCACTTTGGTCCAACGATGAATCCCGCAATAGGAACCTCCATCGGTGGAATTGTTCTTGGGCCCAGTACCGGCTCATTCTGTGGGTACCACTTTGCTGCGAGAACGCAGGTACCGGTAGCTCCGCCGCTCTTGTACGCGTATGGACCGAAAATACGCATTGCCGTAGTGCCAACCGTTTTTGGAGTCGCCAGTTGTACGACCGGTGGTGGGTTGGTTGATGACGCAACCTCAATCGCATCACACGAACTGATGGAGGCCATTACAGACCCCGATCCAGCGATCCTCAACATGTTTCCTGTGATTGGCGAGACTATTACATGTAACGGTTGGTCACTGCTTGAAGGCGTTCCAGTCGCGAACACGTGGTGGGCGTGGTTTAACGCTGGGCTTAGCTTCCCATGCGTTCCGCACGAAATCGCGGACGATTTCGCGTTCGGGCGCCCGATTCTTGGGCGATTCATAACGTCCTCAGCGTCCACCGATTCGTTTCTCGTTTCATTCGGGTTTCGCAACGCGGCTGGAGCAAACGTGCTTTCTGGCCCTGCGGGGAATCTTGACGGCGTGAACATCAACAATGACGGCGTGGTCCGCGGCTGGGCGCTCGATCAAATGACATTCGGGCCAATTCTGGTTTCGATCGTGATCGATGGCGGTAGCCCATTCACTGTAACAGCGAATTTGTCTCGCCCCGATGTAAACACCGTGACCGGTGTGCCCGGTGCCCACGGGTTCTCGTTTTCCATTCCGTCACAGTTTCTCGACGGACTAAGCCACAGCATCGTCGTAACTGCGCGCGGGGCCGTTCCCGGAAATGACACGCGACTGTCACAGCCCGCGCAGACGTTCCGTTCTCCCTTGTCGGCAAGACAGATCTGCTTGGCAGACTGTAAGGCGGATCGGGATGCATGTTTGCAGGATGCAACCACCATTTCACAACGTGGCATTTGCGCGCGCCAATACAACATCTGCACGAGCCTGTGCCCGTGATGCACAGTCGGGATTCAGAGTGCCGATTGAGATGCGGCCCCAAGGAACACGTCAACGATTGAGGGCTTGTATGAGTGAAATCCGGTTAAAAAGCGCGCGCTCCGTTACCACGACACACGACGTAATGGCGTCTTCCGCTGAAATTCGACACATGCCGAGCGACGTGTGGACCATGAACGATTGGGCGACCACGGATGGAAATCTCTGGTTTCAATTTCTCATAAAGCAAGGAGCACGCGCATGAGTATGAGAACGATATTCCCAACAGTAGTAGCCGTTGCGTCGTTGACATTGTCGCAAGGGGCCCACGCACTGGTGGTCATTGATGATTTCTCGACCGGGACGTTTTCGCAGTCCGTCGGTATCACGGGCTTCAACAATCCGGCGACGTGGTTCACCGATCAACAGTCAGGAACGATGATCGGTGGGACGCGCACTGTCACGCTTGAAACGGGGGACATCAACGGATCCACCAACTCGTCAACCATCGGCGTGAGCGGTGGAGAACTGGGGCTGAACCTGGGTGTCGACACGACGCACCGATTGGGAATTTCCTACGGTGCAACGCCGCTGGGCCTTGATCTGTCCGGTGAGGATCGTCTGCGCCTCGATTTCAGCGGAAATTCGGACGGACTGAATTTCAACATTCTGCTGTTCGACAACACGTCCTCTTACCTGCAGATTGGCTACAACATCGCGCCGAGCGCCACTTCATTCAGTTGGGATTTTCTTTTTTCTGACGGCGTGCTCGGTGCTCAGCCTGGCGTGACAACTTTCAACTTCAACAACATCAGTTCCATCTACCTGCAGTCGCAAACGGGATTTGCAGGGCAGGACTTTGGCATCAGCAATATCAGTGCGACCCACATGGACGTGCCTGAGCCAGCCACGGCACTGTTATTCGGTTTGGGATTCGTTGGGCTGCTCTCAGTGGAGCGGTGGCGGCAACGTCGGGTCATCCTTCAAAGACGCGCTTCTCCACTGGCCTGAATTGAGGTGAGAATGAAAACGAGAATGCGAGCCGTTCCAATTGCGCTGATTGGTTTCGCCGCCCTGTCGGGAATGTTACCGGAAGTAGCGCCAGCGGCACCGGCGGTGAGCAACTACCCCCTGGTATCGTCGCAGCGCGTCACGCGCACCGAGTTCAACTACACCTATCAAGTCACGTTCCAGAACACGGGTGACGCGGTGCGCAACGTTGTTGCGCATGTGACGAGCAACTCGAGCGCAACCATCATCGTCGACGGGGGCATCGCGGCCGGCGACATTTCGACCGACGCCAGTGCCACGAGTGCGACGGATACCATCACCTTTCGGCAAGATCGCAGTGTTGCCTTCAATCCGTCCAACCTGAATTGGCGTTTTGACTACACCCCGGCACCGGTCTCGCAGACCGCGATCATTGACGAGAATGGCGGGACCTTCGAAGGACCGGGCGGCGCCGTTCTCGCTGTTGCGAGTGCAGAGCTGTACGACCCATTGAACAACTCCGGGTCGCCGGCAGCCAGTATGGGAACAGCGCGCTACTACCACACCGAAACTCTACTTCAGGACGGCAAGGTTCTGGTGGTCGGCGGATACGACAACTATTCCGCTTTTTCAAGTTGCGAGCTGTATTACTAGGCGAGCAGTGAGGATAGGCCATTGATGCGCACGCAGCACGACAGTGCTGAAACTGGCCTTGTAGACGCTTCACAATTGCTAGTTATGGGAGAGGAGTCAATGTTATCGAGAACGTTTGGCTGGATGGGGCATGCGGGATTGTTGTCGCTTGTCGTTGCGGCAGTATCCGGCTGCGGTGGGCAGAGTGGTGGTGGAGGTTCTCAGGAATCGGCAACGGGAAAGAATTCGGTTGTCACCGCGCTTCAATTGACTGCGCCGGCGGCTCAGTGCCCTGCAGGCGGCGCAACAATCGAGTCGGGAATCGACGTCAATGCCAACGGGATACTCGACGCTTCGGAGGTTTCCAGCACGCAGTACGTATGCAACGGCGCAAGCGGTGCAAGCGCACTTGTCGCCGTGGATCCGGAAGCAGCAGGTTCCAATTGCGCGAACGGCGGTAGCAAAGTCAGCGTCGGTACGGATACAAACTCGAGCGGCACACTCGAACCCGGAGAGGTGACGTCGACGAGTTACATTTGTAGCGGTACGAGCGTCGCTTGGCAGCGCGTAGAGAACATTTCGGTTCAGGCGGTATCGAATATTGGATACCTGGCAGACAACGCGGACGAAGTCACCGTGACGCTGCCGACTAATCCTGTACTCGGCGATCGGGTCGCCGTTTCCGGCGTCGGGGCGGGCGGCTGGAAGCTCGCGCAAAACGGCACTCAATCGATCGTCACCAAGAACATTCCCAGTTCGATCGGTGCGAATTGGGTCGCCCGGGAATCAACAAGAAACTGGTACACGGTTGCGTCATCCGCAGACGGCGCCAAGTTGGTGGCCGCTGACACACAGGGCAAGCTGTATACCTCAGTAGATTCCGGCCTTACCTGGACTCCGCGCGACTCGAATCGGAACTGGGTATCGGTCGCGTCGTCGTCCGACGGTACCAAGTTGGTAGCTGCCGATTCCGGCGGGCAACTCTTCACGTCTACCGATTCCGGAGTGAGCTGGACGGCGAGAGACTCCGTAAGAAACTGGTATTCGGTTGCGTCGTCTTCGGACGGTACGAAGCTGGTCGCCGCAGATGCGACCGGCCAACTTTATACGTCGGTTGACTCCGGGGTAAATTGGACTCCGCGAGAATCGGTCAGGAGCTGGGAAGCCGTCGCTTCATCAGCAGATGGAACAAAACTGATTGCGGTTGCGATCGGTAGCGCAATTTATACATCGACTGATTCCGGCGTTAGCTGGACGCCGCGCGAAACGTCGAGGAATTGGTACTGCGTTACATCATCCGTCGACGGAAAGCGGCTGGTGGCCGGCGTCGACGGTGGTCAGCTTTACAAGTCGTCGGACTATGGCGTGACCTGGACGGCGGTGGAATCCAACCGAAGCTGGCGCTCGGTCGCATCCAGTGCGGATGGTATGCGTCTGGTTGCAGCCGCAGCCGCTGGACAAATCTACTATTCGCCCGATGCCGGAGTGAATTGGAATGCACGCGACTCAAACCGGAATTGGTATTCCGTTGCTTCTTCGGCCGACGGGACGCGCTTCGTCGCGGTGGCATATGGCGATCAGATACTCACGTCCGATGCCCGCACGACGGTCGGCACCAGCGGTTCGATTGCAGGAAAACAGTACGACGCGATTGAGGTGCAGTACATCGGCGGGAATGTTTTCTCCGTGCTCAGTCATGAAGGGGACCTTTCCGTACAGTGATCCTGTATTGGCGCCCCAGGGCCGCGAAGTTCCATCGAGACGCTGCTGCAACGCGTTGACATCGCGGCCCCCATAATCCTTAGAGGTGCAGGATGACAATTCCCTACCGCGTTGTATTGGCCAGCGGGCTGGCTGCTGCGTTGGTGCTATCGCTCGCGGTCTTGTTTTCGATTCGTGGCTCGGCTGAAGCACGGGGGGTTGCGTTGGAAGAGCTTCCAATGCTCTACGCGGAACAAAACAAAGCGCTCGGTGCCGTTGTGGTTGGCGCCTACCACGAGTACCGTGCCAATGCGACGCGTTGGAGTGGCGTGTATTTCAGCTGCGTTTTTGGATCTGCGTTTCTCAGTGCGCTCGCAGCGATTGTCCTCAAGCTCGAAAGCCTGCAATCGTGGCCGCGTTTTCGAAACGATTTTGCAGCCTCTGTTGCGGTACTTGCGGCGTTGCTGACGACGTTGTCGACAACGGGAGATTTTCAACGCAAGTGGCAGGCAAATCGACTCGCTGCTTCAGGAATGGAAAATCTAGCGTATACGTTGGTGTCTGCGAAATCGGACGAAGATCGCAATGAGATTATCAAAGCGATTCAGGCAATCAACACAGCCCGCAACAACGGCATCGTTGGCGAGAATACCGCGCCGACTGCACCCAAACTCCAGTAGTGCCTGCAGCCCCTTTGAAATTTGAGATTTTGTCTTCGTATGATTCGCTTTGTCCTGTGCGGTGCATCTCGCTGATGTTGAGGCGATAGGTTGAATAGGTGCGCGGACAACAAATGGGCGCATGCACAGAGAGTCAGGTGGACATAAAAGGTAAGGTAGTTCGTTGTTAGAAGTGGGCTCCAAACTGAACGTAGACTCGCTGTCCGAATGTGTTCGATGAACGGAACTACGAGAATTCGCCAACAATATTCTGCGCGATCACGGCAGCATCAATTCTGGTTCCGAAACCAACTTCGACAAATAACCGACTTCTGTGCTCAAGCAAATCATTCGTGTTGCGGTTCGATTTGGAGGGTTTTGTCGTGATGACCGTCCCGACGACACCCTAGTACTTTCGGGTCATGCCCACGCACTGCGAATCGGAGCATCATCAGTGCACAGGGCTGTTGGTAACCATCCATGCTGCAACGAACACTGATTCAAACGTCCGCATTCTTTTCCGTCGCTTTGGTCCTCGCATCTTGCGGTGGCGGCGGGGGAGGTGGCTCCGCCGATACTCCTCCTCTGTCTACTGAACAAAATGCGACATCGGCGGTGCAAGCCGAATGGGAAAGCTTTCGCACTTTGAACGAAGATGAGCAGGTCGCGGAAAGCAACGACATCGAACGAAGCGCCTTTGCAAGTCTTTCCGCATGGACGGGTCTGCAGCAGGAAATTGGAGGGTCCGAGGCATTTGGCAACGCGTTGAAGGCACTGGCAGGCACTGGTGCTGTTATCGCAACGGCGAGGCGCGACCAAATCGCCAGTTCTGGTCAACAACTGCCGACGACCGTGCAGGCGCCGCCGGCAGCTCGAAATTTAAAAGCCTCGTTCGTCGAGCAAAGCACGGCGAGCGCCGCTGGCGTTGCAGCGGCGGAAACAAGTGCCGCCGCGACGTATGGCCCATCCGACTTTGGTTTCCTTCCACTGACGCTGTCGCTGTTCGAGACGGGGCTCGTCGGCAAGTTGGTCATTGAAGGGACAAACGGGATCGATACCCCGGGAACGGTCCAGAAAAACGACAGCAGTGGGGGAAGTCTGTCTTCCATGGATGTCTCCGCCTCGATTGACAAAATCGGTTATGGGTCGAAGTTTGAGGGAACGCAAGACGGCCTGGCGATCAAGATGCAAACCAAACTGGATATGGATGTATGTCCGGACGCGGCCGGTCGAGTGAACATCAAGTTTTCTTCAGTCTCCTCCGTCAGCAAAGCCGGAACGCAGGCGGGTTCAAACACCAGTGTCGAAGTCTCACTGGTTCGAACTGTGGACGACAATGCCAAGTTAACCGCGGAAATGGAGTTCGACGTCCACGTGGAACAAGCGGCATTCGACAGCGGCAAGGGGACGTTTGTTGATGCTGACTTTTTCGGACAACCAGGACAAGCCGATGGTGGGCGGGTCAATCGCGCGAGCTCAGCGGCGACGCAAGCGGACATTGACATGGCACGCAAACTCGGGACGCTTGGTGTTGTCGTCGCAATGCAGGCGTCGGAAGGCATTCAATCCGCGCTTGAGAGCGGTCGGTGCGTAAGTCTCAAGCCCACCACCATCGGTGAAACGCGCGAAAACGTCGAGAGGTCGATGTCGTTTCAGATTTTTGCCGCGCCGCGTAGCAAGATTGACGGCGCAGCGACGGGAGGCACCGTCAAGGCAACGTTGGACGGTGGCACTTCACTGAACCCTGCAAACCAGCCCGTGGCGGCGGATGCTGTGTATTCCTACGTGGCGCCGGGCGACTACGAAAAGCAGGCCACGGTCGCGCTTGAGGCACGATCCAAACGTGGTGCGGCGAAAGCGACGGTGTCGTTCAGTACCAGGAAAAAGGCGGACATCATTCAGAAATACATGGGCAGTGCATCCGTCACCTGGACGTTTGAATCCGGTGAAAAACAGACTCTCAACGCAACCGACATCACGTTGACGTTCGATTCCGTCAATTCGAGCAGCGTGTTTCCAGACGCGGGATTTGCGCAATACGATGCTCAGGGAACCGCCGACGTAACAAGAACAGTTCCGGGATGTGCGACCGCTTCCGCTCAGCTTCCCATCATCGGCAAGCTGGATGTGTTCGCTCTTAGTGGCGGGGGGGCGTACAGCGGTGGCTACTACTTTGGTTTTGGGACACCAACGTTTGAAGTCGTTAGCGTGATATGCGGAAACGAAACGAAACCTATCCCGGTGGGGCTGGTTCCGGTCGGATCCAGCGCCGTCGGGGTCGATTTTTGGACGCCCTACGCCGACATCGGCGACTTGTCCGGAACGAAGACGGTGAATTGGAATCCGAATGGTTCACCAATTCTGGGCGAGCATGTATGGTCGTTCAAAAAGGTGGAGTAGGCCCGTCCGGTGCGTTTTTTCGCCGTGCTTGGGCGCGGTTGCCGAGTTTCGAGCACAGGGGAGTAACTGCAAACGCCGCTATATAAGAATCGGCTGCGCGGTGTGACCGCACTAATCGACGTCATTCACGCGACCATGATCCGGTCGGATACCCATTTCATAGTTCTTTAGTACTAGTTCACTTAGTTCGTTTGTGCGATGCGCGCCAGCACGAATGTCAGGCACGATGAACTCCACGCGGTGGCACACGCCACACAACGGGACAAGGAGTGGAGACAAGTGCGCAGGAGACGAATCAATTTACCGACCGCAATATGCGCAGGTTCACGTGTTGCATTGTGCGCAGCAGCAATTGCACTTGTAGCCTGCAACGGCGGATCGGATTCTGCCTCAACCGACACCGGCCAAACGCAAAATCCGCCACCCTCGCAAGCGAAACCCGAAACGTTTTCACTGGGCGAAGACCGGTTGCCGATGTCCATCGCCGCTTACCCAGGTGGCGGTGTCGTTGCGGTCGGATTGACGTCTGCGCGGGATGAGATCTTCGTCACCAAGGTCGCACAAAACGGCACGATCGAGTGGGACAAGAAATCACAAGGGGACCGCACGTTTTTGGAAGGGATTCCGCGCGTCACGGTCGGGCCCACGGGTAACGTTTTCGTCGCTTCAGCAACGTTCAACGATGAAAACGGTGTTTCGCTCAATGGCGCCAGTCAGGTGCGCGTGACGTCGTTTAATCCGAGTGGCAATCTGCGCACGGGGTGGCCGCAGCGCATCAGCGTGAATGCAAACAACTACCCCAGCGCCATCGCGACGGATACCCAGGAAAACGTTTTTGTCTACGGCACGTCGTCGAGTTCGAACTTTCAGGCCAACGACAGTTATCGACCGTTTCTCGCCGCGTACACCTCGGGTGGCGTGTCGCTCGGTACGCCAGGCGCTGTGCCGTTTGGCGGCACGGAACCGAATCGCCGTATTCTGGCCGGAGGCATTGCGCCGTATCCGTCGGGTGGAGCGTACCTTACCGCGCGTGTGATCGGCTTCGACGGCAGCCTCGCTGACAACGGTACCGGCGTGCAGATTCAGG
>DKAR01000037.1 GCA_002450895.1 Proteobacteria bacterium UBA6921
ATCCCGCGACCCAGCCCGCCACTATGACCGCCTGGCCGAACACCACGAACGCGACGAACAACGCATGAATAAAAAGTACTAAGTCCGCGATCATAAGAATGTTTTTCTCTTTTTTGAGATGACTTTCACGTTTCAGCGGCGACCGATAGGCGCCACCACACACGGATCGAATTAATCGGTTAAGGCGTCCGCCAATCCTGTCGATAGCTTCCCCAAATCCTCTACTTCTCTGTTCCTTAAAACTATGGACCAAAAGCTGTTTCAAGCAGCGGCAAAGATTCGTGATCTCCCCAATCTTCCTGCCATCCCGCTTGCCGCGCAGGAAATTCTTGCCGCGCTGCGCAAGGAATCACTGACGATACCGCAACTGGTCGCCGTGATTGAGGGTGACCCGGCGTTGATGTCGCGCATTATCAGCGTCGCGAACTCCGCCTATTTTGGCGCCCGCGAGAGAATCTATTCGGTCAGCGACGCGATTACGCGCGTCCTCGGCACCAACAACGTCTTCAGTATCGCGTTGAGTGTCGTTTTGGCAGGACCGTTCAAGGCGAACAAGTGTCCCGGTTTTCATCTGGAGGTGTATTGGGCCGAAGCGCTCAAGACCGCCATTCTCGCGCAAACGTTTGCGCAGCGTTCCAAGAATCGCGATCCGGAGATGGATAAGAAAGCTTATCTGTGCGGGCTGTTGCACAACATCGGACTGCTGGTGTTGGCGCATGTCTTTCCCACCAAAATCTCGCAGGTCTTTTCGATCGAGACCGCCGAACCGACTCGCGACATTGCCGAAGTTGAAGAACGAATTATCGGCATTGACCGTCGCCATGCCGGCGCCTTGCTGGCCAAGAAATGGAATCTGCCGGATGACCTGTACGCCGTGCTCGAACACCATCACGACGTGTCGTATCGCGGTGATTTCTGGCAACTCAACCTGCTCGTGGGTCTGTGCGCTACGTGTGCTCGCGACCTGAGCCGGGGCAAGCCCTGCGAAATCACCCAGGAACAGGTAGAGCCGCTGAACCTGACGCTCGACGAAGCAAAAGAATGCGTCGAAAGCATTCGCGGAAAGATCACTGAAATACACAAGATGGCCTTGATGCTGGCCATGAATTAGCGACTAGCGCTGCGGATAGAGCGAGCGCAATCCCCCTTGCGGTTCCGTGTCTGATTTTTCCGCCTCGGCGGACTGAATCCACTTTTCAAGCGCGGCGCAAAAATCTTCAAGCGGCTTTTCGTCGTCACCCGGTTTATAAAGCCGTTGCTCAATCGCCCACAGTGCATCCCGAACGGCATCGTCGGTAACGCGCGCGGCAATTTCACCGAGACTCTTGGGGGGCGCATCGCTCCAGCGCGCGGCCGCAACATTAATTAGCGCATCACGCACACGGGCCACATTGCCGCTCTTGCATGCCGCGCGCACCGCAGCAATCGACGCCTTGTTCTTGCCACGGCTTTTTGTGCGTTCCGGTTCACCCTCTGCTCCACCGCGCTTGCGCAACGAGACAAACCACCAGACGATCAGCGTCGCGACCCAAACGACGAACACAATCACGGCGACGATGCGCCACACGTCGGATTCCGCTTCGACCGCAGGCGCGTTTGAATTTTCGACGGAAGCGGTGCCGCCTGAACTCGCGGACGGCACGGGCGCTGGAACAACGGTTGGAGTTTGAACCGTGCCATCAGCGGCCCGAGCAAAAATGATATCGCGGGCAGGCAAAGTGGCGCGCTCGACATGACGCGTTGTCGTGTTCCACCACTCCACATCGATGCGCGGCAATGTCATGGTTCCGGCCTGCGTCGCCACGTAGGCTACTTTTTGTGTGCGTGTGGCGACGATGCCGGAGTCCGAGGCGCTGGAATCGTTCACCGGCTGATCGGGATAGGTTTTCAAACCATCCGGCGCAGCGAACGTGAATTCCGGAAGTTGCGCGGGCGTCAGGCCGTCCGCCTGCAACACGATCGTTCGCGTCACCGGCTCGCCGACGTGATACGGGCCTGAGGTGGGCGACCACGTTTCCGACACGCTGATCTTCCGTGCCGGAAGCCACCACGGTCCGCGCGCTTCCGCCGGTTTGGGCGCAACGTTGATGCTGAATTCCGCCGAGCGCGCTCGCACGGGTTTGGCTTGCGCAAGCAACGTATCGAACGGGTCTGCGCCAAACGGATTGTTGAAAAATGAATTCATCGAGCGGCCGGACCGAATCAACGCCTGGCCGTTGAATTCCACGGGCGGAATGCGGAGCGTGCCGCTGGCTTGCGGATACACGGCAATGCGCCGCAACAGCACTGTATAGCGCCGTCCGGAACGAATCTCCTCGCGTTTTTGATCATCGCCCACGCGCTCGATAATGGCGTTCTGCATGTTGGGTAGCGTGAGCTGCCCGTCGCGAAGGTCGATCGCGTGATAAAGATTGATCGTAAGGATGATCTGTTCCTGCACCACCGCCGATTTGGGTTCGGCGGTGACTTCAAGTTGGACGTCCGCGCGCGCCGACTTGGGATCCGTGGCCGCGGAAATGATTTTGACGGCGATCGGCGCCGTCATCTGATTGCCAATCTTCAGCGCGGGAATGCGAATCTCGCCGGTCTGGCGCGGCGCCAGGGTCAATACCAGTTGTTGCTTGCTCTCGACCTGGCCGCGAACAATCTGAATCTGGCTTCCGCGCACGGAGCTGATAACATCAAAACTCATGCGCAACGCATCGAGCTCCGGTTCATCGAACCCTTCCGTGCTCTCGATCGTCAGCTCGAGGGTTTCGTTGTCGGTAATGACGGTGCGGTCAACGAAGGCGCGCACATCGGCGTGCGCGGTCAGCGCTACGCACAACAGGGACACTAACAACAAAACCTGACGCACCATCATCTCGAATTCTCCGCATCCCCGCGTTTCAATCGTCGTATGTATTCACGACGAAACTTCTCCCTCAACAAACCGCCCGGGTCATCCGGCACGCGGCCCAGCCATTGGTCAGCCGCCTGACGCTCTTCACGATCACGCGCATCGTCGCTGCCATCCATTTCACCCTGTGCCTTTTCCGGTACGTTGTCGGAGGAATCCGATTTGGCCTGCGCCGCATCCTTGTTCTCCGATCGTTGCTCCGCGGACTTTCCGTTTTGTGAATCATCCTGCCCGCGCTGTTTTTGATCATTCTTGTTGTCGACGTTCTGGCCCTGCCCTTTGTCCTTGCGCGCATCGGTGCCGTTGCGATCCTGCGATGCCGAATCCTGCGAGCCGGATGAGGGATTCGATTGCGCTTGCCCGGAACCCTGTTGCTGCTTCGATTGTTGCTGTTGCTGCTGTTGTTGGTTGTCCGACGAAGAGTCCTGCGATTTGGGAGGCGGATTGCGATGCATCAGTTCTTCGATCAGCTTGCGGTTGTACTTCGCGTCCGCATGATTGGGGATTCGACGCAATGCACTTTCATAGGCCGACAACGCTTCCGAATAGCGCCCCGCCCTGGCCAGCGCGTTGCCACGATTGTAATCACCGTCGGCGGATTCCAGTTTCGAAAACTGCTCTGCGGCTTCCGCGTATTTATGATCGCGAAACAATGCTTCGCCCTTGCGCAGCGGATCGTCCGCCAGTTCTGCGGCGCGGCTGTAATCCTCAGCGCGCATTGCGCGCTGCACCTGTTGATCCTTCCTGAGCCACAACTGTTCCAACTCGAACGCCTGACTTTGGCCAGGCACGCCCGCCAAGACAACAACGAAAACGGCCACCAGCCAACCGCGACGGAACAAAAGCGCCATCAGCGGGATGAGGATGAGAACGAGCCAAGGTCCCTCGTCCCGCCATTGCGTGACGGCCGAGTCACTCGATTTAACATCAGAGGATGGATGCGGCGAACTTGTCGCGGCGAGCACGGCGGTGAGATCGGTATCGTCGGTACTCAGCGTTGAAAAGGCTCCGCCTCCGTGCGACGCAACGCGCTCAAGCGCGACGGCGTCAAGCTTGTGAACGATGATTGCGCCGGAGGCATCTTTGAGAAATCCTCCGCCGCGGATCGGTACAGGCGCACCTTCCGACAGGCCGACCGCCAGAACGGAGACGCGATGTCCGGCATCGCGCAGGCGGGCTGCTGCCTGTATGGCAGGCGCGTCCCCCGCGCTATCGGTCACGACAACCACCAGTCCGTGCGCCGCATTCGCCTGCGCCAACAATTGGCCCGCGCGGTCCAGCGCTGCGCTGAGTTTGTCGCCCGCGTTCGGCATGATGTCGGTGGACAACACGGGCACCAATGCCGCGATGGTTTTTGCGTCTTCGGTCAGCGGTGAAACAACGTAGGGTTCCCCGCTGTATGCAATCAGCGCGATCTGGCCTTCGCGATGGCGCGCGAGAATATCCAGCACCTTCAATCGGCCGCGAACAAGGCGCGAGGGCGCAACGTCCCCGGCATCCATCGTGGGCGAAAGACTGAGGATCAGCACGGTCGCGCTCTGCGCGCGATAGGTCGCTTGTGGCGCCCGGGACCAGGTGGGGCCGGACAACGCCACGATCGTTAATATAAGCAGCGCGCCAAAACCCGTGAGCAGGCCTCGGCGGGCCAGCGAATTCGGTGCACCCAACAGCACGCGCAGCAAATGTTCATCGACGATTTTCTCCCAACCCCGACTTGCGGCGGACTGGCGCGCCAGCATCCAGATCGCCGCAACCGCCGGCACGAGCGCCAGCAGCCACAACGGGCGAAGCAGATGAAAGTTTCCGAAAAATTCTGTCATGACTGAATTTTCCAGTTGACGCGACGACGCACCCCCTGCGCGGTCACCAGCAGCACGACCAGCACAAACGACAGACCCAGCGGCCAGTAATAGAGTTCCGCAACCGGGCGCGTGACTTCATCCTCGCGGGCATGTGGTTCGAGCTCGTCCAGTTCCGCGTAAATATCCCGCAGCGCGTCGCGGTCGCGGGCCCGGAAATAGCGCCCGCCGGTCGTCTTGGCGATGTACTCGAGCAGTTTCTCGTCGAGGTCGACAGACGGATTGATGCGGCGCGGCCGGATGATGCTATTAAAAGAGGATGACCCCATGGCGGCGCCAATATCCATCACGTCTGCGCCCACGCCGATGGTGTAGATCCGCACATTGAATCGCTTCGCCAGATCCGCGGCCTGCACCGGGGTCAACTCGCCCGCGGTGTTAGCGCCGTCGGTCAGCAGCACCAGCACACGCACGTCTTGCGGCAAGTCACGCAGATGCTTCACCGCAATTCCAATCGCATCACCGATGGCGGTTTCGCGCCCGGCCAATCCGATCTCCGCTTCTTCTAGCATCGTGCGTGTCGTTGAACGATCGAAGGTGAGCGGCGTTTGCAGGTAGGCGCGCTTGCCGAACAGAATTAATCCGACGCGATCGCCGGCGCGACGCTCGATGAAATCGCCCGCGACATCCTGAACGACCTGGAGTCGTGTCGTGGGTTGGCCGTCAGTTACGAGATCGGGGACTTCCATGCTTCCGGAAATATCGACCGCCAGCATCAGATCCCGACCGGTGATGGGAATATCTGCCGCATCGCCCAGATGCTGCGGTCGGGCAGCAGCAATGAGCAACAAAAGCCAAACGAGGGTGAGCGCCGCAAGGCCGACCGCACTGGAGTCATGCACGCGAACACCGGGGCGCGTGAGCGCGACGAGCGCGTTATAGAACGGAATCCGCAGCGCATCCTGTGTGCCAGAGTCTGCGGCGCGCCACAGCCAGCGCACCAGAAAAGGCAGCGGCAAGGCGGCAAAGACCCACGGCCAGGCAAACTGGATTAATTCGCCGAGCGCAACCATTGTCGGGTCAACTCCAATAGCGCAGGAACATCAATATCTGCGGAAGGCATGTACGGCGCCGTGATCAGAACGCGCCCCGCACCGCGACTGAATTCACGCGTCGCGAGTGATTCGTCCAGGTATTGCAGCCACGCGTCGCCGGTCAGGCCGGCGATGGCAATTCCGCGTGCGCGCGAAACGGATACCGAGCGCAGAAGGATGGATACGTCGGAAACGAATCGAATGGCGTCTTGCGATTGAATGAAATCACGCTCTGCACGCGCCAATTCGCGCAGCGCTTGCGCTTGCCACGACTCGCGACGATTGCGCCACAAATACACAACGAGTGCTGCAAGCGCGCCCGCGGCAAGCACCCACCAGCCTGGCGCCGGTGGCCACCACGAAGGTTCTGCAGCGCCGTGAATGTCGTGCAATCGATTCAGCAGTTCGTCGGGCGTCGCCATGGGTCAAGCCTTGCGACCGTACGCCGCGCGCAATTCGCGCCCAATCATGGTTACGACATCATCCTGCGTTGATACGCGCAGCAGGCGCACGCCGATCGCATTGAATTTCTCTTGCAGGCGCAGCGAATGACTCGCAAAGCGCGCTTCATAGGCTTTTCGAAAATTACTGTCGGTGGTGTCGATGGCGGCTGCCGCCGTGCCGTTTGTGATGCGATAAGTTCCATCGGGCGGTGCGGTGGTTTCCACGGGATCGACCACGTGCACCGCGACGAGTTCGCCCAGACGCCGCAAGTCGCGCAGGAGTTGTTCAGATTCAGGACTCCAATCCCAGAAATCGCTGACCAGAACCAGCGTGCTTCCTGGCCGGGCGACCCACTTGAGACTCATCAATGCACCCTGCAAGCCGGTTCCCTCACTGACGGCGCGGCCACCCCCCTGCTGCGCGAGCGCGCGAAGCAGGCGAAGTACGCCGGCGGATCCCGCGCGCGGTGCGAGCGCTACACTGGATTCATCGCGAAACACCACACCGCCGACGCGATCGCCGTTGCGCGCGCCGCACCAGGCCCATAATGCGGCGACGCGTGCCGCCACCACGGATTTGAACGCGACGCGCGTTCCAAATTGCATGCTGCGCCCGATGTCGACGGCAATCAGCGTCGGACGTTCGCGCTCCTCGTGAAACAACTTTGTATACGGCTTGCCGGTGCGCGCGGTCACGCGCCAGTCCATGGCGCGAATATCATCACCGGGTTGATAGGCCCTGACTTCATCGAAATCGATGCCACGCCCGCGGCGTCGTGAAGTATGAGCACCCGCCGTCAACGATTCCGCACCGCGTCGCGCCGGCATGCGTAATCGCTGCGCGGCCCAGCGCAGGGCGATCAGCTCCTCCAGCGTGACATCTACACCCTTCATTGGTTTTTCGACTGTCCGTCAAAAAAGTGATTCATTCGTTGCGCCGAACCGCGTTCCGAAACTGCATCAAGGCACGGGCACGTGTTGAAGCAGATCCGAAATGAATTTGTCTGTCGTCACGCCGCCCGCCTCTGCGGTAAACGTAAGCAGGATTCTATGGCGCAATACATCGTGGGCGACCGCATGGATATCCGCGGGCGAAACGTAGTCGCGATTGCTCAACCACGCCTGTGCTTTCGCGCAACGATCGAGTGCAATGGTGGCGCGCGGACTGGCGCCGTACTCAACCCAGGATTTCATCTCCGCACCGTATGGCGACGGATCACGCGTTGCGACCACGAGTTGAACGATGTACTCCTCCAGCGCCGGCGCGACGAAGACTTCCAGCACTTCCTGGCGGGCCTTGAATACCTGCTCCTGCGTGACCAGCGCTTTCATTTTTCCGTTTTCGTTGGTCGCGCGCTTGGCCTGTTCACGCGCCAGCTTGAGAATTTCACGTTCGGCTTCGACATTCGGATAAGTCAGGCGTACGTGCATCAGGAATCGATCGAGCTGCGCTTCCGGAAGGCGGTAGGTTCCTTCCTGTTCGATCGGATTCTGNNCGGTTGATTTCGTCGGCCAGAATCAGGTTGTGAAAGATCGGGCCGCGCTGAAACACGAAGCTGCCATCCTGTGGACGGTAGATTTCGGTTCCGGTGATATCACCGGGCAGAAGGTCAGGCGTGAATTGAATTCGGTGAAAGTCGCCTTCCAGTCCCGCTGCCAACTCTTTAATCGCTGTTGTCTTGGCAAGGCCGGGTGCACCTTCAACGAGTAAATGTCCGTCGGCCAAAAGCGCGATCATCAGGCGCTGGACAAACTGTTCCTGCCCCAGGATTCGACGATTTACATGCGCGTTGAGCAGCGAAAATACCTGACGTTGTGACATGCGTTATCGGGTCCCAGTGTGTGCTGTTTCGGGTATGACCATCGGCCACAGGTTGTGACTCAATTTCCCTTTTGTCCGCGCCGCCGGCCCGCCTTCGGCGTCCTGATTCGTTACAACCGAGATCACTTTAAAGCGCCAATTTCGGCGGCGGACTCCGGGGAGAGTTCGACCGGAAACCTTACCCTGTCGCGGAAGACACTGGCAAGGCCCGGGAACACTCTCGGACACTTGTCATATCGCGCCGTTGCCCGTAGATTTACTCCCATTTGCGGAGGCTGCAATGGATGAAATTCGGGTAGAACACGATCCCGCACCCGCCAAACTCGAAGTCATGGGCGTTTACGACTGGCCCATCTGGACAAAGGAAGCATCAACGTTCCCGTGGACGTATGACTCCGACGAGGTCTGCTATCTGCTTGAAGGCGATGTCACAGTGACACCGGACGGCGGTTCGCCGGTTCATATCCAGCGCGGCGACCTTGTTACATTTCCCAAAGGAATGAAGTGTACGTGGGCCATTCGCGAGGCTGTGCGCAAACACTATGACTTTCGCTGAAAGTACGGAAAATAGCGGAACTAATTCACACGTTGTTCGTCGCAAGTGTTCAAGCCTTTGCTTGATTGTGTCGAAATATGAGTCAGGAGGCGTAGTTTAAAACCGGAGTCGTGAAATGAAGTCCTCAACGCCGTTGATTCTCAGGCTCGATGTCGCCGGCCGGCCAGTCGGTTGGAGTGATTGGCAGGAAGCGGTTTGTCTCTATTACAAGGACAAGATCGCCTGGACGCTCGGGCAAACGGATTTCACGATTTTTGGCGGCACGTCCCGACTCACTGGCGAGCGCTCCCGCATCTCGATCAACTCCATTGTAGCGGTCAAGGGCGCGGGTCACTATCCGGCGCTGGAAAAATCCGTTCCGCCACTTTCAAATCGCGAACTCTTCCTGCGCGACAGTCACATCTGCATGTATTGCGGTGAGCGCTACCATTCCAAGTCACTGACGCGCGATCACGTCACCCCGCTGCATCAGGGCGGCCGGAATACGTGGGCGAATCTGGTCACGGCTTGCAAGGACTGCAACGCGCGCAAAGGTGGTCGTACACCGGAACAAGCCAAGATGC
>DKAR01000122.1 GCA_002450895.1 Proteobacteria bacterium UBA6921
GAAAGCGGACGGGACGGGATTCGTTCAAGTCGCCGGGCCCGGTGCGCCGGCCAACCTGCCAAGCAGCTTGGACGTGATGGATGTGACCGAGGCCGTGGTCAAGTATTTGCGCGAAAATCTCGGTGGCGTAGTGACGGAAGCGAACCTGCCAATCCATCGGCTGACGGTGAAGCGCTTGCCCACAATTAACCCACCGGGCTACAACTTCAAAATGATCCAGCCCGCAAAAGGCGCATCGGCCGCGACGTGCCCAGCACTTTAATTCATTCGCGGTGGCAACGACGGGAATAGTCGTTCAATAAAATATTCACAGCCCGGTATACCCCCGGGCTTTTTTTATTTCTTGGCGTAAAGGATAGAAAAAATAACCGCCCTCTTGCCCAAAGTCGCGCGATATCACGTCGAGTCATGAGCCGCATAAAACCCGGCTCCGACCGCAAAGTCGGGTGGTATCAGGTCGAGCCATGAGCCGGGATTTTCGACTTGCTTCTCGCCCGTGGCGTTGCTCGTCATGTATGTGTTCTACGTTGGCATTACGCTACAGCCGGATGGACTTCCGGAGGACCCTGTAGCGTTCGATGCCACCGACCAGTTCGGCGACCCACCGAACGCAGCAGTGTTGCATCAAACACGCACTACCAGTTGTCAGCGAAAGACTTCCGGATATGCAGTACTGCTGTGTTGTAACGACGGCGGTACTGATCCTGGTACGCCTGAGCTTTGTAAAGCCGGTGCTCGCCCTTTGCGGTATCTTCATCGACGGCAATTTCGTTGTGATGCGGAAGCGCGCCGCGATCCTTGAAACTGCTCTGTTTCAGCAGCTTGTCCGGAATGAATGTAATCGCCTCGAACGTGTCGTGCGAATCCTTTGGCTGCGCGTAGCGACCGGAAATGATTTGGCCTTGCCAACGGGCCAGAATGTCACTGCTGCTTCCGGTCCAGAGCTTCTTGTTGGTGGTGAAGGCACCGGAGGTCAGGTCGAACGACGTGCCGGCACTGTAGTCGGGCGAGACCGCGAGCCCCACGGATGGGTCGTAGACAGTGAACGCATCTCCAGCCACCGGCGCAAAGTGGCCGTAGCTGCTGTGGGCGTAGAAATCGGCGATCGAGTGTGCCGCGCGATGGAACGACTCAAGATTCATGATGCGGCTGGATTTGAATTCCCTGAGCCGCTTTGCAACCAACTGCCAGCCGTCGTCAATGTAACCGTTGTCAAAATGCTCGCGCGGATCGTAGCTGCTGGGCAGATCGACCACGTCAACCGTCCAGCGTTTGCGGCCGAGCACCGATGTGAAATTGAGGTTCAGCGCGCGCAACACCCACGAAGGACAAACGGACGGAATCAAAGCGTCGTTCAGGATGCTTTTGTGAACCCAACCGGCAAATTCGGGCTTCAGGCGCGACCAGTTGCGCTTGAGCGTAACGGCGTTCTTGCCCTGGTAGACCGATGGGTGCTGCATCTCCCACAGGTGGACGTCGTTGAACAGGTAATAAGGAATGTATTCGGACGCCTGTGGGAGCGTCTTTCTCGCCCCCTTGCCGTCTTTTACCTTGCGCGCAATTGCCGGCTCGATGACTTGCCATTTGCCGGCTTCATCCTTGTACATGACCCACACATGATCGACGTCGTCATGGCGATCGCCAAACCACATTCGAAACTTGCCAAGGGCCACACGCACATTAAAGGAGCTGACACCACTGGCGAGCAGCAAAGATGCAATGAGCAGTGCGCGGTCTTCACAGTCGCCGTAATTCAGCGCGAGCGTTTCGTCCGGAAATTGCCATGGGTCGCGCCCGTTTGTTGGCTGATAGGCAATCCGTGTGGCAACAAATTCGGCAATGATGTGCGCGCGATGATCAAATGCGCCAGATTCGCGCGAGCGAAACAGTTTCCAATCCGCGCCGGGCAACGTCTTGATGAAGTCGCGCAAATCCTGTTCCAGCGTACGGCGCATCACGGCATTGCGTTCGGTAATCAGGAATTCGCGGACGTCGATGTCGTAGTTGCCGCGCTGTTTGCCGATGGGCGGGCGCGACGAGGGAACGATGCAATCGTGAATGATGCGTTCTCCATCCCAATTCCATTGGCTGAGCCGGCGAACCCGGCAAGCGGTCAGGCACATGGTCGAACCTCCCTGTTGTTGTTGTGAGTCACTCCTCCAGTGTAGTTCGCGCGTGTCGCTGCCAGCGCGGCACGGCGTGCGATTTCGATGGAGCGGGCACAACGCTTCACGCAGTCGCATGTCATCGACGACACGAATGCGGCGTATAGGAAACATAGACGCCCTCTTTCGCAAAGTCGAGCGGCATTTCGCCGGGTCGCGAGCCGCGATTTTCGGTTTTTAAGCCGCGCAAAGTAATCATTTGGGAATGAGCGTATGCAATTCGCGTCGTGCGACAACGTCGTTGTCGCTGCGTTTTCACGCTGCGGCCGAGCGTGATCCTTGGCGTCACCTATTCAGTGCACCGCGGGGCCGGGGTTCGCAGGATTCCAGTACCGGTCCGCTTCGCCTTCGGGATCGTAGCGCGTCGGGAATCGCGGCGGCGGGTACGCGTCCTTCCCCGGTTACGATCCCAATGCCTTCAAACCGTTTCGACTGACGCTGCTGTTCCTCAAAGCCATTCGCCTGTGCTACCCCGACTACCGCTTGTGGCGCGACTTTCACTACGAATATGAAAAGGATCGCCTCGCATTCGACGTGATCAACGGCGGAACGAAAATTCGCGAATGGGTTGATGACGCCGCCGCCGTCGCCGGCGACCTCGACAGCCAACTCCGCCCCGATGAAACGGCATGGAA
>DKAR01000135.1 GCA_002450895.1 Proteobacteria bacterium UBA6921
CAATCAGCTGGCCCTGGAGAACATCAATCATCGCTTACAGGCGCTGTACGGCGGTGAAGCGGATATCAGCCACGAGCACACGGAGAGCTACTACACCGTTATCCTCACCGTGCCGGTCCAGGAAATATCCGCATGAGAATTCTCATTGTCGATGATGAGCCTCTGGCACGCGCGCGCCTGAAGCGTCTGGTCCAGGAGCTTGACGCAAAATGCAGCATCGCCGAAGCCGGCAACGGCAAGGAAGCGCTGCTGCGTTCCAGTGAACTGAATCCGGACATCGTGCTGCTCGACGTGCGCATGCCCGAAATGGACGGCATCGAAACCGCGCAACAACTCGCGCGGCTGGCGAATCCACCCGCCGTGATTTTCACGACGGCGTTTTCCGAGCACGCGCTGCATGCATTCGACGCGCAGGCGATCGACTATCTCGTCAAACCGATCCGCAAGGAGCGGCTGGAGCAGGCGCTCGCCAAAGCAAACCGATTGAACCGCGCGCAGCTGGCGTCGCTGGAACAGTCCAACGAAAAACGCAAAGGCCGCTCACACCTGAGCGTGACGGTGCGCGGCAATCTCGAAGTGATTCCGATCGACGATGTGATCTTCTTTCAAGCCGACCAGAAATACGTGCGCGTGCGCACCGCGCGCATGGAAGCGTTGATTGAAGATTCACTCAAGACACTCGAAGACGAATTCCCCGAGACCTTCCTGCGCATTCACCGCAACGCGCTGATCAACGTCGAGTTCATCACCGGCATCGAGAAAGACATGCTGGGCCGTGCGTTCATCAAACTGAGTGGCACGGAAGAGAAACTGGAAATCAGCCGGAGATTGCTGCCAGATGTCAGGCGGTATTTGAAGTCCTGACGCACTACCTTGCAGTCCATTCCAACGCGACAAGACCCGTTGTTCTGCTGCCGTCATGCCCGCATCCAGCAAACTGCCTGAATGACTGGATTCCCGCCTACGCGGGAATAACACAAGGGACTACGAGATAAACAATCGATCTTGAGAAACGTTCGGCTTACTGATGGGTCAATCGCGCCCGAGCATCGTCGATCGCCATATCCAGATACGCGCTGTAAAACTCGGCATTCTCGATGCCGATGATGCTGGGAACCAGCTCGGTGCCCTTGGAATCGAACACCATGACGGTGGGCGTCACAAACACCTTGAAGCGCGAACGCAGCTGATCCTTGTCGAGCGGCTTGCCGTCGAAATCGCGCGTGTTCAGATAGCTGTCAATCATCACGCGCCGCACTTTCGCGCGACCTTCGAAGAGTCCGGAGGAATACGAAGGATTCAGGATGTCGCGGTCGAGTCGATCGCAAAAATCGCAGTGGTCCTGTGCGAACACCAGCACCAGCGGAACATTCGCGCGCTTCGCGTCGGCCGCGGCACGGGCTATGTCGTCCGTCGTTGGGACCGCGTCGCCCGCTGGAATCGCCAGGCCGGGGACGAGTAGCACCGCGGCGAACAGGCCGCGCCAAACGGAATTCAATGTGATCAGAGACTTCATGCGGACTTCGCGACTCACGCAACACCTGTGTCAGGTATACTCGCGCAAATTTTAACGAGCCGAAGCGGTGGAAATACACACGTTTTTCATTATTCTGCTAGCAATTTTACTTTCAGCGCGCATTCTCGGCGAACTGGCGGCGCGCCTCGGCGCCCCACCTGTCATTGGTGAGCTGGCAGCCGGTGTGTTGCTGGGCCCCAGCCTGCTCGGTTGGGTTGAGCCCGCGCCAGTAATTCGACTCCTCGCAGAAATCGGCATCATCCTGTTGCTGTTCGAAGTCGGGCTCGAAACCGATTTGCAGCGTCTGGCGAAGACCGGTTTCAAACCGGTGATGGTGGCCTTTGCAGGCGTGGCGCTGCCCTTCGCCGGCGGTTTCGGCGTGGCCTATAGCCTGTTCGGACTGGATCTGCTCGTGGCTCTGTTCATTGGTGGCACGCTGACGGCCACGTCGATCGGGATCACGGTTCGCGTGCTGACCGACCTGAATCGCCACCGCAGCCATGAAGCGCAAGTCGTGCTCGGCGCCGCGGTGCTCGATGATGTGATGGGCGTGATCCTGCTGGCACTGCTTTATGAGTTTTCAAAGGGCGGCGGGATTAGCCTCACGAACACCGGCAAGGTCGTCCTCTTCATCGCGCTGTTCATGGTGCTGGCACCGCTGGCGGCGAAGTTGATCGCCGAAATCATCAATCGCTTCGAACGCCGCAGCCAGATCCCCGGGCTGCTGCCGTCGACGGTTGTTTCGCTGGTGCTGTTCTTTGCCTGGTTGTCCCACGCAGTGGGCGCGCCGGAACTGATCGGCGGCTTCGCGGCGGGGCTCGCCTTGTCACGCCGCTTCGTGATGCCCATGGCCATCGCGATACGGACCAACGAAGACTTCGCGCACCGCGTCGAGGAACAGATGAAACCGATTTCGCATCTGTTCACCCCCATCTTCTTCGTGGTCGTCGGCCTGTCATTGAATTTTCGTGAAATCGACTGGACGTCTTCATTTGTCTGGCTATTCTCAACAGCGCTGTTCATTGTTGCCTTGCTTGGAAAGCTGGCCGCCGGATTTGTAATCAAGGAGCCGCTGTTTAATCGCATTGCCATCGGATTGGCAATGACACCGCGCGGCGAAGTCGGCCTGATTTTCGCGGAACTGGGCCGATCTTCCGGCATCCTCAGTGGAGAGATTTATGCCGCGCTGATTTTGGTCGTTGCATTGACCACGCTACTGCCACCATTTGCACTGAAATACTTCTATAGCAGGCCTTCCGCGACGACTACATGAACGGACATCTTTTTCCCATCTGGCCACCCGAGTTCAATCAGTTCATTTTATTTGGCCTGATCCTGATCGCGGGATTAATCGGGGGTCAGCTCGCGCACCGCACCGGCTACCTGCCCCGCATCACCGGCTACATCATCGCCGGATTTTTGCTGGGACCCAGTGTGACGAACCTGATCGACGGCACCCTGCTCGCCAACGCGCGCGTGTTTGTCGATATCGCGCTCGGACTGATTCTGTTTCAACTCGGCATGCTGCTCGACGTGCGCGCGGTCGGCAAAGACCGCACGCTGCTCGCCACCAGCGCCCTGGAAAGTGCGTTGTCATTCATTCTCATTTTTGGTTCATTGGCATTGATGGGCATCAAGCCGATCTATGCGGCGCTTGCGGCCGCCGCCGGCATTTCCGTTTCGCCCGCGGTTGTGCTGCTGGTCGTGCGCGAACTGGATGCCAAGGGGCCGATCACCGATCGCGCCATCAACCTCGTCGCACTCAACAACGTGATTTCATTTTTCGCGTTCACGCTGATTCTTCCTACACTGCATGCCGAGCAAAACGCAGGTCTCGTCACGATCATTCTGCAACCCATGTATGCGCTGTTTGGTTCGATACTGGTCGCCTATGGCCTGGCGCACGCGACGGTTCGCATCGCCAAGCTGGTCGGAAAATCGCACGCGGTACAGTTCGCGTTATTGATCGGCATGATCATGGCCGCCATCGGCACGGCAAAGTTGTTTGCTGTCTCACAGCTGCTCACCCTGCTTTCGCTGGGCATCATGATCAAAACAATCGATCGCGAGGAAAGCCTGCTCAGCATCGAGTTTGGACACGGCGGCGGCATCTTCTTCATCATCCTGTTCGCCGTGTCTGGCGCGAATCTTCATCTCAACGAACTGGCCGTCGCGTTCGCGGCGGCGATGCTGTTTGTGTTTGCGCGCTTCGTGGCAAAAACCGGCGCCATTTACGTCGTGTCACGCTACTGGGCCGGCTACGATACCAAGCAATCTGTGATGCTCAGCCTCACCATGCTTCCGATGGCGGGACTGGCCATTGGGATCGTCAACCAGATCACCGAGATGTATCCTGAATTTGGCGCCGAGTTCGGCACCATTGTGCTCGCCGCCGTTGCAATCCTGGAAACCCTTGGACCGATTGCTACCGAGTTCGCGCTGAAGCGCACCGGCGAAGTACCGACGGACGCCAAAGTCGAGCACTAAGTCAAAACGACGATTGAGACGTGACGCGACTCAATACTGTCGTTCTACCAAGCCGACGCGCCATTTCCCGGGTTTGCGCGGTCTTTGAACCTATTGAAAGTATAACGAGTGTTGGTTTTCTTCGACGTCGAACGTAGTTCGACCTGCTCTGTCGACACACCCCGTTCATTTTTTTCCAGTATTTTCGTTCGCATCTCCAGTACAGTGCGTTTGACTTTGTATACTTTTCGATGGCTGCTCACTATTTGCCAATAGACTGGTTCAAACAACGCGAGCGCACAACGAATGATGTCGACCAACAAAGCGTGGCGCACGCCGCTGATGCTGATCACAGCGGCGATCTTGCCGTTGCTGGTGGTCGTACCTTTTGTGTATCTCACCCTAACCACCGACATGAGCAGAATGGCGGCGCGTCAGATTGACGAGTTCAAACCAATCGTGATGGATGCGCACAAATCGGAGTTACGAAACGCGGTGCAGGTCGCCCAAAACGTGATTAAGCACGTGCGCAATACGCGAGGCGATTCCGCGGACGCCAAGCGAGATGCGCTCGCCCTGCTACGCACCATGGATGCAGGCGACGACTTCTACCTATTTGTTTACGACTTGAATGGCGTCAGTCTCATGCATCCACGCTTGCCGTCATGGGAAGGGACATCGAAGTGGGAGTTCCAGGATAAGAACGGAAAATTCCTTATCCAGGAGCTGATACAAGCCGCACGGCGCGGCGGCGACTACGTCGATTATGTGTTCCTGCGTCCCGAGACTGGAAAGCTAGAACCCAAATTGGGTTACGCGGAAATGGTTCCGGACTGGAACTGGATGATTGGAACCGGACTCTATCTAGACCAGCTGAGTCGGACGAACACGCTAATCAAGGCAACGACGGATAGCGCGGTATCGGGCATGACCGAGCGGATGCTGATGGTCGCGTTGTTTTCGGTGCTCGTAGTATCGGCAACCGGATTTGGTTTTAATTTAGTCGAGCAACGTCGCGCAAACGCAAAGTTGCGGGCCATGGCCCAACAAGTCGTGCTCTCCCAGGAAACGGAGCGCGCCCGTGTAGCTCGCGAGCTTCACGACGGAGTCAGCCAATGGCTCGCTTCCGTCAAATTTATGTTGGAGTCGGCGCTCGTGCACTCCGAGCGAAACAGTCCGGACACGACCACGTTGCTGCGCAATGGATTGCAACAGATGCGCGATGCGATGCGCGAGGTACGACGGATATCGCATGGGTTGCGCCCGACACTTTTGGACGACCTTCCCCTTTCGAGTGCACTTGAACAAACCGCGCGCGAGTTCTCGGAGCGCAGTGGCGTTGCCGTGGTAACTCAGATTCCGCAGCCGACACAACGAGCGCCGGATGCCATCGCGACCGCCGTGTTTCGCCTGACACAGGAGGCGCTGGGCAATATCGAACGACATGCGGGAGCAAAACGAGTGCAGATAACGCTCGACTTTCCCGAGCACTCCACTGCGCTACACCTTGAGATAGCTGATGACGGCTCAGGTTTTGACGTCGACGCACTGTTGCGCTTGCCCCGCGCCGGATTGGGGTTGACCAACATGCGCGAACGCATCGAAATGCTCGGTGGTCTGTTTGGTGTAACGTCAGGTTCTGGCGGAACCACGATCGTGGTTCATTTTCCTTCACACGCATTGAAAGGAGCATTGTCGTAATGAGCACGATAACTCCAACGATGGGCTCTACGGGAGCTGCTCACAAAGTGCGTCTGCTGCTCGTGGACGTGCACGACATTTCGCGCCACAGTTTTCGGCAATTGTTGGACGCCATTGGAACCTTTGAAATTGTTGGCGATACCGGCGACACAACCGAGGCCATGTCACTTGCTGAGACTCGCTGTCCCGATGTCGTACTGATGAGCGTGCGCGTACGTGGCTCCAGCGGAATCGAAATGACGCGACGTTTTCGCGCGATGTTGCCCGCGCCGAAGGTGGTAATCCTTACGCTCTACGACAGCCCCGAATATATCCAGGAAACGGCGCGAGCGGGGGCCAACGGCTATGTGCTCAAGGAGGCGCCGATAGAACAACTGTTGCAAGCGATCGACACCGTGTTGCAAGGCAAGACCTACAGCAGCCCGGGGTTACCGCCATTGGAGCCACTCAAATCATGAATCCTGTCTCGAGCGCAACAGGAACCACTCCATCGATCCGGGTGATGTTCGTTGACGACGAAGCGCTCACGCGCGTGGGCCTGCGCGCATTGTTAGAGGCATACGCGCCGCGCATCGCAGTGATCGCTGAAGCGCGCAGTGCAAGCGAAGCCTTCTCATTGCTGGGGTCGCACAATGCGGACATCGTGCTGACGGACTTGCGAATGCAGGGTAACAGCCACAGCGGTCTCGAACTCGTCGCTTCGATACGTCAGCAATATCCCGATTTGCCGGTGCTCGTGGTGACGGGACATAACGACGACGCCATGATCGTCCGCGTATTCAAGGCGGGAGCGTCCGGATTCGTGTCCAAGGAAGGTGAGGCGGGAGAAATCCTACGCGCCATCGAGACGGTGCACGGCGGTGCAACTTTCTTCCCGCGCAATTTACAGCGGTTGTTGGATGCGGAACGCAGCAAACCGACGTTGAGTCGGCGTGAACAGGAAGTCTGCGACCTGATTGCGATCGACATGAGCAGCAAGGAAATCGCGCGCGCGCTTGGCATCGACTACCGCACCGTGGACACGCACCGTGGCAACATCGTTACTAAGCTGGGCAAGAGCGGTTTGGAATTGCATCGCCATTGCATGGACGAGTTGAATGCGCGATTTCCGGAATTGGTGCGACGCGATTCCAAAGCCAAGCTGATTACTATTCTGGCGCACCATGGCGTCAGTCAAAAGTTGATGTGTTCTCGCCTTGGATTGACCGAGGCCGAAGTGGCCGCGCTTTTAACGAAATAGATTTTACACACCCTCTCCAACTCTGCGGCTATGTGTTCACACGTAGTCGTGATGCGCAGTTGTACCGAAGCTTTTCCTCCCCGCTTTCTCGAAACTGTTTTCAAGGTGAAAGCATGGCGAGGGGGACAAATGCACCCGACGACCGACTATGACGCCACGACCCGCGTGGTGAAAGTGTGGCTGGTTCGCGGCGCTGCCGTAATGGCCACGCTGGGATTGCTGGTCGCTCTGGCCCCGATCATCTGGATCGCCGTATCTTCGGCGGCCGGAATTGCTGTGCTAGCTGGCGTTACTGCGATCGGAATTGCCGCGTTTCAGGCCTTGCCACTGGCGATGCAGAAACTCGAAAACCGCGTATTGCACGCGCGCAAATCGGAGGCACGCTCCAATCCGGTTGAGCAGTTGCAAAACGAAGTATTGCGTCGCGCCGAGCGCTTGCAGTCGTTTCGCCAGGCTTTGGTCGTCGTCGGCGGGCAGATTGAGTCCATTGGCCAGTTACTGGTGGATCGTCATCACCGTGACCCGAACCACGTGTTGGATCGTCAGCAACGAGCCCTGCAACGACTGCAACAATTTCACAGCGTCAATCTCGCCCGTCTCAGTCAGGCACAAGCGGCACTCGATGAATTCCGGTTCACCGTAGAACGCAAGGAGAGTGAATGGCGCATTGCGCTGGCGATTGGGGAAGCTAACGAATTGCTGGACCCCAACACCACAGACGACCTCATTCAACACCTGCTGACAGATGTCGCGTTACACAGCGTTCAAGAACGCTTCAATCGTGTGTTTGCGGAACTGGATATGCAGATGCGCAGCCTTGACGGACCGGCCCGAAAAATTCTCGATGATCACAATTTCGATAACGTGGGTGCTTTGCTCATAACCCCACAACCAACGTCCGGGAGTACGCCATGACTTTTTGGACTCTATTGCGCTGGGCGGGCGCGCTGACAATTGTCCTGATCGTACTTGGGAGCTTGCTGATCGTTGATCGTAGCTCCAACAACAGTTTCGATCCAACAGCCCGCCATGCGCCCACGATAGTTCGATGACGACCGCAAGGAGAACCCTGTGAACAAAGTAACGCTGACGCAATCAATTAAACTAGGAATCGCTACGGGTGTTTTTCTGGCCACTGTGGCCTCGCCGGTGGTGGCACAAGAAACCCATACGGACTGTTCACTTCGAATCGGCAGCGGTCCTAACGGAAAAATTTACGAACTCATGGTGCAAGACATTCAACGGGTGTGTGGTGCTGAAGTGTCGGTCTGTTCCATTCCTAGCGTTGGTGGGCTGCCTAATCTGATGATGCTCTCTGCCAGCCAGGCCGAGTTGGGCATAGTGCAATTGGACACGCTGACGCAAATGGCCATGGGCGGCGATGAAAACATAGCTGCGTTGCAGGCGGTCATGCCATTGCACACCAACTTGCTCCACATATTGAGCCTACGCACCGGCGCGAAAGTGGGCACGATCAGGATCGGCGATACCGATGTCCCGTGGACTGGTGAAGTAAAGGTGTTCAAGAAGTTCTCGGATCTCCGCGGCGCAAGAGTGGCCGTCGTTGGATCGACCCAACTTCTAGGACAAACCCTCAATCATCAGACTGGATATGACATGGAGTTCTTGATTGCGGAGTCGGACGATCAAGCCATCAAGATGCTAAGGGACAACCAAGTACAGGCCGTTTTTACCGACGGCGGTTGGCCTCTGCCATCGATCAGCCGCCATTTGCCCGCCAGCGGACTAATGCTGGTGGAGTACGATCTACCAGTAAACGCCCCCTTTGTCGCGGTGAAGCGCAACTACGAGAACCTGGATGCGTTCAATTTTAGTTTTCTCGGGATACCAAATCTTTTAATCACGCGGCCATTCCGAAGTACCGGTGAGCTAGGAAAGCGTGTCGCCACACTACAGCGCTGCCTGCTCTCACACATCGATGATTTACAGGAAGGCCGCTATCAAGCCGGGTGGAAGGAGATCAAGAATCCAATGGATACGTTGGGCGTTGTACGCTTCGGCAATAACTCTCAAAAAACGGTTTCACGATAGCGCCGAATCCGCCATTCGACCGTGCTGGCTCGAAAGAACGTTACTGTTCAAGCCCAGGTAGTTACACGCCTCGACGACGCTGTTGATTCGGATTCTACGGAACAATCTGCCTTCGCCGAGACACTGCACGAATGCCGCGCAAATGTTAAAGCGCGACCACAGGCGTCTCCGGAGCATCCACTGACGTGCTCAGCTCCGACCAACTCCGCACGGCGATGCCGCACGGGGCTTCGGCCTTGTCGGCTTCGCCCTGCTGATTGTGCAGCGCGTAGTGCAGTTTGTAGGCTTCGGGATTCGGAGCGATGTTCAGGCAACGGTCGAGATGAAATTGTGCTTGCCCCCACAACGAGCGCTTCATGCACAAACGCGCAATGGCCACGAGCAGGATCGGATCGTCACCGTGCGCATCGAGCCAGCGCTCCGCGTGACTGAGCTGCTTGACCGGATTCTTGCCCGCAATGCGGCCATAGAGATCCACCAGCGGCAGCGACCACTGCCGGTCGATCGCGGCACGCATGAAAAAAACTTGCGGTCGCCTTCGCGGCCGCGATGATGTTCGTGTTCGCGCGATTCGTTGCAAAAGCCGGCGCCAATTACGTTGTGTCGCGCTACTGCGCGGTTTACGAAACCAAGCAGTCGGCCCTGCTCGGATTCACGATGCTGCCGATGGCGGGACTCGCGATCGGCATCGTCAACCAGATCGCCGAGATGTATCCAGAGTTTGGCGCCGAGTTCGGCACCATTGTGCTCGCCGCCGTCGAAATCCTGGAAACCCTTGGCCCGATTGCTACCGAATTCGCGCTGAAGCGCACCGGCGAAGTACCGACGGACGCCAAAGTCGAACACTGACGGTTTGAAAGGCACGTGTCGCGCCATTCAAACCACCCAGTCGCTTCTTTTCTCGGGAGTTGAAACCCAGCTGAATTCGCCCTGAAAATTCGCTGCGGTTTTCTGACCACTCCACACTGCCGGCACTAAACTTTCGACCGCTCGGGCACGTCCAACACGGAGCCGGACAAGCGATCATGCCTCCGGCGAAGAAAACAGACTAGAATCACTGGCCTCTCAAGCCCAGTTCACTGGATGCGTAACACCGAACCGCCCGCCGGCACTGAACACGACCATGTCACGGTCGCGACCCACCTTTCCGCTGCGCGGATGACCTGGTTTCGCCGCATCGTTCCTGCGGTATTCGTGGCCGCCGTTCTGTTTGCTGCATGGAACGAACTCTCCGGTATCAACTTGCACGCCACACGCGGCGCGCTGCAGGCCGCTCCGCTGACTGAACTTGCCGTGCTACAGGTGCTCGGACTCGCCGCCGTGCTTGCCATGTCTCTCTACGATTACCTGCTGGCGCGCGCGCTCGACCTGAAACTCGAATTGAAAAAGATCGTTCGCTACTCGTGGGTCGCCAATACCTTCAACAATCTGATCGGATTGTCCGGGCTCGCCGGTTCCGGCATTCGTTTTCTGCTGCTTGCACATGAAGGCGTCGATACCCGACGCGGCATTGCTTACTCCGGCATTCTGATGGTGTCGATCCCGGTCGGCTTGTCGATCCTGTCATGGCCGATCCTGCTCAGCGGCACGGAGGCCAGCGCTTCATTGCCCTTTCCCGAGTGGATCAGCCGTGGCGCCTTGCTGATCTTCGCCGCGTACTATCCGGTGTACATCCTTTTGCTGTGTGCGCCGCGCCTGCGCCGCCGCTGGTTCGCCGACATTGCGCTCGGCATTCCGCAATTGATCGAGCTGTCTCTCGTTTCGTTACTGGACTGGGTATTGGCTGCGTCCGTCGCCTGGGTCGCAATGCAAACCGTTGGCGTTGACGTCACACTGATCGAATTCATCACTGCATTTTCTCTGGCGGCGGCGCTCGGCATCTTCAGTCTCGTTCCCGGTGGGCTCGGCGTGTTTGATGGAACCTTGCTTTGGCTGCTGGCTTCGCGCCCCGACGTCACCGGGGATGCGATGCTCGCCGGACTGCTGCTGTATCGCGCGGTCTACTACGTCGTTCCGTGGCTGATCGGCGTCTACCTTGGCACCGAAGTGTTGATGGCGACATCCGCCGCGCAACGCTCACGACTGTTGCAGTTCTGGCGTGGCAGCGCCTTTGTCGCCCTGCTGCGCTTGCCGCTGGAAATGTTGTCGTCGCTTGGCGTGCGCGTTCTGAGTTACCTCACCGCCGCGGCCGGCGTTGTGCTGCTGATCTCCGCTGCGTTTCCCACGATCACCGAGCGCCTGACGTTGCTCGACTCGGTCCTGCCACTAGCAGCGGTGGAGACTTCGCACCTGTTGTCGGTGGGTGTCGGCGTGTTGTTGATCGGCCTCGCGCGCGGCATCGGGGAGCAAGTCCATCGCGCTTACCTCATTACGATCGGCCTGCTGCTGACCGGCGCATTGCTAAGTCTGCTGAAGGGGCTCGACTTCGAGGAAGCCATCGTCCTGTCATTCATCGCGCTACTGCTGCGCCTCCAGAAGAAGCAGTTCTATCGCGACAGCTTTCCGGTCTTCAGTGCGCGCAATCTGTATTGGCTCGCCACGCTGATTATCGCTGTGCTCGGATACGCCACGCTGGGAAACTGGATTCACGGCGAACAGGCGCTGACCAATGATGCGCTGCTGAACTTCACGCCCACCGGCGAGGCATCGCGCTTCCTGCGGTCGCTGTGGTTCTCGGCGTTTGTACTCCTCGTGTATTTGTCCTGGTCGATGTTCCGCAGCCCGGGTCCGCAGTTACTGGCGGCGACTACGGACGAACTGACGGAAGCACGCGCGCTGCTGCAACGCTATGGCAGTGGTCCGTTTGGGCATCTGCTGTTTCTTGGCGACAAACATCTTTTCTGGACGCGCGATCGGCAATCCGTCATCGCTTACGGCCGAATTCGTGATCGCCTCGTCGCGCTCGGCGACCCTTGCGGCGATCCGCAGCACATTGGCGCAGCCATCACGGAATTCCGGGAATTTGCTGACCGCCACAGCCTGGTGCCGGTGTTTTATGAAACATCCGCCGAGCACGTTCACCGTTACCACGATGCCGGGTTTGCTCTGTTCAAACTGGGCGAAATGGCGTACGTGAACATCGCCGAGTTTTCGCTCGCCGGCAAGCGTGGGGAATCTCTGCGGCACAGCGTGAATCGCGCGCGTCGCCTGGGTCTGACTCTGGAATGGCACGCGCCGCCCTTTGCACCGGACTTTTTCGCCACGCTGCGCGAGATCTCCGACGAATGGAAGGCACAACATCAGACGGCGGAAAAAGCATTTTCGCTGGGAAACTACAACGAAGCCTATCTTTCGCTCGCACCGATCGCCGTCGTGAAGGTCGACCAGCGCATTGTCGCGTTCGCCAACCTGATGCCCGACCACGGTCCGGCGCGCGACGAATTGAGCATCGACCTGATGCGGCATCGAACGGATGCGCCGCCCGGCACGATGGATTTTCTGTTCGTCGAACTGATCGAGTACGGACGCGCGCAGGGCTATCACTATTTCAATCTTGGCGTCGCGCCACTTTCCGGCGTGGGCCAGACGCGGTTCTCGCACACCGGCGAGCGACTGGCGCGGTTCGCCTATGACTTCGGAAATCGCCTGTACAACTACAAGGGCGTGCGCAGCTTCAAGGACAAGTTCCGTCCGGAGTGGCGCAGCTGCTATATGGCGTATCCCGCTTTTACACCGTTGCCCGCATTGCTGATCGACACGGCGGCACTGATCGCCGGCGGATACCGGCGCATCTTTTCCAAATCAAACTGACCCGGAACTCACCGAGGACTCATTTCATGCACACTGTCTTGCGCCACACCCTGACTGCCGCACTTTGTGTCGCGTTGTTCACGTCGCTTTCGCCGCTGGCTCTTGCGAAGGAAAAGAAGTCCCACGCCGCAGCAAGCGCGCCGAAAAAACAATCCTCCGTGAATGACGGAGAAACGCTGACATTCGGAACGCTGGGTACCGTGCATGTCTATCGCACGTCGCCGCAACCAAAGAACGTCGTAATCTTTCTTTCCGGCGACGGCGGCTGGAATCTCGGCGTGATTGATATGGCGCGCGCCCTGCTGGATTTCGACACGCTGGTCGTCGGCGTCGACGTTGCGCATTACCTCAAGCAACTGGAATCGGCGAAGAGCTCATGCAGCTATCCGCCCGGCGATCTCGAAGCACTCTCGCAGTACCTGCAAAAGAAATACGGCTACAAGGACTACGTCCAGCCGATTCTGGTTGGCTATTCGTCCGGAGCGACATTGGTGTATTCGACGCTGGTGCAGGCGCCGCCAAACACGTTTCGCGGCGGGCTCAGTCTCGGCTTTTGTCCAGACCTGATGATTCACAAGATGATGTGCAAGGGTCACGGACTCGAATGGGAGCCGGGACCGAAGAACAAGGGCGTTGTCTTTCAGGCGTCGCAAAAGCTCGAAACGCCGTTCGTTGCGTTCCAGGGTGAGATCGACAAAGTCTGCGATCCGCCGTCGACCATCAGCTTCATTGCACAAACCAAGAACGCCAAAGTGGTGAAGCTTCCGAATGTCGGACACGGCTACTCGGTACCCAGGAACTGGATGCCGCAGTTCAAGGACACGTTTCAGCAACTCGCCAGCGTAAAAACCGAAGCGCGCGGTCCGGCGCAGCTCGACAATCTGCCGCTGGTTGAAATGCCACTGGAAGAATCCGGTGACACCTTCGCGATCGTTCTATCCGGCGATGGCGGCTGGGCCAGCATCGACCGTGAGCTGGCCGGCGCGATCACCGCGAAAGGAATTCCCGTCGTGGGCTGGGACTCCTTGCACTATTACTGGACCCGTCGCGATCCCGAGCAGGCCAGCAAGGATCTGCATCGAATCATTGCGCACTACGCGCAGGCGTGGGGCAAGCGCAAGGTCATGTTGATTGGTTACTCGCGCGGCGCGGATGTACTGCCGTTTCTGGTGAATCGTCTCGACGAACCCGACCGGCAACGCGTCACCGAGGTGGCCCTGCTCGGCCTGTCGAACTGGGTGGACTTCGAGTTCAAGGTGTCGGACTGGTTACCCGGCGCCGGCGAAGGCAGCCTGGATGTGATCGCCGAAGCCAACAACCTCAGCGGCGTGCGTACCTTGTGCGTCTTTGGCGCGGATGAAAAAGACACCGCCTGCCGTAATCTCGACCGCAAGCGAATCACGGTCGCGGAATTGCCCGGCGGTCACCACTTCGCAGGCAACTACGACGAACTCGCACGCGTGATCCTGGACCACCACGACAAAACGCCCTAGCGAATTTCAAGCGACAGGAAAGTTTGGCAATTTACAGTGGAACAACCGGTGACTCGGCGGGATTGACCGGGACACTGTTCTCCGCCCAGTTGCGCACGGCAATGCCGCACAGCGCTTCGGCCTTGTCGGCTTCGCCTTGCTGCTTGTGCAGCGCGTAGAGCAGTTCATACGCTTCGGGATTCGGCGCAATGTTCAGGCAGCGGTCGAGATGAAATTGAGCTTGCCCCCACAATGAACGCTTCATGCACAGGCGTGCGATCGCAACCAGCAGGATCGGATCGTCACCGTGCGCGTCGAGCCAGCGCTCGGCGTGACTGAGTTGCTTGACCGGATCCTTGCCGGCAATGCGGCCGTAGAGATCGACCAGCGGCAGTGACCATTGCCGGTCGATTGCTGCGCGCAGCAACGGCTCCGCGAGATCTTCATGCCCGCGTTCGATCCACTTGCGCGCATAGACGCCCGCGACAAGTTCATGCGTATGCAGGCTGGACGGCACGGCCTTCCACGCGGCTTCGAGCGCGTCGTCGTCGGTCGCGGCCTGGATTATGTGCGCGTGATAACGCGACTCCAGGATATGGAGTTGCGATTTGTCGATCGCTCCGGCGGAACGCGCGGTTTGCATCAATTCGCCGACACGGTCCCATGCGTCGATGCGTTCGCAAACACCGATCAACATGCGCAGTGCTTCAGTATCGTCGGGCAGCCGGTTGACCAGCGGATCGAGAATATCGCGCGCATCTTTCCATTGGCCGGCGGCCACGCGCATGCGCGCCAACGAAAAGCGCAACGTATTGCTCGCGGATTCATTCGCACCGACCAGTGCCTGCGTGATGTGATCGTCGCGCTTGTCAAAATCGCCGCGTCCCTGGCACGCCAGTGAGGCCAGGATGCGGAACAACTCCGGCCGCCGCGCGCCGGAAAGATTCTTGAGGGCGGCCTTTTCCGCCTCGCGCCACTCGCCACGCGCCAGCAGTGAAATCGTCTGTTCCATCGACGCGCGAACTTTCAGCTCACGGCGGCGTTCGCGCCACACGCGCCAGCGCCGCGGCGCGCGAATGAGAAAAGAAATCCCGAAGTACAGTCCGAGCAGCAGCAGCGTTGCGATGATGACGGTGAAGATAAAAAGCGCCAGCGGCATTTCCACCGACCAGTCGCCGTAGACAAATACCGCCTGTCCAGGTTCGCGAAACAGGTAAAAGGCCCCAATGCCGAAGATCACGGCATAGATTAGCCAGCGCAACAGCTTCATTGCGCCCCCGTGGATGGGCTGGTGCCCGTGGGCGCCGGAGTGGCAGCGGGTGCAGGTTCCGCCGGTGCGGAAACCGCCGGAGACTCTGCCGGTGCCTGCGACGGTGCCGGTGCGCGCTTGATCGGAACAGCCGGCGCAGTTCCCGTAGGCGGTGTTGCCAACGGGGCCGGCGTCGCGGTACCACCGATCTGGCGAACCGGTTTCGCAGTGCGCAGTTCAAGCTGCGAACGGACGTTGCGCAGCGCCTGCAATGGCGCCGAAATGTCCGGTGTCAGGAACGAAATATCGACGTGCTCGAGTTCTTCGAGGTCGGCGATCGCGGAAGCCACCTGCGGCGAACTCGTATCGAAATAGGTCTTGAATCCCTCGCGCGCTTCACGGACGGCGGCCAGGAAATTGGTCTGGTCGTTACGCATCAGCGCGGCGCGCGCACTTTCCAGCCGCAATTGCAGGTTCAATCGCAGCAGCGTGAGTTGCTCCGGCGTCAGCAGGCTGGGCAACTCCTGGTCGCCGTGGCGCACAACAATCATCCGCGTGATCGCGGCCCACATCTGCACCCACGGATTGTTGGATTCGGTCGGCGGCGGGGAATTGGATGTCCCTCCGGCATTACCCTGCTGCGCGCGCGACGTCGGCATTTCCGGAACGGCGCTGATCAGCGCGGAGAGTTTCAGGGCATGGCCCGCGATATCGGGATGCTCCAGCTTGCGCAGCGTGACGATCGCCTTGGCGATTTCGTCGCGCACCGCCAGCACTTCCGGAAGATCCGCGCGGCGCAGGCGGCCGTCGGCCACCTCCATCGCGGAGATTGCGATGGTCGCATTGCGCTTCAAGATCAATTGTTCGCTGGCGAGCGAGAGGAAATACTCCGCTTCGGCCAGCATCCAGTCCCAACCGCGACGGCCGAGCGTGCGTTCGGTTTCTTCCAGCCGTTGCTCCAGGTCGCGAATGCTGACGATGATGGAGTCACGCTGTTTCGCAGCGTTCGCCGACAATTCGCGTGACAGGGTTTCCTGGTCCTCGATCCGATTGCGCAATTCTTCGATGGATGTATTGAAACGTTGCGTGCGTGCATTGCCGTCATAGACGAGCCAGGCAGCGAGCACTGTGGTCGTCAGCGCTAACAGCAACGCCAGGATGGAGCTGGCATTGGGGCCCTTGCGTGGCGTTGCAGCCTGCGGCCCGCGCGAATCGACAGGCAGGGTACGGTCTGGTGCTTGGGTCGGGTTATCGTTCATTGGTCTTGTATCGATCGAGGCGGCGTTAACTGTACACCCATCGCGCGGCCCGACAAAACGCCTGAATCACCCGCGGGGCGAGGTTTCCGGCATCAGGTTTCCGAGGCAGCGCTCATCTCCAGCTCCGCGGCCGGCGCCGCTGTGCCGGAAACGAAAGCCCCGAGGCTGGGTCGCGCAATGCTGTGGCGTCGCAGTGCATCCGTGCCGCGCACGTAGATGTCAGTGGCAAATTCCTTTTCGAAACGCACATCGAGCACATACGCCTTGGTGCGCACCTGCAGCGCAAGACGGTCCGCGATGGCAACTTCCGAAACGACGATCGAGACCGGCTTCTTAAGATAGACAAAGCGGCTGGTGACGACGATTTCGTGCAATAGCTCGCGCGCTTTGATCACGTCGGCATCCAGCGCAATGTGGAAGTTGCACTCAACCATCATCGCCAGCGCGCCCGAGTTGCCGGACGCGACGACGTCGGTCATGAACCGGTTGTTGGGAATGGTGACTTCGTTGTCATCGAGCGTCGTCAGGCGCACCGCGCGCAGGCCGATGCTTTTGATCTCGCCGTAGGTCGTCCCAAGCGTCACCCGGTCACCGACCTGGAAGGGGCGGTCGAACAGCAAGATAAACCCGGCGATGACCGAAGCCACCAGATCTTTTAAAGAGAGACCGAGGGCCACGGCGAGGCTTCCGGTCGCCGCCAGCATCAGTTCGCGCGGCGGTTCCAATGCCACGAATACCACCACGACACCGCCGGCGGTATAGATAAGGAATCCGACCACGGTGGCCACTTGCGATATCAGCAGCCGGCGTGAAGGCACGCGCTGATACAACAGGCGTGCGAGGTAGTTGACGCCCTTCACCGCGAAAACCAGCGCGGCGATTCCCAGCGCCAGCATCACCATCCGGTCGAATTGGAACAACTGGGCCAGTTGGTCCAGTTGGGTCAGATCGCCTTCATTCATACAGGAAGTTCCTCCCGACCAGCATCTGGGTCAACGTAAACTGCGCGAGCGGCGCGACGCGATAGCGCCGGTCCGGACTGCGAAACAGGATGCGACCATCCTCCACGTGACGCAGCACGGTCCGGATCGTGAGCTCCGGCAACTGGGTGACATTGGCAATCTCCCCCGCGGACAGGTTCTCGTGCCGCATGACGGCTGCGCAGATAAAGAGCTGGTCTTCATTCAGGGAGGCCAGCGCACGCGGCGCGCGATGCTGGGGAATCGACACGTGCAGCTTGCCGTCGCGCTCCAGTCGCAGCGCGGACAGCCACAACACCAGTGCAGCGCGCGGATTGCCGTTGGACTGCCCCCACAACAAGCGGAAGAACTGCGTTTCGATCTGCCCCAGCGCGCCGACTTCATCCGGATTTTGCGCCGCGCTGATGATGGTATCGAAGGACAGCGCGTAGGACGCGCGATGGTGATGCTTCATGATCAGCTGGCGTACATCCTCTTCGCTGAACGGCGGCATCTCCTTCTCACGTGGCCAACCGATTTCTGCGCCAAACACGCCTTTCAAATAATTCCAGCTGTGCTCATTGAACGTGGCACACCAGAAGTGTGTCGTGGCGGTTTCGACCAGAATGTTCTGCAGCTCGCGATAGCCTTCGAAACCGCCCGGTGCGCCAAGAAACAGATTGTGCGCTTCGTCGAGCATCACAACGATGCGGCCGTCCGCCTTCTCGTCGCCACCCTGCGTAGCTGATAACGCCTCGTTGAGGAATTCACGCACCGCCGCGGCACTGTATAAACGCGCCGGGACTTCCACGCTGTGAACTTTGGCGAACGACTCACATTCATGGGCCGCGAGCCGCAACAATGTCGATTTGCCACTGCCCTTGGCGCCATGAATCGCCAGGGCGTTTTCGCCTTCTTTACTCACCCACGAGCGTACTTCAGTAACGATGTCTTCCACGACACCGGACGATGGCGTGATCAGCGCGGCGTTTTCCGACGGCGTGTATAACGGAAACAATTCGAGGTAGTCGTCCGGCAATCCTGCCGTCGGCGCGACATGCTCTCCCGCTTCGCGACCGCCGACGGCACCTTCAACACGGCGCCGGAACAATTCCGCCGCGAAGCGCTTGGCGACATCGAACTGACTCAACCAACCTTTCAGATCGTTCCAGCCGCGCGTGAACAGCACGAGCAAAACGACCGGCAGGCACGCAATCCAGGACCAGCTCCCTTCGCACAACTCGCGCAAACGTGGACCCAGTCGCTTGGGCATCGTAGCCTGCGCGGCCGCGCCGATTTCCACACGCCAGCCACGAAACGCAAACGCACAAACCAGGATGCCCACGTAAAGCATCAGGTCCGTGACGATCCGGTAGATGAGCGCTTCGCCCACAACATCCTGAGTGGCGTGCGCGATGAGGAATGACACCAGAAAGAACAAGCCGATGCGCCGCGTGGTATGGCGCAAGCGCAAACGGTGACGCAGCGCCGTGACCCCGGACCGCGCCGGCGCCACCGAACTGAGTGCGGAATACAGCAGCACTTCCAGCAGGCGATAGATGACGTAGTAGGTGATATAGGGGATGACGAGCGTAATTTCCGAGAAGTCGGTGCGCGCGAGCAGTGAATCGGCGAACCACAACACCAGCAGCATGATCAGCCACGGGACATACAGCGCAGAGCGCTGGATCAGCAGCGCCGCGGCGAGCACCACGCCGCGCGCCCCCACTTCGCGGCGCGCATGCCGCTGCACGAGACTGCCGCGCAATCGATTCAACAGGCCAGTGACCTGGTGCAGCATGCGGAAGGCCACGAACGGCAACACAATGACCAGCGCCAGCAGCGCGAGCTGCTGAATCACGTCGATGATTCCGGAAAGGCCCGTCGCGATCTTGTGGCGGAAATCGAACAGCTTGGTGTACACAAACGCCACGCCGCGCAGCGGCACGACCCGCAGCTCGCGACCGAGATCACGCACGTATTCGTTCGTCAGCTTCAGCGTTTCATCGTTACCCGCATTTAGGTTTGCCGCCAGCAACTGGGACCGCAGCCGGCCCGCCTGGAGCAACAAGCGATACAAGTCTTCGCGCTCTTCGTCATAGCGCGTGCGGCGCAGCGTGGACAGATCCTGGTACAGCGTGTCGACCTCAGCGTAGGCGGTTTGCACCGCGCGGGACTCCGGCAATTGCGAGGTTCGTTGCAGCAACTCGACAGGAAATGCAGGCAAGGACGGCAGTGGTTCGTACTTGGCCTGATCGGCAATGCGCGAAAACGATTCGTCGACGAGCTCCCGCCAGATCGATGCAACCTGATCGTAAGCGGTATTCAGCACCTCGGCCGTCGGCTTGCGATTCAGTTGTGCGGCGATGAGCGACAGGCGCTGCGCCACGTCGCGGTACGATCGCGTGCGATCTTCCAGGCGCAGGACCAGCTGTTCTTTGACGCCGGCAAGTTCCTGCCGGGCTTTTTCAATCAGTGTGCGCTGCGCCGCCAACTCACGTACGTCGTCGCTGGCGGCCTCGCGTGCCTGTTCCTGCGCGGCGGCGATCGAACGTTCAGCCTGTTCGAGTTGTTGGCGTGCCTCGGTGCGCGATGTTTCGAGCTCCTGAACTACGGCATCATGGCGGCGCGCAGCTTCCTGCGTACCCAACAGCGCGTTGCGACGTTCCAGCGGCAACATCAGAAACTGCAGCCGCACCTTGTTGACTGCAGCCTCAACCTGACGCAGTCGCGAAACGGCTTCCGCGTAACGCGCGTCGGTTCCGGCGCACTCGATCACATCGCGCGTCGGTTGCGACAGTCCGCCGTCGGGATTGGTTTCAAACGAGCGCAGTTGTTCCGCGCGCCGCGCCACCGCCTGCTCGTCGCGCAGGTTGACGACAAAGAGCGTGGCGGGCAGGACATCGGTCTGTTCACTTCCGGCGACGAATTGCGCCAAACGATCCCGCATGCTTTCGTCGAATGTGATGCGCTCATTGAGCGCCGACTCCAGTGCATCGCCTGCCGGGCAGCTATTCGCCACGGGCGACGGCAATTCCGGCGCGGGTTCCGCGGCTTGAACCACACAGCCTACGGCCAACGCGACCCACCCTAGGAAGCGAAGTAACGTCATGGTGCGAAGCTGCCCATAAACATGGAGTTGTATCCCCCGGTTCTGATGGCATTGTGGAGGCGAAACGGCCAGCGGCGCAATCGCGAATTCTGCGTAAGCCCCTGCCACACATCGGCAATTGCCGCGGACTCGGGTAAGCTGCACACATGTATGACTATCTGGCTTTGTTGCTCGGCGTAGCGCTCGCGGGTGCGGGTGGCGAGCTGTTTGTGCGCGGTGCCGTTGGACTTGCGCATTGGCTGCGTGTGGCGCCGGGCATCATCGGCGCGACGGTGGCCGCGTTCGCAACGTCGAGCCCCGAGCTTTCCGTGGCCATCATGTCCGCCAGTGAAGGCAAGCCGGAAATCTCCTTCGGCGACGCGTTAGGCAGCAACGTCGTCAATATCGCACTGATCCTCGGCATTGCGCTGATGTTCGGCAGCATTCGCGCGCACCGGCAGCTGATCAAACGGGATTTCTCCGTGGCGCTGGCGGTTCCGCTCGCGATTGGTGTACTCGCCATCGACGGCGAGATTTCGCGTATCGACGGGATATTGCTGATGGTCGGCTTTCTCGCCTGGCTGACCATCGTGACAATCGAGGCACGTCGCCAGCGCAGCGCGGCCGAAGAAGTGCTCGGCGCGCACACCGGCGTGGCTTCCGTCGTGCAATGCATCTTGGGACTGGCGCTGTTGACTGGCGCCGGACGATTTATCGTGATGGGCGCCAAAGGAATTGCAGAACAGTTCGGTATCGGCGAGTTCATTATTGGCGCCGTGGTCGTCGCCATCGGAACGTCGGTTCCGGAGCTGGCGACGACGATCATCTCCAAACTGCGTGGCCATGATGAAGTCGGGCTGGGAACGATTCTCGGCTCAAACATCTTCAATGGCATGTTCATCATCGCCGTCGCTTCCATCATTCACCCGATCCATGTCGATGCTTACGCGGTGGCTGTCGCGCTCGGCTTCGGTGCGATCACCACGGCGATGACCTACCCGATCGGCATCGACTTCCTTACCCGTCGTCGTGGCGTGGCGATGCTGGTCATGTACGTGTTCTATCTCGGCATTACCTTGCAGCCGGACGGTGTGCCTTCCGGGCTTTTCAGCGGAAGCCACGCACCCTAAGCAGTATTCCCAATAGGCCACGCGCCTTATCTACGGTACGAATGATTCATCGATTCGAACCCAAGGCAACGCCGTGGCTGTCTCAACTGGCGAAACAGCACTCCGTGTCGGCACGATCGCGCGGGTGCGCGGGCCCGTGGTCGACATCACGTGTGAAAAGCTTCCCGCATTGCATCAGGCGTTGTACGCGCGCGTCGGTCAGGAGACCTACACATTCGAGGCGCACCAGCATCTCGACGAGACGCATGTGCGCGCCATTACGCTGCACCGCACCTCGGGCCTGCGGCGCGGCATGCCGGTGTACGACACCGGCTC
>DKAR01000174.1 GCA_002450895.1 Proteobacteria bacterium UBA6921
TGTAGCTGGTTCGCCCGTGGCGCATGAAAATGACATTCATAGAAACAACTACGCCTGGCGCCCTGAACCCTTCAATGCGTCAAGGCTTTCCTTCGCAATTTCACGCACCTCGTCGCTGGAATCATTCAAGAGGGATTCAACGACACCGATCGCCGCAAGGCTTTCCGTCAGCGCCAACGCGTGGCACGCATCGGCGCGCACTCTCGCATCAGGTGAGCGCGCCAACTCCGCCAACGAATCAACTCGTTGCGCCAAGGCGCTCGTTCCTTGCAGATGTTCGAGAATTGCACCAACACCGACACGAACCTGAAATTCGCTATCGACGTCCGCGATCAGAGGTATCAGCGCGTCGAGATAACCAGGCGTCGATTGAACGCGCTCCAGCGCCTGCTTCATCGCGCCGTTCTTGAGCAACTCTTTTATATAGGCGCCGCGACCCGCGTTCGTTCCGGATGAAGTTGCCCATGTCCGCAGTTGCTGATACGAGCGCGCACCGGTCAACACAAACTCCCCGATTCGCAACCACGGCACGGAGCGGACCCCCCGTTTTTCGGCTTCCTCGGTCTCCACGTCGGCATTTATTACCGTAAGGCGGCCAATGATTCCCTCCTTTACGAGGCGGGATAATGCCTCAAGCACAGTGGGGCAAATCGCGCAAGTCGTTGTAATAACTAACTCTGCTTCTGAGGGGCTCGAAATCACGGATGCGTAAAAACACGGATTGTTGCTAGATTGGTTATCGCCGAGTGTAGAGCTGTCAGTTCAAAAAAACGAGAGCGCAGCACCGGCAACGCTCTCCATAAGTCAGTGACTCAAGGAGGTCAGATATGCAATTGCCGCTTCAAGTGACGTTCCGCGACATGCCCCGTTCCGAAGCTGTTGAAAACAAGATCCGAGAGAAAGCTGAAAAACTGCAAAGATTCTATGACCGCATCATGAATTGCCGGGTAGTAGTCCAAGCCCCGCATCTCCATCACCACCAGGGAAGACTCTATAGCATCCGAATCGACATCCTCGTCCCAAATGGAGAGCTTGTCGTCAGCCGTGATCATCACGACGATCATTCACACGAGGACATTTACGTTGCACTGCGCGACGCATTCAACGCCGCCGAACGGCAACTGAAGAATTACGTTCGCAAGCAGCGTCGAGAGATCAAGGCACACGTTGGTCCGCCACAAGGTCGTATTGCCGAGCTTAATCCCATTCTGGATTTTGGGACGATCAGCACCGACGACGGGCGGGAAATTTATTTTCACCGCAACAGTGTATTGAACGGCGGTTTCGACAAACTCGAAGTTGGCGCCATGGTGCGTTTCGCCGAAGAACGCGGCGAGCGTGGCCCACAAGCCAGCACAGTACAAACAGTCGGTAAACACAGCCTCGCGGTATAGGACCGCTGAGGCAAACGCGTCCGCAACGGACGCGCCGCGCCGTGTCGTCTCACGCGAGCCCTAGTGCCGCGTGGGCGGCACGGCCGGAGACGACTCGGCCGCAAACAATTGCTCGGCGTCGACGGCGTCGAACTCGTATTTCTGGTTGCAGAATTCGCAGGTCACCGAAACCGATCCCTGCTCCCGAAGAATGTCATGCACTTCATCCGGCCCCATTGCACGCAGCATTGTGCGTACCCGGTCGCGCGAACAGCCACATCGAAAGCTCACCGGCTCCGATTCAAACAATCGAACATCTTCCTCGTGAAACAAGCGATGAATCAGCTGGCGGGGCGCAAGATCGAGAAGCTCTTCGGGCGTAACGGTGGATGCCAGTTGCACCGCACGATTCCAAAGATCTTCATCCTCGTTCTCAGCAGCGTGCTGCCCTTCGGGCAATTTCTGCAGAAGTAATCCGGTGGCCACTTCCCCGTCTGCGCTCAGCCAGAGTCGCGTGTCGAGCTGTTCTGAGCGTTCCAGATAGCCGCCAAGGGCTTCTGCGATGGAATCACCATGCAGTTCGACGATGCCCTGATAGCGGTCCATGCCCGGTCCGGGATCGATGGTGATGGCAAGCTGTCCGGAACCCGTGAGATCGCTCAGCGATCCCGATGCGACATCGCCGGTCCAATGCGCCAAACCGCGCAGCGTACGCTTGGACGTACACTCCGCGATCATCAGCGTGATTGGGCCGGAACCCTGAATTTGCAGCGTCAACGCACCATCGTATTTGATGGTGCCGGAAAGCAACGCGGACGCCGCCAGATATTCTCCGAGCACGTCACGAACGACACGCGGATAGGTATGACGCTCGAGCACGGCGCGCCATGTCGCATTCAAGCGCACGATCTCGCCGCGTACTGGCGCGTTCTCGAACACAAATCGGCGCAAGATGTCCTGTTCGACTATTGCCATTTCCATTGCTCTCTCGAATGCAGAACCGGCAGCGACGTCGCACAAAGAAAACTCGACGTTCTAGAACCTTAGCGCCAGTTACGGGAATCCGCCACCGTTACTTACCGCGCTTGCTCACCTTCTGCAATTGCTGCTGCTGTTCCAACTGCTTGCGCAGATACTCTTCGTAGGTCCCGCTGAAGTTATGGATGCCGGTCGGCGTTAACTCAATGATGCGGGTGGCGAGAGACGATACGAACTCCCGATCGTGACTGACAAAGATCAAAGTTCCCGGAAAGTTTTCCAGCGCGGTATTCAGTGACTCGATGGATTCCATGTCGAGGTGGTTAGTCGGCTCATCCATGATCAGGACGTTCGGCTTCTGCATCATCAGCTTGCCGAACAGCATGCGGCCTTGCTCGCCACCCGAGATGATTTTGACGGATTTCTTGGTTTCGTCGGCCGTAAACAGAAGGCGTCCCAACGTCGCGCGCACGGTCTGATCATCGTCGCGCGGTCCGCGCCACTGGCTCATCCAATCAAACAGCGACATATCCTCTGCAAAATCTGCGGCGTGATCCTGCGCGAAGTAGCCGATCTGCGCGTTCTCCGCCCACTTCACACTGCCCACGTCCGGCGTGTACTCGCCGACCAGCGTGCGCAGCAATGTGGTCTTTCCTATTCCATTCGGCCCAATGATGGCAACGCGCTGGCCTGCTTCGACGAGCAGATCGAGCTTGCTGAACAGAGGGCCGGTATCAAAACCCTTCGCGAGTTTCTTGAGTTCGACGGCCTGGCGATACAGCTTCTGGTTCTGCTCAAAACGAATGTAGGGATTCTGGCGGCTCGAGGGCTTCACTTCATCCAGCTCGATCTTTTCAATTTGTTTTGCGCGCGAAGTCGCCTGTTTGGCTTTGGATGCATTTGCCGAGAAGCGGCTGACAAAAGCTTGCAGCTGGGCGATCTGCTCCGTCTTCTTCGCATTGTCAGACAGCAGCTGCTCGCGCGCCTGAGTCGACGCGATCATGTACGAATCGTAATTACCCGGATACACACGCAGTTCGCCGAAATCCAGGTCGGCCATGTGCGTACACACGCTATTCAGAAAATGTCGATCATGCGAAATGATCACCATCGTGCTATTGCGCGAGGTCAGGATATCTTCCAACCAGCGAATGGTATTGATGTCGAGGTTGTTGGTCGGTTCGTCCAGAAGCAGGACATCCGGATCCGCGAATAACGCCTGTGCCAACAGCACGCGCAGCTTCCAACCCGGCGCCACCGCGCTCATTGGGCCGTTGTGCAGCTCCAGCGGAATATCCAGACCCGACAGCAATTCCCCGGCACGCGCCTCGGCGGTGTAACCATCCAGCTCGCCGAACTGGATTTCGAGATCCGCGATCTTCATGCCGTCTTCTTCGCTCATCTCCGGCTGCGAATAGATCCGGTCACGCTCCTGCTTGACTTCCCACAGCTTCGAATGCCCCATGATCACGGTGTCGATAACAGAATACTTTTCAAACGCGAATTGATCCTGACGCAGCTTGCCCAGACGCAAATGGCGATCAATTGATACATTGCCCGACGTCGGATCGAGATCGCCGCCGAGAATCTTCATCAATGTGGACTTGCCGCAGCCGTTCGCGCCAATCAGGCCGTAACGATTGCCGTTACCGAACTTGACGGAGATATTTTCAAACAGGGGCTTCGCCCCAAATTGCATCGTGATGTTCGCTGTCGTAATCATGCCTGGCCCATCGTAATCATCGAAGTTTTCGTTCAACATCGCTCCCCGATATGCGGGAAGCGACGCCGTTATTCAACTCACTAACCGTTTCGCTTTCCACCACCGAACAGCGCAGGAACCTCACGCTTCTCAGTTCGGCCCGAATGCCCATGCGCGCGCGGCGCATGCGATTTGTGCTGTTGATCCGCGCGGCCACCGTCACGCGATGGATGGGATTGACGCGGCTGACCGCTGCCGGACTTAGGACCAGAACCGGATTGAGACTTGCCGTGTTGCGTACGTTGATTCGCCTGCTGGCCGTGACTGCGGCGTTGTTGCTGCTGTTGTTGTTGCTGCCGCTGCTTTTGCTGAGGCTTGCTGCCACGCGAATTGCGACCGTTCTGAATTGGCTCGGCCTTGATCGCCGCATTTGGCGCGTAGCCCTCCACAACGACTTTCGGAATCTCGCGCTTCAACAGCTTTTCGATATCTTTGAGCAAGCCCTTCTCGTCAACACACACCAGGGACATCGCTTCACCGGAATTTCCGGCGCGACCGGTGCGTCCAATGCGGTGCACATAGTCTTCCGGAACGTTCGGCAATTCAAAATTAACGACGTGCGGAAGCTGATCAATATCGAGCCCGCGCGCCGCAATATCGGTGGCGACCAAAACGCGAACTGTCCCGCTCTTGAAATCCGCCAGTGCGCGGGTTCGCGCGCCCTGACTCTTGTTGCCGTGAATCGCCGCGGACGTAATACCATCCTTCTCGAGCTGCTCGGCCAAACGATTTGCGCCGTGTTTGGTGCGCGTAAACACCAGCACCTGTTCCCAGTTGTTGGTGCGGATGAGATGCGACAGCAGCGCACGCTTGCGGTCACGATCGACGGGATGCACGACTTGCGTCACCAGTTCGGCACTGGCATTGCGGCGCGCGACTTCGATCGAGGCCGGATTGTGCAACAGGCTGTCTGCCAGTTCTTTTATCTCGTCAGCAAAGGTCGCCGAGAACAACAGGTTCTGCCGCTGCTTGGGCAGCAACGCGAGGATCTTGCGAATATCGCGAATGAATCCCATGTCGAGCATGCGATCTGCTTCGTCGAGCACCAGGATCTCGNNTCTTGCCGGTGCCGGTTTGCGCGCCGGCGAGCACGTCACGACCTTCCAGAATGACCGGGATGGCCTGACGTTGAATGGGGGTAGCCTCGTTGTAACCTTTTTCAGATACAGCGCGGCGCAATTCGGCCACAAGGCCGAGCGATTCGAATGACATGAAATGACTCCTGGACGGGCCTGAGCAGGTCATCTTTCAAGATGCCGCCCGATCCAGGCACTGCCAATTAACGTTTATGTTAGGTTCGAGGTAAACCGGAAGTGGAACACCGCGAAGAGGCTGGCACAGACCGGAGTGTGCCGAAGCGGGCGCTAGTCTAACAGAACTCCCGCGCTTTTTCGCGCCTGATTTCAGTGACGGACCGTTCCCGCGCATCCCCCTGTTCTCGTGGCAGTTCGCTGAACTGTGGCGCCTCTTCGTGAAATCAAGGGGCCCCGGGCTACACCAATTTCTGCTTGCCTGCCTCCCGACCGTCACGTAGGTTGCTGGAGATCAGGGGAAGGGGTTCATAAAAACAATGTGCGGCATCGCACTGCTATTTCAGGCAGGGGGTTCCAGCGTCGTTTCCGGTGCGATCGAACGCATGACGCGTGCGTTGACGCACCGCGGCCCGGATGCACACGCGACGTTAGTGCGGGGCGATGCGGCGTTGGGTCATACGCGCCTTTCAATCGTGGACATCGCGGGCGGCGCACAGCCGATGGTCAGCGACGATGGTCGCTACGCCATCGTATTCAATGGCGAAATCTACAACTACCAGGAACTCCGCAAAGCGCTTGAAGCCAGCGGCGCTCGCTTTCGCACACGCTCCGATACCGAAGTCATTCTGCAGCTCTATCGCCGGGACGGCGCCAAGTGCGTCGACGCGCTGCGCGGCATGTTCGCGTTTGCCATTCATGATCAGCAGGAACGCCGCGTGTTTCTCGCCCGCGATCGGGTCGGCATCAAACCGTTCTTCTATCATTGGGACGGCCGCACATTGATCGCAGCGTCGGAAATGAAGGCGCTGTTTGCTTCCGGACTGGTACGAGCCTCACTTGCACCGCGCTCAATTCGTAGTTACTTCACATATCAATTTGCGGTCACGCCGCACACGCCGTTCTCGGATGTCCTCGAGCTACCGCCCGGACATACCCTGACGTTGGAATCCGGAGGCAGCCCACGACTGCATGCTTATTGGGATATCTCGTTCCCACGCGAAGGCGAGTACGAAACCCTCGATGAGGTCTACTGGACAACACAATTTGAAAACGCGCTGCACGACGCGGTGGCCTCGCATACGATCGGCGAGGTTCCGATTGGCGCCTACCTGTCGGCGGGCATCGATTCCTCCGCCCTCACCTGGCTGCTGGCGCAACATCGCGCCGACAAGCCCCAGACGTTCTCGATCCATTTCACCGACAACGATCTCGATGAGTCGAGCATGTATCGCGCGATTGCGAAACATCTCGACGTACCCAATCGCGAAGTCGAACTCAGCGGAAACGGATCCCCCGGATATGTATCCACACTGGCCGACGCGATGTACCACCTCGAACAACCGCAGCGCATGGCGCTCGACGTTCCTTATTTCCTGCTGTCGGATCTGGTTCAGAAGGCAAATCACAAGGTGGTCTACACCGGCGATGGCGCGGATGAGATCCTTGCAGGCTATGACCATTACCGACAGGATTACATGCGCCTGTGGGCCGGCGACATTCAGGATGCCCAGCTGCGCTCGCTGCTTTACTTCACGCAGTACACCCGCGACTTCTCAGAACCGTACGTAAAACTTCTGCACTCGCTGCACGATCGTGACCACCAGCGGCGGGTCACGGATCGCTTCGGGTGCTATCCGGTGTGGTATGACTTCTGGCAGATCACGGCGGAGTTCATGCCGGGTTTATTCAATCCGGAGCTGGAAGATGATCTGGCCCACGACGATGCGCTGGACGAACTTGCCGCGACGATGAAACCGCACGTCGAAGGCCGGCACCGCGTTAACCAGTCGCTCTATATTGAAACGAAAACCCGTTTGCCGGGCTGGATCCTGTGGCGCAGTGATCGCATGAGCATGGCACATGGCGTCGAAGCGCGCGTTCCGTTTTTGGATCACCCGCTCATCGAACTCGCCGCGCGCATTCCACCCGATCTGAAACTCAACGGGATGAACGAAAAGTACCTGTTGAAGAAAATCAGCCTGCCCCATCTGCCCAAGCATCCCTGGGACTATAAGAAAAAGGCGTTCTACACGCCGATTAGAGAGTGGTTCTTCACGCCGGATCAGCAAGAACAGCTGGAACGCTATCTGTCGGCGGATGCGTTGAGCGCCTGCGGCCTTTTCAATCCAACGCGTGTGAACGAGTTGCGCGGCCGCCTCGCCGCAACGGCGGCGCCGACGAACATGAATGACTATTACCGGGCCATGCAACTGGAGTGGGTCATGATGCTGGTGCTCACCACGCAGATCCTGCACGACCAGTTCGTCCTGCGAAACTCCCACTGTTATAAGCCTGATAACACCGAGTTAGGCAGCGCGGCGTAAGGCGCAAGCGGCCGGCAAAAGTGCCACGACCCCACGCGACCCCGTGTAAACTCGATTTTCGCTATTTCACTCCTGGATCAGGGCGACTCCCATGAAGCATATCCACAGCTACTACTCCCCCAATGATCTCTACAACAAGATCATCGAAGGCCTGCACAACATGGGGAAGGACCCGGAAAAGATCACCCTGGATGATCTTCTGCCCGTGGATGAGTTTCACATTCGCAGCAAGACCGCCACGTACGAACTGATTCGGCTCGCGCGTTTCACACCGGACATGCATATCCTGGATGTCGGCTGCGGCGTCGGCGGATCAACGCGGCGACTCGCCTACGAAATCGGCTGCCAGGTCACCGGCGTCGACCTGAGCGACGAATATATCGACGCCGCCGAGCGCCTGACCAAACTCTTCAACATGCAAACGCGCGCGAAATTTCACGCCGCAAGCGCGCTGGACATGCCGTTCGAGGACAACAGTTTCGACGGTGCATGGTCCATCCAGATGAACATGAACATCGAAGACAAGCTTGGACTGATGAAGGAAATCTTTCGTGTCCTGAAACCGGGCGGCCGTGCTGTTCTTTATGAGCTGTGCGCACACAAAAACACGCCGGTCTACTATCCGACGCCGTGGGCGCAGGACAACACAATGAGTTTCCTGGTTGTACCCGAAGAGTTTCGAAAGATCATCACTGATGCCGGTTTTGAAATTGATGCCTGGACCGACAAGACCGACCTGGCGAAAATCGCGTTTTCAGAAATGACCGAGCCGGTGGGTGACCCTGACTTGCCGGAACTGGGAACTCACTTGCTGGTCGGCGAAGACATTCTGACCAAGGCCTACAACCTCAAACGCAACCTGTTCGAAGAGCGCGTCAGCCTGATTGAAACCGCAGCGGTAAAACCGCGCGCATAGCGGATACGGCGCGATGGAAGGCGCCTCAGTTGTGAAACATCACGCCCACGCCGAAGTTCACGCGCGGACCGGAGTCTTCGCCGGACTTTGACCACAAATGCATTTGCTGTGACGCCACGACTGGGTAAATGTACGTCGCCTCGTCGATCTTGCCCTGCGTTGTTCCCGTCAGCGTACCGGTGATTGTGATCAATCGCCCAGCGGCGTAATCGACGGTTTCCAGATAGGACGGATGCTCGATCAGAAATCGACCCAGCGGTTCGCGCGTTGTCAGCGGTCGCATGCGGCTGTCGAGCGGATACGCAAGCACTTCAAGCTGCGTCGACGATTCAAGGTTCTTGCTGTTGACGATGGTTCCGCCCCACAACACTTTCGTTCCGCGCGTGGAATCAATGCGCACCGCCTCACTGGGTGTTGTCGCCGTGTTTACACCGGTCATGTCAAACTTCGGTGCCGATGCGCATCCCGCCAGAAGCATCAGTGCGGGAACAACCGTCCAGATGTTTTTCATTGTGATACCTCGCTTGGAATCACTTGTTGCGGATCGACGCCGCCATCAATGGCGACGGTACCAATACGGAGGCCAGCGATACCACGGATCGTAAAACCAGGGGTCGTAATACATCGGAGGTGGCAGTGGCTGAATTGGTTCCCACAAATACAGGTTGTCCGCCTTCACCACGACGTAGCGGTATTCGAACTCGCCGATTTTGCGCGTCTCTTCGCCTTCGATTGCACCCGAGATCGTGACTTCACGCCCCTGCACATAAATCATTGGATCGAGAAACCCGCTCGTCTTTGCAACAAACCGCCCGGCGCTCGCGCTGTTGACTGAAGGGCGACCGGACTTGTCGAGCGTGCGTTCAACAATCTCCAGCGCCGAACCATCGGCGCGATTCTCAACCTGCACGACGGATCCACCCCAGCGCACCTTGCGTCCTGAAAACGCCGCCGTGTCCGTGAGCACCTGCGTCATCTGCGGATTGTCGGGCATCGGTTCGCGCAAAAAGGGCGGCCCCGGATGGGCACATGAAGTGAGCACTGCCGCGCCAAGCACCAGACACCATGTCCTGAAAGCCATACGGAAAACTCCTCCTGTCGACTTACCCGATATTCAGACACTGCGGCAGCACGGAATCAATGGGAATAATCCGGAGGCGAGGTGTCAATTTCGCAAATCCACACACTATGCCGCGGTTCACGCACTGGTCACGCCGCGAGGAATCCGTAACAATCCCTGAAATGAAACCCTTGCCAAATTTGATCTGCCCCATCTGCGGCGGTCCGAACGAATGTGCGCCCGCAAAGGCTGGATCGTTTGATGTACCGTGCTGGTGCCGCGATGCAAAAATCGACTCGTCGGTGATCGAACGCGTACCGAAGGAATTTCTCAACAAGGCGTGTGTATGCCCGCGCTGTGCCGCGGGGCTTAACGCAACACCATCAAGCCAGGATTAGGTCGGAACGTTCGGCGGCACCGCGTCCACCGGCGGCGACGGTTCTCGGTGCGTGGGCGGCTCGATCGCGCGCGGGCGCCGCGACTGATAAATTATTCCGGCAATCGCAAGCGCCAGCCAACTCGCCCCGACGATATAGACCATCGATGCTTCGGAATGCAGGAAGCGTTCGAGGCTGCTCAAGTTCAGCGGATTCAACACAGCCGTTGCGAAATTCGCGACACCGGCAACAATGGCCCACGCGCCCGCCAGAGCAGTCACCGCAATGATCATCACCTTCTGGAAGTACACAGCGGCAATTCCAGCGACGGCGCCGAAGATGAACAACATCGCGGCTTCCGG
>DKAR01000054.1 GCA_002450895.1 Proteobacteria bacterium UBA6921
TTGTTTGCCTTACTGTCGTAACCGCCAATTACGATTGACTCTATGCCAGCTTCAAACATGCCTAGGTCAACGCCAGTAAGGCAAACAATGGTAGGGGCGGATTCTATTCTGAGGGAATGCAAGTTGGAGGTGGAGGCGTTCGATTCGGCGACCTTCCTATGACGGGCTCGATCTATAGCGGAGCATTTGTAAATTCAAATGGTGAGATGGACAAAGTCCGGCTCTTTGATCTTTCGCTCGACGCAGAAATACTTGGTATGGGCGCCGGGGTATACGATACCGGGCATTTTACCGGGGCAAATATCAACGGGGGCTATTTCTTTTACGGAAGTATCGGACACCACTCAGTTGGGTTTGGTCTTGATGCTCCAGGGGATAAGGGATTTCAAAAGAATCCGCCGTCCGTGGATGATATTGGACTCTACTGGTAACTGAGGGAGCGTAGCGCGCGCAGGTTGGGTTAGCCGCGGTTCACGCGGCGTAACCCAACGGAAGTTGCCTCATCAGCGTGTGCCGTATCATCAACAGACAAACGCACAAGAAACATCAAGCGCCGAGGATTTTCACATTCACGGCCCGCGCACGCGGACCGTCGAGTTCTACCAGCGCGTAGGCTGGGTTAGCCGCGGTTCGTGCGGCGTAACCCAGCGTCACTTGGTCTCTACACCATAAGCCGATTGAAATGACCGCGGGCACGTTTCGAGCGGTACACACCAAGACTTTGCGCACTTGTAACGTCCTGAAACATTTTCAAGCCACACGGGTCATTCAGGCCTTGGATGAACTAGTCGAAAGGCGCGGCAAACCACAACGGTCGAGCCTGGGAAACGACCCGGAGCTGATCAGCGCGGCGCTCGCTCGCCCGCATGCCGCGCAAGGGGGTGTTCAACGCTTGAAATTCAACTTGCCACAGTGACAACCATCCTCCACATTCACATGGGTAGAAAAGAGACGGCGTTGCACCGATTCGGTTAGGGCCGAAACAGCGCGTAGGTTGGGATAGCGGCGGTTCACGCGGTGTAACCCAACATCACATGATTTCTGCAACATGGGCCGAATTAAAAGCCTGCGGGCGTGCGACGAGCGCAACACACCGAGGCGTTTCGCACTCACTGTTTGCGCGCGCGGACCGTCGCTTTTGGCCAGCAGAATCGACCGAAGGTCCAAAGAACGCGCTTTAGGTCGATTTCGAATGGAAAGTAGTCCGAGATCGGATTTCCCATCATTCGACCGCCCGTTCCGCTAACGCACAAATCGTCATCAACGGATTTGCGCCGAGCGAGCGGGGGATGATGGAGCCATCCACGACAATCAAGTTGTCGTAGACCGCTGTTCCGTCATCTGACGAAAACACCCGACCAAAATGGTTCACGACACCTTGCGTCGCGTCGTCGGCCATCACACAGCCGCCGAGCGGGTGGCCGGTGAGGAGGCTGTGGCGGGTCAGGCGGTTCCAGACGGGATTCGGAATGTAGGTGCCGCCGAGGGCCTGGGTGACGGCGCGCATGCGGTGGTGCACGCGCTGGATATACGGCTGCTGGCCGACGCCGGGCCAGTGCACGCGCAGGCGATCGTCTTCGAGGCGCAGTTGGCCGTCGCTGGAATCATTTGACGCCGCGACCATGAACATCGTGTTCTTCACCGCGCCGGAATGCGCGCCGCGCACGGTGCTCGTGAGTTCGCGGCCGAGTTCCTTCAATTTGTCCATCCAGCCCGCGTCGGTATCCGTGCCGGTGACTTGCGCGCCGACGGCGAACAGCATCGGGAGAAAGGGCGATAACGCTTTTGGAATCACGCCTTCTTCCAGCGAACATTCATCATTCACGTTGCTCGCGTTCTTGAAATGGATGATCCCGTTGGAACACACGCCCGCCGCGTTGCCGGGTGGAACGTCGTGCGCGTAGCCGATGCCGTTGATCTCGCGGTCGGTGTTGTAGGCAAAGCCGACCATGTCGCCGTTGCCGGAGAAGCCGTGGCCGACGCGCGATGAAACACGCAAGCCTTGCGCGGCGGAGCGCAGCAGAATCTCCGTGCTGCCCAATGTTCCGGCAGCGAGCACAACCGTATTCGCGGTCAGGGTGAGAAAGCGCGATTGGGTGCGCGTGTCATCGTTCGTGTAGGTTTGGCAGTGCACGCGCCAGCGGTCGCCGTCGCGCTCGACGCGTTTCACGCTGACTTGCGTAAAAATCTTTGCGCCGTGTTTATTTGCGTCGGGCAGGTAGTTCATCAGCACGGTGTTCTTTGCGGAGATGTTGCATCCGCTCACGCAATCGCCGCAGCCCGTGCACGCGCGCTGCACCACACCGGCGGCATTGACACCGTCGCTGTAGGTCACCGCCACTTTTGCGGGTGTGAACGATTGATTCAATGAATTGGCCGCGTCGCGCAGCGCAGCCATCTTTTTGGGTGGAGCCGCGCCGTCGGGTGCATAACGTGGTTGCAGCATTTGTTCGGCGCGCGAGTAATAAGGGCGCAGGTTTGCTTCACGAATCGCCTTGGGCCAGCGCGGGTCTTCGAAGATGCGCGGATCAGGTTCGAGGCAGATGCCGGCGTTGATCAGCGAGGTGCCGCCGAGTCCGCAACCGACGATGACGTTGATGTCCTTGTTATAGCGCATGTCGAACATCGCAAGTTGCGAACCGACGCGACCGATCGGGGTGTCGGTTTGAACTTCTTTCAGGAAACCAAACTGTGTATTCGGATACTCGCCCGGATGAATCTCGCGCCCGCGTTCCAGCACGCACACGTCACGGCCCTGCCGCGCAAAGCGCGATGCCGCGACGCCTCCGCCGTAACCGCTGCCGACGACGATGGTGTCGTAGTGATCTTTGAGTTCTGAGTGTGGGCGGGAGAGTCGTTCCATGCGTGAGCCTTGTTGGATAATGCAATGATTCTAGTATGTCTAACGTAGCGCGAGCTGGGAGTGGTGCATTCTTGGCTAAGATTCCGGTGTCGTTTTGCCGGTGCGAGAGCGTGGACTGCCTAAATGATCTGGATCCCCGCCTGCGCGGGGATGACGGCAAAAAAAGGACGCGACAATCTGGGGGTGCGACGTGTTTGTCATTCCCTCCTAAGCGGGAATCAAAAATCTTGAGGGCCCTGAATTCCTGTTTGTTGCCGGAGCGGGAAAAAAAGCGCCCCAATGATCTGGATCCGCGCCGGCGCGGGGACGACGGCAACAGATAACGACGCGGCAATCTGGAAATACCACGCGTTTGTCATTCCCTGCGAAAGCGGGAATCAAGTTCATCTGCTCTCTGCGCGTCGTTTCAGCGCGAGGCTCGATTCTTCATATAACTTTAGCCCGCGTTCGGCAAAAAAGGGCCATAGCGGCGCAACCAGCAGGCCAGTGAAGATTTCGCCGTGCAGAAACCGCACGCGGGATTCACCCAGTGGTTCTATCAAATGATAGTGCTCGGCGCGGATCAGGCCGGGAATGGGTAGCTGACCGGCCCAGCGCAATTCACGTTGCGGCGTCACGTTCAGCATCGTGCCGATGGCCGGGAGGCGCACCCGAAGCGGCGAGGTGAAGATGAAAAACAGTTTGGCGTTGGGAGCGACGTGGCCGCTGATGCGCGGGATAAAGGTATTCCATTGGGGATAGGCGGCGAAGTCGGTGACGATGTCCCACACGCGCTGGGCGCTGGCGTTAATTTCGATCTCGGTGTGAAGTTCGCGTGCCATTGAGTGCCGCTTATGCCTGGAAAAATAATGATTAGGTGCTTGATCTCACGAGCAGTCCGGAGCCGTTGCTGATTCTCGCCTTGGTCGCGGAAGGATAACATGCGAATTGCCGAGACTCCTGGCGCCAAGGCATCACTTCACAATGCGGCAACAACCCATCGTTCACCGCGTTTTCTTCCTGGCGCGATACGTTTAGACTGGTACCCAACGAGTTCAATTTTTTGAGAGGTTTGCAGCAATGGAAGTAATGGAGCGTATCCGGACTCTGGTCAACGAGAATCCGGTCATCATATTCATGAAGGGCACGCCGCAGTTTCCGATGTGCGGATTTTCCAGTCGCGCGTCGCAGGCGTTGAAGGCCGCAGGCGCGAGCTTTGCGTATGTCAACGTGCTCGAGGATGCGGATATCTACGAGAACCTGCCGAAGTTTGCCGACTGGCCGACCTATCCGCAGATTTATATCAACGGCGAGTTGATTGGCGGATGTGACATCACGCTCGAGCTGTACCAGAAAGGCGAGCTGCAGAAGATGGTTCAGGCGACGGTTCCTGCCAAGTCTTAAGAATTCAGTCTCTGCATTTTTCTATTCGAACGCCCGGTGCCTGTGCATCGGGCGTTTTCGTTGGTGCGCGCCAACACTGTGCGTTGGGTCACGTGACCCGCTCACTTCCGGGGTTGTCGCAAAGTCAAAGTTGTTGCTTCATTGCGCATTCGTTAAAACCGGCGTTCGGTTTCTTAGGCATGCCTTAAGTGTAATTTTCACGTTGGAAAAGTTGCGCGTTGTGAACTAACTTTTTCTGCAATGCAATTTCTTTCGTTCGGCGGGGGAGTTCGTGGAACCCGAGAGGGGTTCTTCGATTCAGTCCAGGCAGTCCCTTCCAATAGTGTCCGTGGCTTGTTGGCGTTGGCGACATCGGCAAAGAACAAGGTCGCTGCTGCGGTGTGATTCATCGTTTCTTTTTCCAGTGTGGCGCGACTACGCCGTGTGCGTGCGCGTCATTGCGACTTTTATCTTTGAAGGAGTGTGCATGAAACGAACGCTCGTGGCTCTGTCTTGCCTGTGGCTGTCTGGTTTCGCCAATGCGGCGGAAGCGCCAAAGCCTGCGATGTCCGCGGCGGCGCCGGCGATGGTGCACAATGAACCAGGTTTCTATCAGGGTGCGGCCGGGCTCAATCCCTCGCAAGCCGCCGGGCGTGAGATCTGGTACAAGGCCACGGCCGGTAACGATCGCTTCCATACGTACGTGTTTCAGCAACGTATCGGCGTATTGATTGACTGGTATCGCGTATTGCGCGCAGACCAGATGGATGACCGCTTCAAGGCCTGGGGCCTGATCAATGATCCGGGCTGTTGCATTCCCGGTTCAAAAGATTGCCCGGCGAAAAGCATGGAAGAAACCTACGGGATGGAATTTTGTCCCGGCGATGAAACGCTGCTGCAATATGTCGGCAAGCCCGGCTATCGCGATCCCGCCTGCGATTTTCAGGATGCGCCCGTCACCGACGGCAAACCGGATCAGCGCCAATCGGCGTGTGATCTGAAATTCGGTACCTCGACCGGCGCGCTCGGACTGCGCAAATTCCCGAACCCCAAATTTAATGCCGACGCGTGGCGCAAGATCAACGGCGGACAGCTGGGGACTTGGGAAGGCTACAACAAAAAGCTGAGCGCTGATTCGAACACCTCCGATTCGCACGCCAGTCGTTTGCTGGACGGCTCCATCGAACCGCCGTTCCTGATCGGCATGTCCTGCGGCGGATGTCACATTGCCTTCGATCCGACGCGGCCGCCGAAGGATTCCGCGCATCCGCAGTGGGAGAACATCAAGGGACTCATCGGAAACCAGTACTCACGCCTGTCTGAAGTCATGGTGTCCGGCATGGACAAGAACAGTCTTGAATGGCAGGTGTTTTCGCATGCGCGACCCGGCACGACCGACACCTCGGCAGTACCGACCGACCAGGTCAACAATCCCGGCACGATCAACGCGCTGATCAACATTGCTTCGCGCCCCACGTTTGCCAACGAATCCGTGGACAAATGGCGACGCGTCGAGTCGTGCGAAGCGAATGAGGCGGTCGAAAAATGCTGGTGCGAGCCTGGCCGCGCCGCCAAGTGCTGGCGCAAGAGTTTGAAGAACGAAACCGTCCATCACATTTTGAAAGGCGGCGAGGACAGCATCGGAGCGCTGGAAGCGATACAACGCGTCTACATCAACATCGGATCGTGCTCCGAACAATGCTGGGTCAATCACCTGACCGATTTGCGTCAGCTCGATCCGACGCAACGCGGCTTCGGGCAAACGCCGGTCAACATCGGCCAGTGCCGCCGCGATTGTGCGAACTTCCGCGCCATCGAGGATCGCCTGCCCAACATCCTGGATTTTATTTTGTCGTCCGAAGCGCATGCGGCGGACCTGAAAGTGGCGCGCGCCAACGAAGTGAAAGCGAAACAGGCGACGCGCAAGTTCGATCAGAATGATCTGGTTGATGAACTGGAGAAGGAGTTTGGCAAGGGATCGGTAGCGCGTGGGCGTCTGGTTTTTGCCGAAAACTGCGCGCGCTGCCATTCGAGCATTCCCGAATCCGTGGGTGGGCCGTTCAAGAATCGCGACTTCGCGAAAGTCTCGGACACCACCGGCATCCGTGAGGATTGGTTGGGCAATGACGTCGCCACGCTGGCGAAGGACGTAGACACATTCCGTTGCCGCGCGCTGCATTCCAACCACATGTCCGGGCATGTGTGGCAGGAATACGGATCGGAAACGCTGCGGGCGCGACCGAAGGATCCCAATATTCGCGAGCCGAGTGACGGCGGCCGCGGTTACTACCGCAACATCTCGCTTGTGAACGTATGGGCGCATGCGCCATTCATGCACAACAACGCGATTGGCCCCGAGTTGTGCGGCGCACCGGCGAACACGAACAACGATTTCTATCGTGCGACGTATCTGGATGGCTCCGGTTCACTCGCGGCTAATCCGCCGGCGTGCTGGCCGTACGATCCCAGCGTCGAAGGCCGCTTGAAGATCTACAAGGAGTCCATGCGCCAACTGCTGAATCCGAAGGAGCGGATCCCGAAAGTGACCAAGCTCGATCAGGACATCATTCTCGACATTGGGCCGAAGCTTTGGGACGGCGACGAAGAGAAGAAACTGTTCGGTTTCACGCTTACCGTGCCCAAGGGCACGAATGCCGGGCTGCTTGGAAACTTCCAGCACAAGGAATTCATCGTTGATCTCGTGCTGGCAAAAACGGATCGCGCCAAGCTCGAGGCGAAGTTGGAAAAGAGCTACGGCAAGGAGAAAGCCAAGGACATCGCCTCGCAGATGAAGGATGTCGCCGACGAAGTGCTGAAGAATCCGGGCAATCTGGTCGCCGCGATCGGCAAGCGACTGCCGCTGGTGCTGGATGTTTACAGCTCGTGCACGGCGGATGTCGAGAATGCAGGTCATCGCTTCGGTGAAGACTTGCCGGTTACAGACAAGAATGCACTCACCGCATTCCTGGCAACGATGTAATTCACGAGGAGATTGAACATGCTGAAGACCAAGAGCGGGCTCCTGTGTGCATCCATCGTTGTGACGGCGACGTTGGCTGCATGCGGCAAGGGTCCGGAAATTCCGTTTGCGCCGACGCAAGGCGACGGCTACAGCGGCAAGCCGGACTTTGCCAGCGTGGAGTATCACTACCCGTTGACTCCCGTCGATTTGATGAAGGTCAGCCCAAAAAACATCAACAAGCTGAATCAGGAGCAGCTCGATCAGCTCTATGCGCGGTTGTCGTCAGGCCCGATTCCGGATGGGCCGTTTGATGGGCAGGTGATCTTCCCGAAAGGCGCCAGTGGCAAGCTGCGCGCAGCGGAAATCGTCGGCGGCCTTAAAGGCGTCGCCGTCGGCCTGAAAGGCAAGAAGCTCGAAGTGGTGGCCGAGTCGTTGTGGAAGGGTAAGGTCTTCTATCGCGATCAGCGCGTGCTGCGCAATCGCATCGAGGATTTGAAACTGTTGAAACCGATTATCAGTGGCGACGTCGACTCAGTACAGAAAATAAGTGTAAAGGGCAAGGNNGCCTGGCTGTTTTTTCCGGCCAAGCTGTATTGCGGCCAGAGCCTGATCGACGGACGGCGTGAGTCCATCATCATCGATTATGCGTTCAGCGATGAAATCGACGGCTATCGCGAGTCGCCGGATTTTCTCGCCGGGCGGCGCGGCTTCAAGGTGCGTGACGAGATTCGCATGATCCGCCCCGGTTTCTATTTGGGGCGCGCCTATCTCGACCGCGCGTTCATTCTGAACTTTACGCTTTATAACGAAGACATCGCCGCGCGCGATACTGACGGCTTTGTCAAAACAGGCCAGCGCGCCGACGACTGTTGGGCCGGTTCGATGGAGCAGCCGCCGCCAAAAATGGCGGCCAAGTAAAGCGAAGGTGCGAATGCAATTGCGGCGTGCGCAGTCCAGGGTCAATGCCGTGCGAATGAACGTTGCAGTTGGTTTGATCTTGTCGCTTGCGGGCGTGTCGATGGCCGCAGAGGATCCAGCATTAATGGTCGACGTGCCATTGCCGCGATGGGCCGTGGACCCGCATGGGGTCGGACCGCAGCTTCCACCCGTGGGTCGTTCGCTGTTCGATTTTCTGGTGACCGACGAACGCAATGGCAAGCGTGAATACAATGTTCCTTTTCCCTACACCGCATTGATCGAACGGATCGAGAAAAAACTGCACGGCCCAGCCGGCGCAGCGCAAGTGAAGCAGGTATTGATCCCCTTGGGTCGCTCGTTACAGCGCAACGCGGCAGCGCCGGATTTCTTCAAATTTCCGCGTGTCGTCGCGGCGATCGATACCGAAGCCGAGGCCGGCGGCGACGTCTCGATGTTTCTGAAGGATCGTGTCTATATTGGATTCGGCGAAAAATCCGCGGTGCTGGAAGTGATCAGCTACAACGAAGCGGCCGGGCGGTTCGAGTTCCAGGTGGTTAATGACTACCGTCCCGGCGGGACGCCGCGCGTCGCCTATGCGGATCGCGCCATCTGTATAAGTTGCCATCAGAACGAAGCGCTGGTCTTTTCGCGCCAGAACTGGGATGAGACGAACGCCAACCCCAAAGTTGCGCGTCGATTGAAGCAGGAAGGAAAATCGTTTCACGGAGTGACGATCGAACGCGGCGTCGATGTTCCGTTCGCGATTGACCAGGCCACGAATCGTGCGAACCTCTTTGCGGTAACGCAATTGTTGTGGCGGGAAGGCTGCGGCGATGGCGAGGAAGGCGATCGTTGTCGTGCCACGGCATTCGGATTGGCGCTGCAGTATCGCATGACGGGTGACAGGGATTTTGACGCACAATCACAGCGCGCGCGTTTTACCTTGAACGACGTGCTCATGCGACGGTTTCGCACGCAGTGGCCGGGCGGGTTGTTGATTCCCGATCCGGATTTACCTAACCGCGATCCACTAATTGAGGTGCCGCACGACGGCGCCGTCGCGCCGCCATTGAATGCGGCACTCGATACCAAAGGCAAACAACTGCTGACGCGGCTGCTGGAGAACACCGACATCGCATCACCGTTTGAGCCGCTGGATCCGCGCGACCCGATGGAAACATGGAGCGCGACGGATCGCATGATTGCAACGCATTTCGTGCGTGGACTCGCGGAGTTCATTGCAGTGTCCGATGCGCGGCGAGTCGATAGCCAACTCGCAAAACTCCCGATCGACAAAACCAATGCGCTACCGGCTGCCGCCGGTGCCGATTGCGCGATGTCCATACGCGTGATCGACGCGCAGCAAACGCGTGTCGCGTTTGACTGTGCTGCGCCTGCGAATTCGAAACTTCCCTTGAAGTTGGCAGGGCGCGTTTACGCGCGGGGCGGTGACGTGACAGAAGGCAGCATCGAAGTCATGGAAATTGACGGGAGTCAGCTTAACGCTCTTGAAGTCGGGCCTGGTTCGCGGCTGGAGCGCGGCGCCGGAGGTTGGAAGCTGAAACTTCAGGCACGTTCCGGGACGAGCCGCGCGCGCACCGGAACGGGAGCTGTTGTGCAGGACGTCGAGGTGACTGCGCCGGGCGCACTTCGCGACGGGAGCACGCCGCAAGGAAAAGCACGCGTCGTACTACGCCAGGACTTCGTCCGTATCTGGCAAGCCATCGATGCCATCCGCGAAGTTGATCGGGAGTCTTTTGGCGCGAAACCATTTCGCCGTGCGGTGGTGATGCCTGCGTTGTTGGCGCAGTTGGGCGAGGCGCCGGGGGCATGGTGTTGCGCTGCGGCGGGCGACATGCCGCCGATTGTCGATGACCGCACGACGCCCGCACCGACGACGGGTAACTAGAGACGAATCAATACCGACAGGGGAAGCAACGGGAATGACGCTCTGCCAAAAAATACTTTCCATGGCTGTATTCGTTTTCGTTGTTGTTGCGCTTTATTTCTGGGGGCGCTTCGGCGGAGAGCGGCCGGTGGAATACGCCGATCCCGTTGAGCACTTCAAATACGGTTCGACAGGAGGAGAGCGTGTATCGGGCTTTCCCTTCTGGATTTGGAAAGTGTTGCCGGATGTCTGCCCGGAGTACTTACCGGGCAAGGGTTACGAATCGCTCGGCATGATTTACGAGCCGGGCAAGGATTTGCCGATCGGTGTTTCGAAGCGCCACCTTACCGGAATGGATCGTGTGTTCCTGAACTGTGCGGGCTGCCACACCGGAACGGTCCGCGATGCGCCAAAAGGCGAGCCGCGCATCATCGTCGGCATGCCCGCGCATCAACTGGATTTGCTGGGCTTCCAGAATTTCTTCGTAAACTGCGCGGCGGATGCGAAGTTCTCGTCGGAGTACATCGTCCCGGCAATGCGCGCGGCCGGTGCGCCGCTGGATTTGCTCGATCGATATCTCGTTTATCCGATCGCCATCGGATTGATGCGCGAGCGCCTGTTGATGTTGCGTGAGCGCTTCGCGTTCACGCAGCTTCAACCCCCGTGGGGCAACGGCCGCGTCGATACCTGGGATTTTGCCAAAGCACTGTTCAATTTCCCGTTCCGAAAGATGCCCGTGGAAGAATTGCAGGGCGCATCGGATTTTCCGTCCATCTGGAACCAGCGGCCGCGGCAAGGCATGCAGCTGCACTGGGACGGAAACAACACACGCGTCGAGGAACGAAACAAAAGCGCAGCGTTTGGTACAGGAACGACACCACCGACGATCGATATTGCGCAGATCAAACGCATCGAGGATTGGCTGCTGGATGTGCAGCCCCCTGCGTATCCCTATCCCATCGATCGCACGCTCGCGATGAAAGGGGCGGGGATCTACAACGAATACTGCGGTCAATGTCACGGCGTCAGCGGTACGAATTTCGGCGGTGGCTATGTCGGCAAGGTGACTCCAATTGCGGAGATTGGCACGGATCGCAAGCGCCTCGATTCCTACACCGAAGTGCTCGCGGCCAACCAGGGACNNCGGTTCGGTGCCGACGCTGCGCGATTTGCTGGAGCCGTCCGCAAAGCGACCCAAGGTGTTTTACCGCGGCTACGACGTTTACGACGCAGGCAATGTCGGCTTCATCAGTGATGTTGCTGAGGATCAGGGACGGCACTTCTTCCGCTTTGATGTCAGCGCGCCGGGAAATGGCAACGCGGGGCATGAGGGAAAGAATTATGGAACGGAACTGCCGCCCGCCGAGAAGCAGGCCTTGCTCGAATTTCTGAAAACATTTTGATTCAAACGCGCGCGCCGCAACGAGGCAATGACATGAACAAACTAAAAGCGTGGTTCACCATTCTGGCGACCGTGTTCGTACTGATGGCCGTGGTTGTCGGATATACGGCCTGGTACAAACTGTTTCGCGTCGTGCCGCAACCGGAGTTTGCATCGCCGGAGGAGCGCTTCAAGTACGGGTCGCTCGGTGGTGAAGACAGCTCCGGTTTGCCGTATTGGATTGTCATCGTGTTGCCGCGCATGTTTCCGGAATATTTGCCCGGCCCCGGCGGTTATGCGTCGCTCGGTATTCCGTGGGAGCAGGGACGCGATCTGCCGGTGGGTTTCTCCGTGAAAACGGTCGGCTTCGACCGCGTCACCAATACGTGTGCCGTATGCCATACCGCCAGCTATCGCGGCGGCGAAGACGAACCTGCAAAGCTGGTGGTGGGCGGACCGGGCCATGGAACCAATGTGCAGGCCTTTTTCGATTTTCTGACCAAATGCGCAAACGATCCGCGTTTCAATTCGGACAACATCCTGGCGGAGATCGCGACGGTCTACAAACTGTCGTGGCTGGATAAGTTGATCTACCGCTTCGGAATCATCCCGATTGTGAAGAAACGCATCATCGAGCAGGGCAACAACTTTGCGTGGATGCATCGCGACGGGATGCCGGAATGGTCGGCGGGTCGCGACGACCCGATGAATCTCACCAAATATTTCATGCTCGAGTTACCGGAGGATGGAACGTTCGGTCCCGCCGACATGCCATCGATCTGGAATCTCGACAAGTACACAAAGAACATGTCGCTCAATTGGGACGGCGCGACCACCGTGGCACGTTCCGTCATCATCGATTCCGCACTCGGTCTCGGCGCAAGTCCGAAAGCACCGTTTCTCGATATCGTTAGTTGGCTGCGCGATTATCTTGGCAAGCTGCCGCCGCCGAAATATCCGTGGCCGATCGATGTAAAACTGGCAGGACAAGGCCGTACGCTCTTTGAAGCGCAGTGTGCGTCATGCCACGCCGGATCGCGCACCGGGACGCCGGTGCCGATTGAAGAAGTCGGAACTGACCGCGAACGACTCGCGAGCTGGAACAAAGATGCCGCGATTGCCGCCAACAAAAAAGTGAAGAGCATGGGCGTTGATCGCGATCCGATGGTGGAGGAAACACTCATCGGATATGTCGCCGTGCATCTCGACGGCGTGTGGCTGCGCGCGCCGTATTTGCACAACGGTTCAGTTCCCACGCTGCACGACTTGCTCGAACCGCAGGATAAACGCCCGCAAGTCTTCTTCCGTGGCTATGACGTTTACGATCAGGCCAAGGTGGGATTCGTGACGCAGGGCGAAAAAGCGGAACGGATCGGACGGCGCTTCGACGTCACGCGGCGCGGCAACGGTAACAAGGGGCACGAGTATGGCGTGGGCCTGAAGCCCGCTGAAAAGACAGCGCTGCTGGAGTACCTGAAAACGCTGTAACTTTCCGTTCCAAACCGCTGCTGTCCCGGTCCAGCCTTCTCTCTATATATAGAGAGAGGCGGGCGGGCGCCCCCTCATGCAGGGTCCGATCCTGTTTCGAGTGCTTCCGTATTGACGTAACCCATTCCCAGTTCAAGAAAAACCTGGACCGAGGTCCGGCCGTTGCTGGTACCGACGGTGGTCACGTTTTCGGGTTTTCACCTTAATAATACCGGCGTAAATGCCGAAACAGCTGCTGCGATGCCCGACAACTGCCAAGGGCATCCGGGAAAAAAATAAGGAGCCGGTCCATGCAGACTGCATTTCGCAGCGTGAGCACCAAGATCATGTCGATTACTGCTGTTGTTGCGGCAGTGATGTTACTTTCCTCGCTTGCCACCTTCATGATCATTCGTGGGGAAGCGCGCGATTTCGAACACGCGGTCAACGTCAACATCGCGAACGAACAGGAAATCACCAAGATTACCTTGATGTTCAAGACGCAGGTCCAGGAATGGAAAAACGTATTGTTGCGTGGCAGCGATGCCGAGCAGATGAAGAAATATTGGGGCTCCTTTGAATCCGAAGAAGCGCAGATTCAAAGTTCAGGAAAAAATCTCGGTGAAAAAATAGAAAACAAGGAAGTCGTGTCGCTGTTGAAGGAATTTCTAGAAGCGCACACGGCCATGGGTGAGGCCTACCGGAAGGGTAAACAGGCATTCATCGACGCCGGATTCAATTCCACTGCGGGAGACAAAGCCGTCAAGGGAATTGATCGAAAGCCTACGGAACTCCTGACGCAGGCGGCGGAAAAACTTCGCGTTGCCTCGCGCACCTCCGTCGATGAAACGATCGCAAAGGCGCGCCGGGGCGCCGTTTGGGCATTGGTACTTTTTGTCGTTGCCGTTTTTGTCGGAATGTTTGCGATTCAGCGACGTATGCAGGTCACGATCGCACAACCGACACAGGCCCTGCTCAGCGATTTGTTGTTGCTGGCTGAAGGTGATTTTTCGCGCGAATCGCAATTTCACTCCAATGATGAAATGGGGTTGATCGCCGACAGTGCGCGGCAGGTGCAACATCGATTGGGTGATTTGATTACCCAGTTGCGCGCGGCGGTCCTGAAAGTTGCCGCAACGGCCAAGCAATTGCAGTCACTCACATCCGCTTCCAACGCCAGCGTATCCGTGCAGCGCGATCAGTCCGACCAGGTCGCAACCGCGACGAACGAAATGGCCGCCACCGTACAGGATGTCGCGCGTAGTGCAGAACAGGCGGCGGCGTCTGCGGAGCGTGCGGATACCGACGCACGGTCCGGTCACGGTGTCGTTCAGCGCACCGTCGAGTCCATTGGCCAGCTTTCGGACGACCTGACGAATGCAGCGAATGTGATTTCCGAACTCGAGAAAGACAGCGATTCTATCGGGACTGTGCTGGACGTCATTCGCGGCATCGCTGAACAAACGAATCTGCTGGCATTGAATGCCGCAATTGAAGCCGCCCGCGCCGGTGAGCAGGGGCGCGGATTTGCCGTCGTCGCCGACGAAGTGAGAACGCTGGCCAGCAAGACGCAGCAGTCGACGCAGGAAATCCATGCCATGATCGAGCGGCTTCAGGGACGTACCGGAAGTGCCGTGTCCGTCATGAACAGCAGTTGCGAGCGCGTGAAGAGCACGGTCGCGAAGGCGAACGAAGCAGCGACGGCGTTGTCATCGATTACGCAGTCAGTAGCGCGTATTCATGAGATGAATACGCACATCGCCAGCGCCGCGGAAGAGCAGGGTGCGGTCGCTGCGGAAATCAACAAGAACGTCGTCCATATTCGCGACGGCATCAGTGTGACAGCCGACAACGCGACCCAGATGGCAGCGATGAGCGAGGAACTGCGTCACCTTGCGGCAACGGTCGAGCACGCCGTCGAGCAATTCCGCGTGAAGGGGCAATAATCCTATTCAATTGCCCGGGTCAGCCCGGGACAGGCGCGACGGGTCTGCCGATCACGGCAGGCCCGTTTTCTTTTCCAGCGCCCACGGGCACACACGATACCGGTTTGTGGCGACAGGCTCTGTTAATATTACGGGATCATCTCCGGGCACTCATTCGCGCAGGCATGCATTACGAACATCTTGTCCAGATCAACGAACTCAACAACCCGATGGTGATTCCGCTGACGCGGGATCAGCTATGGCAGGGGCTTATTGCACGCACCGAACGTCCGCAGTATTTCCTGATCGGATTGGACGAGTGCCGAATCTCCGATCGTGTCGAGAACACGCTGCGTCGCGAGATGCGTTTTGGGGATCGATGGATCATCGACCGCGTGACTTATTCGCCACCGGTCGAAGTTCGAATCGAGGTTGAGCCAACGCCGGAAATGGGACCGGCCCGCCTGGTGATGACCATCGAAGAACCGCAGCCGGGCGAATTGTTCCTGCGTTTTTCGTACACGCTGGAATCGTCATCCGACGATGCGGTGGGTGAAGTCGACGAATACCGCAAATCGGCGTACCGCGATTCGGACGTGGACACTGTGCGTCGCATACGTCAATTGGCAGAAGCAGGTGTGTTGTCGGTCGACGGCGCTGCAGACGTGGAGCTTCACTGAGGCGAATCAGGCGTCGCGCTATTTCAGACTCTGCTCCGAGATTTCCTTCCACATCGCGTACGTATCTAGCGCACGCTTGCGACCTTCGTCAGGCTTGATCAGCGGTTCCGGGTAACGCGATTCAATTCCCGCCTCGCGTCGTGCACCGGCAGGTGCATTCCAGGGCTGGTGGATCCAGTCCGTTGACATGCCGCGCAGTTCCGGAACCCAGCGTCGTACATAGCTTCCGTGAGGATCGAATCGTTCTCCCTGCGCGACCGGATTGAATACGCGAAAGTACGGTGCTGCATCGGCGCCGCAGCCGGCGCTCCATTGCCAGTTGAACGTGTTGCTGGCGAGGTCGGCGTCGACAAGCGTGTCCCAAAACCAGCGCGCGCCCAGCAACCAGTGGAGCCCGAGATGCTTCGTCAGGTACGACGCGACGATCATGCGGACGCGATTGTGCATGAAGCCGGTGGCCCACAGCTCGCGCATTCCCGCATCGACGATCGGAATACCGGTACGTCCCTGCTGCCAACGGCGGAGTGTGGCTCCTCCGTCGGTTTGCCATGGAAACTGCGCGAATCGCGTATCGAGCGGCGACTCCGTGGTCTTCGGAAAGTGATACAGGATGTAGTTCGAAAATTCGCGCCATGCGACTTCGCGGAGCAGTAGTACGGATGCGGCGTGAAAACCCGGTGCGCTGGTATGTGCGCCGTAAGCGTTGATTGCCTGGGCAATCTGCCGCGGGCTGATCTCACCGAAATGCAGATGCGGTGACAGATGCGACGTCGCGTCGCGATCAGGAACATCGCGCTGTTCCGGATAGGCGATGAGCGCCGAATCAAGGAACTTGTTCAGGCGCGCGTGTGCGGCTGGTTCTCCGGGGCGCCACGTGGCGCTGATTTGCTGATCCCACGCGATTTTTGGCAACAACCCCAGCTCTTCGATTGAAACGGTATGAAGCGCCCGGCGCAGTCTTGGAAGTTGGCGCGGTGCCGGGTCCGTATGGTCCGGCAGACCCAACTTCTGCAGCGCGCGAAAGTAAGGAGTAAACACGCGATACGGTGTCTGCTGTCCGGACGCGATGTTTGCCGGATCAAACCAGAAACTGCCGTGGAAGGCATGCCACGCAACGCCACGTGCGGCCAGTGCATCCTGCAAAATCGAATCACGCGAAACGAGGGTGGGTTCGTAAACATGATTGACATAGATGCTGGTCGCGCCCGTGTCCTGTACCAGGGACGTGAGCGCTTCCTGTGCCGGGCCGCGGCGTATGACCAGCGTATGGCCATGCGCACCCAGCGACTCGTTCAATGACATGAGGCTATGGTGCAACCACCACCGGCTGGCGGCCCCCGGCGACCACGGGGCGCCATCGTCCGGAGCATCGATGTAAACAAATACGAGGGGACCGCCGGCACCGGCCGCCGCATGCAGGGCCGGATTGTCTTGTAGGCGCAAATCGTTACGAAACCACACGATTCGTGCTGACGAGTTCGATTCGGGCATGTCGTGTTTGTGCGCGTGGATTGAGAACCACCGGCTTCGTACAATGTCGAAAACAACAACACGGCGCAAGCTGTTTGACCTTAACCCAGGAGCCTCCTGCAATGAAGAACGCGTTTGCGGTACGAATCGCGATAGCCTTGTCCGCAATGTTGGCATTTGGGGGCGCGCATGCGGCGCAAGAATGTCCAGATGAGCTCAACTTCACCAAACGCAACCTCGTCGGCGATAAGGACGTAAACCTGTGCAACGAATACCTTGGCAAGGTGGTACTAATTGTCAACGTCGCCAGCAAATGCGGTTTCACTCCACAGTACGAAGGGCTGGAAGCGCTGTACCGGAAGTATCGCGATCGTGGCCTCGTGGTGCTCGGGTTTCCGTCCAACGATTTCGGGGGACAGGAACCGGGTTCGCCGAAGCAGATTCAGGAGTTTTGCAAGAATACGTACGGCGTCGAGTTTCCGATGTTCGAAAAGACGAATGCCGCCGAGCGCAACGCCGACCCGTTATATCGCGTGCTCGGGAACAAGTCCGGTGGTTATCCCGAATGGAATTTTCACAAGTACCTTCTGGGGCGCGACGGCAAGCTGATCGCGTCCTATCCCAGTCGCGTTGAGCCGCAAAGCGATACGCTGACCGCGCAGATCGAAAAACTGTTGTAGCGAAGTTCCTGCTTAAACCGCGATGCGGGGTAAGGTCGAGGATTGTTCCTGCTTCGCGGACGAAACAGTTTCCCAAGGCAGTGTAACGGTGAATGTAGAGCCGCGACCGGGACTGCTGGTGACTTCGATATCGCCGCCCATCTGACGGCAGAATTCCCGGGTCAGTGCGAGGCCGAGGCCGGTTCCCCCATAGGCGGCGAAATCCTTGGTGTGGACTTGCGTGAACGGCGTGAATAACTTATCCAGCTGTTCTTCGGTCATTCCGATCCCGGTGTCATTGACCCGCAATTGAATCTTGGGTTGCGCAGTCGCGATGCGTTCCACCGACAACATGACAAAACCATGCTGGGTAAATTTGCACGCATTGCTGAGCAGATTAAACAGCACCTGCTTGAGCCGTGTCGGATCGCACAGCAGCGTCTCGACATCGGGCGCCAGATGAATTTTTAGATGATTATGATTCGTGGCCAGGGTCGGCGAAATCATTGCGACGACCTCTTCCACCAGTGACTGCACGCGTATTACCTCGCGATGAATACTCATCTTTCCTGCCTCGATTTTTGAGAGGTCGAGAAGGTCATTGATGAGATTCAACAGGTGTCGCGCCGCGGCCAGCACTTTTTGCAGATCGTTGGCGACGTCGGGATCCTTGTTCGGCCATTCACCTTCCATGAGCATTTCGGAATAGCCAATGATGGCGTTGAGCGGCGTCCGCAGTTCATGGCTCATGTTGGCGAGAAAACGAGTCTTTGCCGTGTTTGCCATTTCTGCGGCTTTCATCGCTTCCTGTAGCTCAAAGGTTCGCTCGTCGACTTTGAGTTCGAGCGACTGTGCCAATTGAACGGATTCCGCATGAGATTTTCTCAAGCGCTCGACCATCAGGCGCAATGCATTGGCCATCACACCGATTTCGTCGCGTCGTTCGAGATGGATATTTACATCTTCCTTCCCGACGCTGACCCTGTTGGCAAGCTCGGTCAACGTACGCAGCGGATGGGTAAATCGTTTCGCGAAGATCCAGGCAATGGCGCTGCCGATGATGACGCAGACCAGTGCGGTAATCAGATTGAGTTGCGCAAGGCTGCGGATGCGCCCGTTGAGTTTATCCAGAGAGTAGTACAGAACCAGTGTGCCATTGGCCCGGAGTCCTTGCGGCGCGACTGGCCCGCCGACCTTGATCTGATCGCCGCTGACTTCGGTGATCCAGCTTTTTGCGTAGCGGGCACGAAACGCAAAGTCGTCGGATAGCTGAAGGTCCCGCATCGGATTCTCGTCGGTTCCATCGGTGAGTACGCGCCCGTTCCCGTCCAGCACATAGGCTGTGCTGAGCGTGGAATTTGTCTTGGCGACATTAAGCTGAAATCTCAGGCGCCGGATGTCCAGCATGTACAGCGAGTCGTAAATCGCTTCTGAAATGGCGTCTGCGGAAATGTGCAGCTGCGCCTCGAAATCCGAAATCATCTGGGTTCGGGCATAGGTGATCGTCAAAGCCGTCAGAACCGTTGCAACAATGACAATGGTCGACAGCGCAAAGGCAATCAGCTTGGCCCGGATGCTGATCATTTTTCAATATTGAGCAAACGCAGCACGCCGTCTTGTTCCTTTGTAAAGAGCGAGAGTGAGTCAGCGGGAATGGCGTCGAATTTCGTCGTCTTTTCGAAGGCGTTCAGGATCTGTCGTCCCTCGGGGGTTTTGTCGAGACTGGTTAGCGCGCCGACAATTGTCTCCACATCTGCCGGCGGCAGATTCCCGCGCACGCTGACAACGTGTCTCGGAATCGGCGGCGAACGCCAGATTTCCTTCAGCCGACTGATGGAGCCTTTGGCCAGTTTCTCCACGTTGTTGTGGGACATTGCGCCCGCATCCACCTGCCCGCGCAAAACCCATTCCATGGTGTTTTCATCGTCGCCGGAAAAGACGTAACTGATTTTTCCCGGCACCGTGGTCATGCCGGGGACCTGCGAGACCGAGAGGGATTCGCCATCGCGTTCAATGAGCAAACGCGGCAGGACGTATCCGGTCGACGAGAACGGTTGTTCGAACGCGACGATCTTGCCGCGCAGCGATTTCACGGATGTCACGTCACTTTGTGTGCGCGTGAAGATCACCGACTGGTATTCGCCGACACCACCTTTCCAGCGTCGCAGAATCATTTTTCCGCCGCCGACGTAGTTGACGGCAATCGTTGGCATGGGGCTGTCGATGAAAACATCAACCTTGCCGTTCTGCATCAAGTGGCCCATGTCGCGGGCATCGGAGGTGATGGCCACCTTGCTGTCGACGTAGCCGTGCGATGCGAGTTGGGTTTGAAGATAGGTGGCGAGCGGTTGGTAGGTGCGAATCAACTTGGCCGGATCATCGCCCAGGGTGCCGATGGTCAGGGTGTGACTCTCTGCCGTGGCAATTCCGGTCCATCCGCAAAGTAAGACCAGGCCGAGCAGAACACTCTTTGAGCGCATAGTTAGTTCCTCGCGTAATCCGATTACGGGAACGTCAGTCCTGATAAAGAATTACTGACGACTGCTTAGCTAACTATCGGCGTTTCAAGCGATTCTCATAATCAAAGAAAGAATCGCGGATGACCTGATCTTTTGTAATGAGAATGCGCCGCCGCGAAGCGATGCGGGAGGGGGGTTAAACGCGGTCCGGGAATACGAATTAGTCCGAATTGTTGAGAGTTACGGGTTGAATCGGCACGCCAAGACGTCCGCGACAGAAAACTGAGTAGCGCGGTCGGGAAATCGGGGCGCCAGATCCAAACCAGGCATCCGATTCAGAGTTCCGCACGCACATTGAAATGCGCAATTGTCGATGTAGGAAACCCGGACCAGGATTAATAGGCGCGCCGACCTGACAAGAAACGCGCCGGGCGAAAAACTGAGGAGGCAATTCCGGTGTGGTATTCCTGTCGGTAACTATCAATCCAATCGTTTCCGGAACCGCAGCACGGCGAGGAACAGCGTCACGGCGGTGAAAATCAGGAGAGCCCGCAGTTCCGGCAGCATGTGCAGTATGTCGTCGCCGCGCAGCATGACGCCGCGAATGAGTCGCACAAAGTGGGTAAGTGGCAGCACTTCAGCAATGTACTGAGCCGCCTTCGGCATGCCGGCGAAGGGGAACATGAATCCCGACA
>DKAR01000237.1 GCA_002450895.1 Proteobacteria bacterium UBA6921
CAACTGCACCGGCCCGCGCTACGATTTCCGCCTCGCGTGTTGTGTGGCTCGGTATTTAGCAACGCTACCGACAAAGGAGCACAGAACTAAATGGCTCGGTTGGATAAGGCTCCGTCACGGCAACGAGTTCGCGGAAAGCGTAAAGGTGGAGTTACGCGCACTCCAACCGAGCACGCCGAACAAGTCGCCTTCGTGAAATGGTTCCGGTTGACGTTCCCGCACGTGATGATATTTGCAATACCGAACGGTGGAGCCCGTCACCCGGCCGTTGCCAACAAGCTGAAAGCGGAAGGCGTGTTGGCTGGCGTGGCCGACTTGTATGTGCCGAAGTGGCGATTGTGGATTGAGATGAAGCGCGAGAAGGGCGGCAACTGGACGCAGGAACAAAAGGAGTTTTGCGACTACGTAACCAAACAATGCGGCGACTCGTACATGATCGCGCGAGGTTGCCAGGCTGGGATTGAAGCGATTGCGGAACTAAGAACGAAAGATGCGTAAAACCTACATCATCCGCAACGACATCGACGCGCAAAAGCTGGCGAACGCGATCCGTGTAGCCAAGATAGAAAAGCCGCTTGTCGTGATGGTTGAGCCGTATCGTAAGCGCCGAAGCGTGGCGCAAAATAGATTGAACTTCCTTTGGTGCGATGTGATCCGCAAATGGATGTGGGATTCCGGGATCGGTTTCAAGGACGCCTCAGGCGAAAGCATGCGCCCGTTTACCGTGGAAGAAATTCACGAATACAACAAAGAACTATTTCTGCCGCCGCGCGTTGTGGAAGTGAACGGGAAAGCAATCGCGATGCATCGATCAAGAGATTTGCCCGTCGCCGTGTTCAGCGAATTTCTTGAGCAAGTCGATGCGCATTGGACGCAGCAGGGGTGCAACTTACCGAGGCCGGATGATCTATACAGCGAGGCGATGCACAATGATTAATGATCTAAAATATCTCGGCGCACTTATATTTGTGGCTGCTGCCTCGATTGGTCTATTGGCGCTAATTATCGTGCTGTATATTGTTGCCGCTGGGGCGTTAATTGACGGGCTGAAATGGTTCGCCACATGGGGGCAGTTCTAATGGTCAAGCAACCGCCATGACGTTGTATCGGTTGTTTGAGCGTGGGGTGATTGGTGGGTAAATGAACGAACTCCTTATTGGAATATACCTTTCATTCATGCCGCGCGATCAACGCGACGGTTGGTGGAGGCAGCGGCATTTTTCGAATCACGAAAACAACTACTCCGCAGCGGTATCGATATTGTATAGGTTCGATCACTCGCAAATCATTGTGGCCGATCTTGGCCGTTTCTCGCAGTTCTTGGCATTTACGCGCGACGATGCAAATTACAATCGCGATTCCGAATCGGGCTGCAACGGTGATTGCCTGCCGACAACTTGGGGCTATAATTACCAAAGCGCACAACTGGCCGCTTACCTGAAAGACCGTGGCTGGTTTCGCTTTGGGGCAGGGATCAAGCGCACGACATGGACTCATGTACGCCACGAATCAGAAGATGGAGATTACGTGAAGTCCTTTTCCTACAAGTTCACGCAAACGGAATACAGCGTTGCGCCAGTTCTCGGCGTTGCTTACCCGGCCGGGGGTTGGCGCATTGTTGGGCAATGGGTAGGTGATATGTACCGCGTAAGGTCTGGCGATTACATTTGTTGCCCGCCTTCGCGCGACTCGTTTCAGATCGGGTTTGAAAAATGAATGACGGTGTGCGACTGACGCAAACTGAGGCTCGTGCTTACGCGATGGAAAAACGCGAGAAGAAGTGCAACGCATGCACGAATGTTGCGTTCGTGTTGTGGGGAAAATCGGTNNAGCCTGACCCCTGGCGAAGAAGGTAGAGACACAAGCGGGAAAGCGTTGAAGTGGTCGGATATCGCGGCTGCGGTATCGTTTGCAAATTTGACGGAAGTTCAATATCTATACGTGCTTTCTGTTTTCGCACATGATGTTGGAGTTCAGAGCGAGATGTATTACAAACTGGAAGTTCGAGCAATCGACATTGCTGCGCGGCAAAGGTGGAAGTTAGATGTCGGTCTATTTCGACGAATGGTGCGGCTTGCAATAGGGGAGACATTATTCGCTTCGCGTTGCCCTGTTTGTCGCGGCGTAGGTTCGTTGCAGGCGAGCCCGCCGATACCGTGCGAGGCGTGCAATTCTTCCGGGTGGGTAAAACTAAACGACGGCAAACGAGCGGCGATATTAGAGATACACCCGAGGCAATATAGCCGCGTATGGAAAGATAGGTACGCAAGCGTGATTGCGTTTATTCAGGCCGATTTACAAGAATCGCTACGTAAGGTTGGTGATGCGATACAGTGACGTGATTAAGGGGCTATGGGTCTTGGATGAATTTGTACTCGTAAACGTTTATCTGGTGTTGAGCTGCCGAAGAGTTAACCGAGTAAGCATAAGAAAGGAACCGCGCCATGAATAAACTTATATTGCTGTTAGGTCTGATAATTTCATCAACATCAGTCGCAAATGATGGATTAGCGCCTTGCCTTACGCTTGTGGCAATCGACGCCGCGCAGACATTGGATATAAAAAACAACAGCGAACGCTACGAAACCAACAAATTTATGGGTCGGCACCCAAGCGATTCAACCGTTCGAAGTTATTTCGCCGGGGTGTTTTCTGTGTATTCACTGATTGATTCTTTTGCTCCCGACAATCTACGTAAAGCAGCAACTATTTTTTGTATTTCAACTCACGGATCGGCTATTGAAAACAATATCCGGTTGAATATCGGCGTTAGTTTTTGACTATTACTCGTCATGATTAGATTACGGGTCTTGCAAGAATTTAAGACGACTTATGATAATGTTGGATGTTGTCGATGCGGTTCCGGTTCCGCGATATTCCATTCCGAATGGAAATCTTGCGGATGCTGTTGCTCCCTCGCTAGAACCAGGGACCGATGATGACGACAAAGTTCCTAGCAAAGAGTCGTCCTTGTAAACACTAACCGATGTATCAGGAACGATATCAATTTCAAATTTTATTACATCCGAGCCGCTTGGTGTTATAGTTCCCAGACTTGAAGATAATGCTTCGCTTCCTGTCCCGGCTATGCTTGCGGCTGCATAGATAGTTCCGTCAACAATTTTAATACCCGCGTACTCATTCGTGCTACTAGCAACGTATCCAGTGACAAGATAAATAGTTTTATTGGTAATCGCTTCAGTGGTTCCGATTACAACGCCGATTTTTAATCGCCTATTTTTGCTCCACGTCGGCTCTTGATAGTCATAGTAAAAATCCTGACTAATTTTTGCGTAGTGTCCTGAAATTGCCCCAGAACCTAGTTCGAGCCTTGCATATCCTGATACATATGTTACTGCGCCGCTCCCAGAGGTTTGACTTGTAAATTGATCGGACGTTGGCCATTGATGATAAACTTGAATCGTGTCATCTAGGTATGACTGAGCGCCAAGCAATTTGCTTTTACGCCCAACTGATACATCGGTTCCGTCAAATTTTAGATATTTATATGCCCCGTCCCCAACGTAGGATCGCGGTGTTCCTGAATTGTATTCGAGCTGAATTCCTTGGTTTCCGAACGTCGCGCTATTGATCGAGAACTTTTTGTTGCTCCAATCAAGCGCGATATTCGTGCCGTTGTTAAGTTCTGTGGCTGTAATCGTTGCGCCGCCGATAGTTCCTTTGCTGGCCTCTATGCTTCCGTCAGATGATTTTAGGTGGATAGTCGGCGTTGACGAGGAGGCCGGAAATACTTTGATACCTGTATCGTTGATCAATACACCCGCGCTGCTTGCGCTGCCATCGCCAACGGTAGACGACGTGCGGAGTATCCCGCTCGTGCTGATATTATAAATCGTGCTATTGATTATGCCGCTCGAAAACGTCGGCGCGCTTCCATCAACAGGAATAGTAAGCGTTGTGCCCAACGTGTTATCGTAGCCTTTTATGCCGCTTCCGCCGATTTCGACGTAATTACTGCCGCTCGTGAANNGTCCACCCGCCAACGGTGCCGGATGATGCCGTTACAGCGCCCGCCTGAGTAACTCGGAAAGGCGCGCTAGCAGGTGATGCGCTACCTGCATAAATCGCCGGGTTTGATCCGCCGCTGTCCAATCCAACAGAGTTAGCGCCACTGCCAGACGTGAGCGCGGTAGTCCCAATCGTCCAGCCACCAATCGCGCCAGTCGTCGCGGTAATCGTTCCAACAATCGCAAGCGTTGTACCATTCCAGGTCATTTTGTTACCCGCACTGTTTCCGATTGAGAACTTCGGCGTACCCGCTTCATTAACCATGTAGAAGCCGGTGCCGGTATCGTAAGCGGTTTGCCCGCTCGCGATCCAGTTCCCAATCGCGAGATTGGCCCCACCTTTCGCGTTGCTCGCGGTAAATGTGGTGCGCGTGCCGGTGGATGATTCTATTCCCGACCGCGATACAGACCGCACCTCAACATCGTATCCGGTACCATCCATTGCTGTGACAATGGTTCG
>DKAR01000157.1 GCA_002450895.1 Proteobacteria bacterium UBA6921
GGAAATAGGACAATGGCACGCCCGGCGAACGAAGAGAGAACTCGAAAGTCGATTTCAAAACGACTGCCGTCCGAGAGTCGAAGTTCCAGCGGGTCCGAAAAACCACGCGCTCCAGCGCGCTCCTCCGTTGCACCGGATCACGAGTGGCGCTTTGGCTCCGATGCTCTTCGCCAGGGTGTCGTATTTGTCGACGTGGAAGGAAATATTCGAAGCGGCAATCGCTCGCTCGAGCGCGCACTCGGGCTCATTGAAGGAAAACTTGGCGATTCTGACGCCCTTGCTCCTCAGCGTGTGATTCACCCCGACGGCAAACCGTTCCGCTACGACGAACAACCGGCAATTGTCGCTTTGCGCACGGGACGAACCGTTTCCGACGTTGAAATGGGAGTTCGCGACGACAAAGGTCAGATGCGGTGGCTCGTGGCGACCGGCCAGCCCGTGCGCGATGAAGATGCGCGGATCATTGGCGCGGTCTCGTCCTTCGTCGACATCACCTATCGAAAGGAGATGGAACTCCTTCTCCGGCAACAGCGCGACTTCGCCAACCTGCTGCTCGAAACGGCGCCCATCATCGTAATGGTACTGGATGCCGCCGGGCGAGTTGACTACATGAATCCCTGGGGCGAGCAACGAATGGGTTTCCGCCTGGCCGACATTAAAGGAAAGAGCTGGCTCAAAATATTCTTTTCCGAAACAGAGCGGGCCGGCGCTCAAAAATGGTTTAACGCGGCATGGGCCGGCGAATCGACGTGTAGTTTTTTAGCGCCCCTTCTTGTCCGTGACGGCACCGAGCGACATGTTGAATGGCTCGACAGTTTGCTTCCGGACGATGACGCCAAATCCAGTGGCATGCTGATCATTGGTCGTGATGTCACCGCCAACGTTGCCGCAGAGCGGTCGCTGCACGAACACCAAGCCCTGCTCGAACGCCGGGTCGCGGAAAAAACCGGCGAATGGATGAATGAGCGCAAATTTATTGAAGCGACGCTCGACTCCGCCGCAACGCTGATCGTGGTCACCGATCCCAATGGACGAATCGTGCGATTCAATCGGGCCTGTGAAGCCGTGTCCGGCCGCTCTTTTTCCACCGTAAACGGCCGTGATATTAGCGAGTTTTCCCCACCGGGGAATTCTTTTCCCGCACTCGACGCAAGAATGCCTGGCCGTTCAAATTTCTCTCCAGAACAATTTGAGTGCGAATGGCTCCGAAGCGATGGCGCACGACGACTGATCGCCTGGCGCCGGGCAGAATTCACGACGGATCAGGAAAGTGATCGTTTCTTCGTGTACACAGGCACGGATATCACCGATTTACGGGCGCTGGAACAACGCGAACGTGAGCGACACGATGCGCTGGCGCATGCATCGCGCGTTGCGGCCGTCGGAGAACTCGCTTCAATCCTTGCGCATGAACTCACCCAGCCCCTGATGGCCGTGGAGCATTTCAATCATGCCGCAATCGCGCTGCTTGAAGCCGCACCTGAATCACGTGGGCAGGTCCTGGAGATGCTCCAGAACGCGGATGAACAGATTCGTCGCTGTGGGGACGTGATTCAGCAACTTCGTCGGTTCGTGCGCCGTGGAGCGCCGAACAAGCAATTGACAGACCTGATGACCATGGTCGCCAACTCAATAAAGTTGTTGCAGCCACTTCTGACAGATCGCGCCGTCGAAATTCGAACGGAATGCCTTGTTGGACTTCCTGCGGTGAATGTCGATGCGGTTCAGATTGAACAAGTCCTGGTGAATCTTATCCGCAATGGAGTCGATGCCATGCAGGAGTCGCGCGGACCTCGACTCCTGACAATCGAGTGCTCGGCACATTCGGATTGCGTCGAGATCGCAGTCCACGACAACGGAATCGGCCTGGATCCGTCGCGCGCGACGAAGTTATTCGACTTGTATGAAACGACAAAAAAGGACGGCATGGGCCTGGGGCTTGCCGTAAGTCGATCGATCATTCGCGCGCATGGCGGACAGCTTCAGGCCGAACCGCGCGCCCAAGGCGGAACGACGTTTCGATTTTCGCTTCCCGCCACCTGTATGTGCGCCAGCAGCCCATGAATACCCCCTCTACCGTCTACCTGGTGGAAGACGATCGCGCCCTCCGCATGGCGATTTCAGTCACGCTTCAAATGGCGGGTTATCGTGTCAAGGAATGTGCGAGCGCCGAGCATTTTCTTGCTGCCTATGTTCCAACGGAATCCTGCTGCCTGGTGCTTGATGTTCGCCTCCCGGGTAAAAGTGGACTTGACCTGCAAAGCGAGCTTCAAGCGCGCTCGATTACCATGCCCATTATTTTTGTAACCGGGTTTGGCGAAGTCTGCGCTTCAGTTCGGGCNNAAAACCGGTCTCACCAGCGCTGTTGCTTCAAAGAGTGAACGAGGCCCTGGAACGGCACAAGATTTCGGCGCGAGAACAGATGTCTCACCAGGGCGTTCTTCAGCGCGTCGGTCGTCTTTCCGAGCGCGAGCGCCAGGTCATCGCCCGCGTCCTGCAGGGAAAGACCAACAAGGAAATATCGCGCGAGTTGAGCATCAGCTTTCGCACGGTGGAAAAGTACCGCGCCCTCGCAATGACCAAACTTCGCGTTCGCAATGTTGTCGAGATCCACCGTTTACATTCCGATATTTCCTGTTTGCTCACCGCCTTCCTGTCGCGCAAGCCCGCCGTACACGCCGGCTGAACTAATTCCGCATTGAGCGGCGCAGCTTCATCTAGGTAGTTATACCTAGGTGTTCTGTCCTATTTTTGCAGGAGAATTGCGCGCGTATGGTATCGGTATAATGCAACCGACGACGCAATCAATATTCCACTCAAGCGACACAACGAATGCCGATGTGTCCCCAATCTTGAGCATTTTTCCATCCGGTCTCGACTTTTCCCTTGGACAACTCGGCTGGCATGTCGTGGACATGCTGCCGGTGCCGTTCATCGTCACCGATCCCCAGGATTTTATTCTGTACCTCAATACCGCCGCGTCTCGGCTTCTGGGAACCTCAGTGTACGACGGGATCGGACATCCGTGGAATGACGTCGTTCTGCTTCGCGACAGAAACGATATTCCGTCACCGGTGACCCCTTCGACCCTGTTGGCAAATAAAAACGCCGCCGGCGCGTGCGTGTACCGCGTCGTGCGGCGAGACAACAACACATCAATTCCGGTGCAGATCGTTGCGGGAAAGCTGGTGGGCGCGGCACGAAACAACTCGGCAGGAATTGGTGTCGTTCTTTTTGACCAGAGCCCGTTTGCCGATCTGCTCAACCGCCTGACACATCAAAGCACCCATGATGCACTGACCGGCCTCGTGAATCGCCACGAGTTTAAAAGACGCCTGGATGCGGCCGTAGCGAGCGCACACCGCGATCACCAGGTCCATGCGTTGTGCTACATGGACCTTAACCGATTTAAAAACGTCAATGACCAGTACGGACATTTGGCCGGAGACGAAGTCCTGCAAAAAGTCGCCACGGAATTTCGCAAGCTCGTCCGGGAACGGGACACGCTGGCCCGTTTGGGTGGCGACGAATTTGCATTGCTGATGGAACATTGCTCGGTTGAACACGCCATACGGATGGTTCGGCTGTTTCGAATGACGCTGCGTCACACTCCCCCTTACATCGCCGGTGTGGCAATACCCATCGGACTCAGCACCGGAGTCGCGCAGATTGATCGCCACAGTTGTGATCCACGAGCCGTTCTCGCTGCAGCCGATGCCGCGTGTTACACAGCCAAACGCTCCGGCCAGGAATTCCAGATTGTCGAACGTGACACTGCAATCAAACCTCACTGATCCACGCAAAAAAAGGAGTTGGAACTTAATGGAAAAACAATCGTCCACATCCCTCACGCGCCACACAACTCATTCGGAATCGCAAAGGTCCGTAAAATCCGAAAAGCCTGCTCGCGCATCGCAACGTACGCCGACGACAACACCGCGACGCGCAGTCGTTACGCAACAACCGGCAATCGAGGGTCGACTCACACCGGAGGCGATCCGGACAATGGTGGCCGAAGCGGCGTATTACAGATCAATGCAACGCGGATTTGTGCCCGGCCTGGAACAACAGGACTGGCTGGAGGCGGAACAACAGGTGGTCGCCCATTTACAGCTGTTTCAGCGATTGTAAATTCCGGTGACTCTCGACACGACCGATTGAAATGATGCTACCCGAGACATTGCCATGAGCCGAAACGTCGAACAGCGCGATTCGCCACGCCTTTCGGTGATGTTAAAAGGCTGGATACGGATTGGCAGTCGCCTTTCCGTACTCACGAGCACACGCAATCTCAGTTTGCACGGTGCACTGCTTAACGTCGCGCCGGGATCTTTGCGTGGCATTCGATCCTTCGAACTCGTGCTTGCGGACCGACGCGTACCGCGCCACATCCATACGCGCTGCATCGTGATCCACTCGGGCCCGGAAGGAGCCGGCGTGTTGCTGCGCAACACACTTCCGGATGACGTTCTTGACGACGACGATTTTTCCCCGTTGTACGATGCCGCTCCCGGAAGTTCTTCCCATAACACTTCGGGCCCGATCAATAGCAGCGGACAGAAAACGCGGCCGTCTCGGCAGGACAATGTACTGCATCTCGTTCTTTCGCGTCCGGATGAGGATTCCGAAATGTCGAATGATTGAGCGCTTTAATCGAGCGGCCAATTGAAAAACTGCTGTCCGACTTCAACCACGGGAGGAACAGAAGTATGGAGCACCGACTTCACCCTAGGATCGACGCCGAGTGTCGCGCATGGGTGCAAATGGATGGACTTCCTTCGCTGCCGACAACGGCGGCGAACATCAGCGTGGACGGCGCACTGCTTTCTTTGACACACCCAACGCTTACGCCGAATTCCCTGGTGCAGCTTTCCGTATCGGATCCCGGCAGCAATGCAATCTTTATTTCGCGTGCCATCGTGATTCATGTCTCGCGCCGTGGTACCGGATTCTTGCTACTGCATCCACTTCCGAAGCACTTTGCATCCTCTGTTGCAGAAACACCGCGGCTCGCGAGCTGATCCACGCTGACGCATTTCGTGCACGAACACGCCGTAACGCGCTGGCGCGTTCCGCCAGGGACCCCAGCCTCTTTCTGCGCGCTTCACACTTCCCCGGGGCGCCAGAGAGGGTCATTCGCCGGCCAACAACTCTGTGGCCGGTTTTTTTTGCAGCGAAATTCTGCTTTGTCATCCGTGAAGGGCCGGATAGCACGCCATTCGCAGAGATTTACACTATTTTCAAGCGTCTCTTACGGCGTCCGTGTTTTCATTTCTAATAGCAGGTGTCCGCCATGTACAAGAAAATTCTGGTGGCAGTTGACGGAAGCCCGACTGGAGAAGCCGCTCTTGAGGAAGCGATTCGACTGGCGATCGCCGGCCAATCAGATTTGTGGATTGTGCATGCTGTCGAGCTACAAACAGTGGAATGGGATGGGCAACTCGCCGGCCTTGCAGATTTATGGGCAGCCTTTATTGCGCGCGGCCGAGGTATTCTGGACAAAGCACTCACGCGTGCAATCTCCAGAGAAGTGACCGCACATTCCCAACTCATTGAATTAAGCTCGCTCGCGCAGCGAATACCTGAAGCCATCGTCGCGGAAGCTGATCGTGTTGGCGCGGATCTTATTGTTGTCGGCACCCATGGCAGGCGTGGTCTGAGCCGGCTGTTTCTGGGCAGCGTCGCCGAGGGTATCACTCGAGTGGCTCACCTGCCGGTACTGCTCGTGCGTGGAAAAGAATCAACTTGAATTCAACTCGATGGCTTTGGCACGCAACTCATCCGGCCAGCAGGACCGCTACCAATCCGGTAATGAAAACACCATCAAACGTGCCCGCGCCACCGATCGCCGCGACGGGGACACCCATGTCGCGAATATCCCTGAGACGCAGAATGTCGGCTCCAATCAGCACACCCAAGGTTCCGCACACGTACGCGAGCGGCGCGCTGTTATCGTGATCTAGCAAGATTCCGCACAATGCGGCGAACACCGGCGCGAGAAGGATGGGCATTCCGATTCCGATCTTCGCGATTGGACGACTCACGAAAAAACTCAGCGCCGAAATGATCGCGGTCGCCAGGAACGTTGTGCCGAAGGTAATGGGGGTATGCGTGAAAAGGTACAGGCAAAACATGCAGGGGATCAGTCCCCCGCCGACGTTGACGGCGATGAGCGTCTTTCCGGAGAAGCGAATTGGCTGGCCGCCGAAAATCCGCGGCACGAGGGACATCGGGATATCCGACGGAGGAACATTTGACTGCAACCTGAACATGGGCAGGTTGATGCCGCTTCCAATCAGTGAAGCAAACAAGAGGAGTGCAGCGGAGTTGGACGACAGACCCAGCTTTTCGAATGCGATGGTGACAATTCCGAATTGCACCAGGGCCAGCAGCAACGCGATCAGCAACAACAACATCAACAGGCGAATGGGGGATGGCGGCAGCGGCATGAGATTCAGTACCCAATGTCGTCCGGGGCGATTCGATCAACATCATTTTACCCTTTGCCCTGCGCTGCTGTCGCAGACTCGAGGTACATTTCCGATGCCGAACGCTTCCGCAATACCGGCGCGCAATGTGATCCGCCAGCGCAAGACGTCCCGTTTCTCTCATGTCATCGGTTTTGATGATGCACCGTTTAAAAGGACCCACCGCGGCGACGTTTTGGTTGTTGGCTCGGTTTTCTCGGGATCCCGGCTCGAAGGCGTCTTAAGCGGCAAGGTTCGTCGCGATGGCGCCAATGCAACGCGCGTATTGATCGACTTGCTGCAACGCTCAAAATTTCGCGATCACATCCAGGTGATACTGCTCCAGGGTATCGCGTTGGCGGGTTTCAATGTCGTCGACATTCATGCATTGCACCGCGCGCTCGAAGTGCCGGTAATCGTCGTGGCCCGGCGTCGTCCAAATCTGGCCGCCATTCGTCAAGCTCTGATTGGCCATGTGCGCGGAGGACGCCGAAAGTGGACGCTGGTTGAACGTGCGGGGACCATGGAATCCTGTACCCACCTTTTCATTCAGCGCGCCGGTATTTCATTCTCCGATACGGACAAGTTACTGCGGCGACTCGCCATCAACAGTGTGTTGCCGGAACCGCTACGCAC
>DKAR01000017.1 GCA_002450895.1 Proteobacteria bacterium UBA6921
GCGTTGGCGGCGTATTTGGTCAGTTCGGCGGAGCGAATGTCCATCGCCACGATGCGTTCGTGATTGCGGGTAAACGGTGAATAGAGCGCGCGCAGCAGTTCCGTGGTGCGGGGGTTATCGGTGCCGACCACGATGCGATCCGGTTTCATGAAATCGTCGATCGCGGCGCCTTCCTTCAAAAACTCGGGATTCGACACGACGTCAAAGTCGACGTTCGCGCCGCGTTCCGCCAGAGTCTTCTTCACTTGGTCACGGACCTTGTCAGCCGTACCGACCGGTACCGTCGACTTGTCGACCAGTACACGATACTCGCTCATATGGGTTCCTACCGTTTTGGCGACGGCCAGGACGTACTGTAGATCGGCAGAACCATCTTCGTCCGGCGGGGTGCCAACGGCAATGAATTGAAAGAGTCCGTGCGCAACGCCTTCTTTCGCGTCGGTGGTGAAACGCAAACGGCCGGATTCGGTATTCTTGTGGACCAGCGCCTCCAGTCCGGGCTCAAAAATCGGAATTTCGCCTTTCTTCAGCATGTCGATCTTGCGTTGATCAACGTCCACGCACAGCACGTCGTTGCCGACTTCCGCCAGGCAGGTGCCCGTGACCAGACCGACATAACCTGAACCATAAATGGTGACTTTCATTTCGATTGCTCTTCTGGTTGATGTTCGCGAAACTTTTCAGCGCAACAGTCCAATCCTCGCGCTGCGGTATTCAATTTACTTCGCTGCTTTGTCCAGCAGTTTACGTTCCCACCTCAATGCGCTCCCAACGATGACGTCGAGGTTGTCGTATTTGGGGGTCCAGCCCAGCATTTTTCGAATTCGCTCTGATTTTGCGATCAGCATCGGCGGATCGCCCGCGCGGCGCGGCTCTTCCTTGATTATGAGGGATACACCGCTCAGCCGTGCCACGCTGTCGAGAACTTCTCGCACACTGTAGCCATGCCCGTATCCGCAATTCAGCGTCAGGGATTCTCCATCCTTGCGCAGATGGTCCAACGCCAGAAGGTGAGCATCGGCGAGATCTTCGACATGGATATAGTCGCGCACGCCGGTGCCGTCCGATGTCGCGTAGTCCGTTCCAAAAATCGAAATCGATGGCCGCTTGCCGACAGCATGCTCGCAGGCGACTTTGGTCAACAGAGTTGCTTCCGGCGTCGATTGGCCGATACGCCCACCCGGATCGCAGCCGGCAACGTTGAAATATCGCAGCGTGACATGCCGCAGCTTCGTTGCCGCGGCAAGATCACGCAGCATGATTTCCGTCATTAGTTTGGAGCTACCGTACGGATTGATCGGGCTCAGTGGAGTCTCTTCGCTCGCGTACATGTCCGCCGGTATGCCGTAGACTGCCGCCGTCGAAGAAAAGATAAAGTGCTTCACGCCCGCCTTGGAGCAGCACTCCAACAGATTGCGGGATGCGCACGTATTGTTGCGATAGTACTTGAGCGGGTCGGTCACCGATTCCGGAACAACGGTGTGCGCGGCAAAGTGCAGCACGGATTCAACATTGTGCTGCGACAACACCCGGGTGACCAGTTCCGGATCTCCCGTGTCCCCGACGATCAGTTCACCGTAAAGAACGGACTCGCGAAATCCCTTGGACAGGTTGTCGAGCACAACGACGCGCTCACCACGCTCCCCAAGCTGGCGCACAACGTGGCTGCCGATATAGCCGGCGCCTCCGGTGACGAGGATGCTTTTTGTTGTCATGACGAAGCTAATAACGGACTTTAGAGCTTAAAATTAAGGCGACCCATAAGGTGGCGTATTGTAGAGGAATGAGCACCAAACGACCATGTGAATTCTTCGCTTTTTACGAGGAGATCGCATCGTAACGTGGCGTTGGTGAAGCCTTTTGGCTACAGAGATGCTCCAAGAGAGGGATGTCTACCACCACGGGGCTGTTCGGTAGCCAAGTTCGGGGAAACGTCTAAATTAATTGAGCCCAAGTCCGGTATTGAATTGCTTCGTTTGAGCGGGCGTTTCCCGGCCGCTGCTATACTTTTTCCAAATTTGGTCCCACTATCTCTGGAGGTTTGAAAAATGAAAGTGTTACGCCAATGGGCGGCCCCGCTCGCCGGTTATGTCATCGTTTCGGTCTTGTTTTTCAGTCTGCAGGTTCCAACGGCAAATGCGGCGATGGTTACAACCGACGCGTTGTTGCGCAGCGCGCAGGTGCAGCAGGATCGATTGAATATCGAAGCGGCGCTGGATCGGGCCGATGTTCATGACGCACTGGCTGGCTACGGCGTTGATCCAACCCAGATTCAGGCTCGACTGGACGCGCTTAGCGATGACGAACTCCATGCTTTGGCCACCAACATCGACAACTTGCCGGCGGCCGGTACGGATCCGCTGAGTTTTTTGTTGTTCATTTTTATTGTTCTTCTGATTACTGACATTCTCGGATTCACGCAGGTCTTTCCGTTCGTGAAGCACCGCGCGCGTTAATGCGCAATTCCGTCGCGGCGGCACTGATTTTGGTGCAGGCCGCGCTGGCAGGATGTGCGTCGGTACCCACGGTGCGGATTGATGACGTTGCCGTGCCGCGGAGTCATGAAATAACGGACGTTGCATTTTTTCCGCAGGAAGACTACCAATGTGGACCGGCGTCACTCGCGGAGGTTTTGAGTCACGCGGGGGTCGACGTCCAGCCAGAACAACTCGTATCTGAAGTGTTCCTGCCAGAAAGGAAGGGCAGCCTTCAGATCGAAATGGTGGCGGCGGCCCGCCGTCACGAAAGAATTCCATACGTTCTTGAACGCAACCGGGAAACCGTGATTCGCGAAATCGCGGCAGGTCACCCTGTTCTTGTTCTGCAAAATCTCGGCCTTGGTTGGCTCCCGGTGTGGCACTACGCCGTTGTCGTGGGTTATGACCTGGACCGACAGGAATTCGTGCTTCGCTCAGGACGAGAATCCCGTCTCGCGACAGAATTCTCCGTCTTTGAACGCACGTGGCAGCGCGCAGATCACTGGGCGATGGTTTCTTTGGCGCCTGACAGGCTTCCTGCCACTGCCGTGGAGCAAAACTTCCTGATCACTGTCGCCGCCGTTGAACGTCTTGGGAAACCCGGCGTCGCCGCGCGCGCGTACATGGCGGCCCTCGAAAAATGGCCGGAAAGTATTGGCGCCCGATTCGGATTGGCGAACGCGAGTTATGCGTCCGGGAATTTGGCGGCCGCGGAGGAAAACTACCGGGAGATCCTCCGCGCCGATGCTGACAATGCCGCGGTCTGGAACAATCTTGCACAGGTCCTTGCAGACCAGCATCGATGGACGGAAGCGGAGACCGCGGCACAAACCGCGGTGGGTTTGGGTGGCGATGTCGCGCCAACGTCAAGACAGACTTTGATGGAGATTCAGCGCAATGCCGCTCAGGCAAGTTCGCCTCAGGCATCACCGTAACACTCCTGCGCGCTGTGACATCGAGATCATTCAATGACCCAGATTAGCGAAAGTGACAGGATTGCCCTGGAACAACGAATTGGCCGCGTCCACTTGCGGCAACGGCTCGGCATTGAGCGCGACAATGAAGCCCGGGTGTTCGGTCAAGGGATCAATTTTTTCCATATTGAAAACTGGTACTCCGTTCACGCGCTCATTCGCGGCGCATTGCGTCTGACCGGTTTGTACCGGCGTGGGCAGAGAAACGCATCACGCCTGGAAGTGGTTCAAAACGACATCGTGCTGTCACATCTGCCGTCCGTATTTGACGGATATCGGATCCTGCAGATCAGCGATCTGCATCTGGATATGAATGAAGTGGTTCCTCACGCACTCAGCGAATGCGTGCGAAACATTGACTATGACGTCTGCGTTCTGACCGGGGATTATCGCGGAAAAACCTATGGCAACTACGCCGCCGTGATTGAGGCGATGCGACAACTGCGCGTACATCTCAAGGATCCGGTGTTCGGTGTTTTGGGAAATCATGACACGATCGCGCTGGTTCCCGGATTTGAGGCGACGGGTATACGCATGTTGTTAAACGAGTCGATCGGTATTCGACGTGGCGATGAAGTTTTTTATCTCGCAGGCGTGGATGATGCGCACTATTTTCGCATGGCGAGCCTGGTGGCGGCCGCACGCGAGATTCCCGATTCATCCGCGTCCATCCTGCTGTGCCATACGCCGGAAATGTATCGACATGCCGCGCATTCGGGATTCGGTGCAATGTTGGCGGGACATACGCATGGCGGACAAATTTGCCTGCCCGGCGGTATTCCGGTGATGCTTAACGCGCGTTGTCCTCGCCGCTATTGTGTCGGCGCGTGGGAGTTTCAGGGAATGCAGGGTTACACATCGCGCGGTTCAGGTGTTTCCATTGTTGACGTGCGTTTCAACTGTCCTCCCGAAGTGACCGTACACACGTTGCGATCGCATCAGTAGGGGCGCTTGCGCAGGCCGAGCTTCCACAACAATGGAGAAACGGTGATCTCAATGAGCGTAAACGCCATGACGATGCCAGCAATGCTCATTATTCCCAGTGCGTAATGGCTCTGGACGACCAAGAGGGGCAGTAGCGCTTCCGGAATTTGATCAACGCCGATGGCTTTGCTGCTTACCGGCCGGTTGAGGCGGCGTTTGATAAATGACGAAAGCAGGTCACCGGCCATGGCGGCCGCGGCGAATGCCAAGCCGATGACGAGTTCTAGTCCGAGAACCCATGCCGCGATGGGTGTCAACACGCAGGCGCTGAAAGCGCCGCGCCACGTTTTTGAGGCACCGAACAGCGGGTATCCATCGAAGAATTTTCTTCCAGCATCGATGGGCGCCGTAAATCGATCGCGAAATAGATCATTGGCCAGGACGGGGGCAGAATTTGCAGCCATGATTAGCAGCAGCAGTTTGAGTTCAATTATCACGACTGTCTGCAAATTGTCAGGGCGGGGGCGCGTTCGACTCGCAGGGATAGGCGGCCCGCAAGGCTTCGCGAACCGATCGCACGGCTTCCCGTTTTGCCTTGTCCGGATTTTCTTTCAGGTAGGTTGATACGACCTGGGATACCTGGGCAATCGTTACATTCTTGCGCGCGCAAATGTACCCCGTCGATTCGTAGGCGTCGAAGACGCCCAGAACAAAACCCAGGTATTTGCCGACATCAAAATATTCCGTCTTGGGATCCTGTGCGTCGGCCTTCTCCGTTTCGTGCATGTACTGAACAAGCTCGTTGCCGGTGAAAAAAGAGGCGTGGGCCGGAATGGACATCAGTGCCAAGAGTGCAAAGAGAGTGATTCTCATGAAATTCCCTCACATTGCGATTTGCGCCGTACACCATGCCGGTGGCAATGCCGCCGCGTTCGTCGTGCATGCGCGTATTTACAGCGTAGGGTGCCGAAACGGCGAATTCAAATGCCGGGAATTTCGATTCGCGAATTGACGACCCGACCTGCCTGAACAAGGGGCCTGTGGATCGTGAGCTGGTGACTTCCTAGTGAATGCGGCGAATGGCGCGCGCGACGAAATTAACCTCGCCGGTCACGCGCTCAAGTTGGCGCCGCAATGCTTCGCGCCGACTGCTCGGAATTTCATCGTCGACGGACACGGCGGCGGGACTGGAGTTGCCAGCAGGCTCTGCTGCATGCAATGAAGACGACTCTGCATCCCAAAGATGAATCAGAACATTCATTGGTGTGACGGGAAAGTCCGACGCGAGAGAATCATTTGCCGGTTTCTTTGCGGCCAACAAGCTGGCGCTTGCTGATCTTGAACATCGCTTCTTTTGTGCCATGGGTCCGCCCGTTTTCCCGCGTGATCCGGGTACTTACACGGCGACGTCCATTTCGCTCAGTGCGCGCAAGTTATAGTGTTGATGGTGGGCGATGCAGGGTTTGAACCTGCGACCCCTGCCGTGTGAAGGCANNGTGCTCTCCCGCTGAGCTAATCGCCCCGAATTTTCGAGGCGTGCATTTTACGGGCGGGCCGGGTAGTGCGTCAAACGGACTGCAGTCGAATTGAGCGATTACAACCTGACGCCGAGGCGAACCAGCAGCAGATCAAACTGGTCGTCATTCCACCAGGTTTGCCGCTGGGCCCTTACCGAGATCAGAAGCTCCGGCTCGAGGAACCAGTTGCCTTCGACACCAAAGGTTCGATAGTCCGCAAGGGCATAGTCTGGATCGATTCCAGTTTCATAGCTGATGCCGGCATCGAGCTTGTGGGTGAAATACCAGTTCAGTTTGGCCTTGTAGTCCAGCGAAGTTTGCGAGTAGTTGTCTGCGTCGGTCGAAGCGTGCGTAATCCGAAGTTCCGCGGCGACATACTGGTTTCCGGCGGGCAGCAACGTGCGGCCGTGAATGTCAATGTAGCTCGTCGTTTCGTCACCGAAAAAACTGTTTTCGGAGGAAGAATAGGCCAATCCCAAATCGACGGACGTCGTTGGAGTCAGATACATTCCGCCGCGAACACGAAGCAGGTTGGTCAGGCTATCGACGCCACTCGCCTCGGAGAGAACAAAGGGATTGAATTCGTATTCATTGCGCACGAACTCGGCTTCGCCAAACCAGATGTTGCCGGGCAGTGTATATCTGCCGCGTACCGCATATTGCCAGTCGTGCGCGCTGCCTGCGCCTGAATCGGCGCTCGAGCCATCGATCGATACGGCAACGTAATGTGCCTGCGTGATGAACGCGGCTTCGCCGTACGGTTTGTCGCCGGTATCGACTCGGACCGGATAGAACGCATAGGCGACACCTTGTCCAAAGCCGGATTTCCCGCTTGTCACGTCACCGGTGGACAGACCGATGAAATACTCATGGCCAAAATCGTCCGCAAGCACGGACACGGACGTGGCAGACCATACGAAGGCAACAGAAGCCAAGGCGAGGTAACGAATAGGGCGCATGGAGTTCGATCTCAATTGGATGGGTCGTTTTGGTTACGCGAGCTATCAGCCCGGGTCGGCATTGTCACTGCGATACTGACGGCAAATTTTATTAACACTTGAGATTATAGTGATACCTTGTGCGCGCGCAGCCATTGTTCAAGCATGGCGATAACCCAAATCATCGTTCCGTAGTAGGCCGCGTGACCGCCGCGGTGCGTATCAATCAGCTCATCGATAAACTCGGGTTTTATTATTCGGCGCGCCTTGAAGTCATTCAGGCTCGAGTACACGGTGTCTTGCAGGCGTGGCGATTGCTTAAGCCATTCGCCAAACGGTAAACCGAAACCGTGTTTTGGCTTGTTGATGATCTCGTCAGGGAGAAAACCTTCCAGTGATTTTTTGAAGAACCAGCGCAGTTTTAGTCCCTTAAGTTTCATTTCCGGCGGGACGCGCGCTGAGAATTCGAGCAGTTGATCGTCAAGCATGGGATAGCGGACTTCGACGCCGCCCAGTGCGCACATTCGATTGACTTTGCGAAGATCGTTGTCTGCCAGCGTAATTTTCCAATCCAGAAACAACATTCGATTCAAAAGAGATGTGGATGACGCCCGATTGTAGACATCGCGCAGTATTTGAAGCGGATGGTTGCCGTCGAATCGTGTTCGGAACTCAGGAGTGAAGATCTTGCTCGGATCGTCACGGTGCAGGAAATTGTAGCTTTCCATCCGGTCCGGCATGGGTTGGCGTGCCTGTTCGATGTAGCTGCGAACCTTGCGAACGATCGGCAGGTTTTTGGTCAGTGGAATTCCCAGAAGAAGCGGTTCCAGCAACGCCGATCGCAGCGCAGCGGGCACCAATTGATAAATATTGAATACCTTCTGCTTGGCGTACCGCGCGTTGCCACCAAACAATTCATCGCCGCCATCGCCGGCGAGCATGACGTTAACGCCGTCTCGGGCAGCGAGCCGCGCACAAAAGAGCGTTGGAATAGCTGATGAGTTTCCGAAAGGCTCATCATAGGCAGACGCAACTTGCGGAAAGGCGTCTGCGACGTCGTCTGCCGTGACATAGTATTCATGCTGCTGAGTTTTGAAATGCTTGGCAGCGATACGGGCATATGAGATTTCGTCGTAGCCTTGTTGGGAAAAGCCGATGGAGTACGTCTTTGCCGGCGATTGGATACCGGAAAGCATTCCCGAAACCGTTGAACTGTCCGTTCCACCACTGAGAAATGCCCCCGTGGCAGCGTTTGGATCGCAGCGGCGAACCGAATCGCGAACCGTTTTCAGAAATTCGTCTTGTAGTTCGGCGAATGAGGCACGTCCGCTGTTCACAAACTGCGGGGACCAGTAGAAAAAGAGGTGCGGACGACCATTCTCGTACAACAGAGCTTGTGCGGGCTGTAGCTTGAAGATTTTGTCGTAAATGGTTCCCGGGCTTGGGATCATGTGAAAATAGAGAAAGTCGTATAACGACTGCTGAGATACGTGCGGTTTCACTTCGTTAAACGCACAAACTGCATCAACGGTCGATCCGAAAATAAGGCGATCTTGTAGGATGGTGTACGCCATCGGAAAAGCACCAATCCTGTCAATTGCCAGCAAGACACGATTTTTGGCCTTGTCGAGTATGCCGATGGCAAAATGCCCATTTATTGCTGAAACACAGCGTTCGCCGTCACGCTTGTAGGCATTGGCCAATGCCGCAGCATGGCCGTTATTTTTCGCAAAATTGGCGTCCTCGTTTTTTCGCCATTGTGGGCGCCCGATAATCGACGCAACGATATGAGAGTCTGCAACCGAGTCGCTGCCTGCGTGTTCGACACACGCGCCATATACTGCCCGGCAGGGAGAATAATTGCCGCAAGCCTTACTCATTTTCGAGATAAGCAGACTTTCCTGATCCTGAGCCGTGTCACCACTCCAACCGATAATCGATGGCATTGAAGATATCCAGATTTCTGACAATGTCGTTTTGTCGTTTACTTTTGGGGCGTTCAGAGACGTCGCATTGTAACCGAATGACCTAGTCCATCGCATGTTAGCGGCACATCCGGGCGCGGTGCTTCGCGTTAATCGGAAGCGGACTTTAATATTTGAGTGTGTTTTTAACGACTTTGTCGTGCTGTATTTCGCCTTGACGGTCCATGCGCCTGCTCCGGTAGAATTGTTCACACCCACACAGTGTGTTCGCCGATTTTGGTTAGACTGGGTTGTTACTCTCGGTATATTTAGGAAGTTATTGAATGGCAAGGTGGATCGCAATCATTTTGATTTTTGTTTGTGGGAGCAGCGCGGCAGCTGAGGACGAGGATTGTGGGAGTTTAGAAAATGGGTTCGGTCCTTACGACTACACAAACCCGGAACATGTAACCAAATGGTTGTGGTGGGTCGAACCGTTCCACTTTACACCGGAAGTAGAAGCATTGATTAGCGGGCATACTGGGTATATCGAGGCAGACCTCGATTACACACTTCGTGCATTTCCAAACCATCATCGCGCGCTATTTGCTGTCCTGAAGCTTCAATTACGCGACGGTTATCGTCGAGTCGGTGGATACAGAACGGTCGAATGCTATTTTGACCGCGCCATGAGATTTGCCCCGGATGATGGAGTTGTCAGGATGCTTTACGGGATTTATCTTCATAGAAAAGGTAAGTATCAGGAAGCATTGACCCGATACAAGGAGGCCGAACGGTTTGTGCCAGGCGACACTGAGTTGAGTTACAATCTGGGGCTGTTAATGTGTGACTTGAACCGCTGCTCAGAAGCAATTCCTTATGCGCAAAAAGCGTATAGTGCGGGATACCCGCTGCCAGGATTGAAGCAGCGCTTGATTGACGCTAAGTTGTGGAATCAAGTCGTGATAAGACCGGACAAGGGGCCTAAAGTCGAGGAAAACAAGCAGCCATAATTCATACTGGCAGGTGTGCGCTGTCACTATAATGATATGGTTGGCGTTCCAGATGCTGATGTGTTTTCAGCTGAACGATTCGTGACCACGTCGAATTAAGTATTTTTTACAGTCAAATTTTGAATGGCCGCAACTCCAGTTTTTCCGAAACCTCGGATCCCAATCAAGCCAGTGCTCTCGTTGCGCAGTTTCGGGACGCACCGAAGCCAGATTCCCGCAATTGATGATTTTGGCGTCGCTCGATACGTCACGAGTGGACGAGCCGCAATTGCGCTGGCGCTTCAAAATTTAGGAGTCAAGCCGGGAGATGAAGTCTTAATACCGGCATTCCATTGCACAAGCATGGTTGAGCCCGCAGTATGGCTCGGAGCCAAACCTGTATTCTATAAAATTCTTTCCAGCACAGAAATTGATTTTGACGACATCAAAAAGAAGATTACCCCACAGACCCGTGCGATGCTTGCGACTCATTATTTTGGATTTTCGCAACCCGTTGCTCAGCTTCGATCGTTCTGTGATCAATACCGTATCGCGTTGATCGAGGATTGTGCGCATGCCTATTTCGGAAAGCAGGACGGCCGTCCTCTTGGTTCTTTTGGGGATTTTGCTATTGCCAGCTCGATGAAGTTCTTCCCAATCTACGATGGAGGTGTACTGGTTTCTGCACGAAGAAGTCTCGCTACCATTCAACTCGAGCCTGCGGCGATGATTTTTAGCATTAAGGCTTTGATTAACGGAATTGAACAATCGCTTGAGTACGGACGGTTTTCAATGTTGCGACCGATCATCAAGTGGCCTTTGGTTATCAAGGACTGGATTTGGAGCGCCCTTAAAAGATCGCGAGGCACTGAGGAGGCAGAAGCGTTAGGTCCATCCGCTTCAGACGGCGCGTACGAATTCGATGCTAGGTGGCTAAACAAGCAACAGTCGACATCATCAAGGCGACTTATGCGGTGGGTCGATACCCGTCGAATAGTTGAAAAACGTCGTGAAAACTACCTGAGAATTCACGAACAACTATCCAATACTGCTGGTGGAGCTCCTCTTTTTCACGACTTAGCGGACGAAGTTGTTCCGTATGTCTACCCCTTTATTGTCGATCAGCCTGAACGAGTTTTTGCGCCAATGAAAGTGGCGGGTATTCCAATTTTAAGATTCGGTGAATTCTTGTGGGAAGGCGTGGATGAGCGGGTTTGTCCAGTGAGTGCAAATTTGTCGCGTCGCGTCTTTCAGTTTCCATGTCATCAAGAGCTGAAAGAGGGCGAATTGGAATGGATGCTTACGCGGATACGCGAAATATTGAAGGAAAGTCGAGCGTGAATGTTTCCAATGGGGAGTCGGCCCAAATCATCAAACGTGCAGAATGGAATTTCGCACCAGCTTCCCAATTTCACGATTTTTCTGACCGTTGGCGAGATCTTAATGAACGTGGTCCAAAGTCGCCAGTGCTCGAGCCAGACCTTATTCAGGCAGCCTTGGACAGTTTCAAAGACGGTTCTGAGCAAATTGCCGTTCTGGAGCACGCGCAACGACCAATTGCGATGGCCGTTATTCGGAAAAAGAACTTTCTTGTTTGGGAAACGTTTCAACCATCACAATGTCCTATTGGCGCATGGTTAGTAGCACCAGAGTTCAGCTCGGTTGCGGTCGGAAATGCTCTGCTTAAAGCGTTGCGGGGGTTTCCGTTACTTTTCGGCGTCACGCAATTGGATCCGGAGATGTTTGCAAGACCAGGCCCTGAGGCTGCGGTAAGCACAATCGACTATATCCAGACGGCGCGGATAACCATTCGCGGAACATTTGACGAATATTGGGCTGCGCGTGGCAAGAATCTCAGGCAAAACATGAAGCGGCAACGAAATATGTTACAGAGAGAAAACGTTGAGACCTCTCTGGAGGTCGTCACTGATCGCGAAAAGATTCCTGCAGCGGTAGAAGAATACGGGCGATTGGAAACAGCAGGATGGAAGGCAAGCAGTGGAACCGCCGTTTCCATGAACAATTCGCAGGGAAAGTTTTATATTCAGCTGTTGAACTCGTTCGCAGCGCGAGGTGCAGCGCGAATCTATAAGTACTGGTACGGAGACCATCTTGCCGCGATAGACCTTTGCATCTGCCACAACGACGTTCTAGTAATTCTGAAAACAACATACGACGAAGGCATCAAGAATTCGTCTCCCGCGATGTTGATGCGTCAGGATTCATTCAAAAAAATCTTCGACGGGAAACAATTCGCCCGTATTGAGTTTTACGGAAAGGTTATGGAATGGCACACACGTTGGTCAGACGAAGTCCGGACTCTCTATCACCTCAATTGCTTTCGTTGGGGAATGCTTGCCAAGGTGATTGGATAACTCGTTACAACCTGCAATTATTTCATCGCTCATTTGGCAGTTCGGTTCATCATGCCGTTTAAAACGCATTCGGGATTGCGATACACGACCCGCTTCTAGGCAGTCGGATATTTTGGGAGCATCGGCGGTCAAGAGTACATCAATCGGAAATTAAGCCGTTCTTTGGCCGACCAGCGAATTGAGCCACGTTAACCTGCCTTTCGAAAGGAACCCAAGGCTGAACAAAGGGTCCGCGAAGTCTGATTCTGAGTCGCAGTGACGGTGGAATTTACACATACGGTTTGTACTGCCGAGTCGGGTTTCTATAGAATACGCACTGCAAATTTACGCTGGCGTAGCTCAGTTGGTAGAGCAGCTGATTTGTAATCAGCAGGTCGAAGGTTCAAGTCCTTCCGTCAGCTCCATTTCCGTTCGTCGTCGGGCCTCGCTCGCGGCGGCATTTTGTTTTGAAGAGGCTGTTATGTTGGAAGAAGTGAGGGAGATTGTCGGTGCGACACTTAAGCTGGGTCCGCGCGCCGCAAGTCTTCGTGCCGATACTGCGCTCTTGGGCAATCTGCCTGAGCTTGACTCCATGGCCGTAGTCGCGGTTATCACGGCGTTAGAGGAGCACTATGGATTCTCGGTTTCAGACGATGAAATTTCGGCTGACACTTTTGCAACTTTGGGAAGCCTTGCCGAGTTCGTGCAGGCCAAACTGAGTTAGTTGTACATCAAGTAGTTCCGACGGCTCTCGCGCGTGAACTCCCCGAAATCACCGATACCAGAACTGCAAGCGTTTTATCTGTCTGGCTCAGCGGGCCAACTTTTTAGTGTTTTCTTCTCTCCGCAGAGCGGCAGTGAAAGCCGTTGTGCCGTGCTTTTCTGTCCACCTTTCGCAGAGGAGATGAACAAATCTCGGCGAATGGTTGCGCTTCAGGCCCGGCAATTTGTCCAGACGGGCTTAGGCGTTCTTGTCGTGGACTTATTCGGCACGGGCGACAGTGCGGGAGATTTCGGAGACGCGCGGTGGTCGATATGGCTGGATGATCTTCGTCGTGGCGCTCAATGGTTGTTTGAGCATGGATTCGACCGAATCGTGTTGTGGGGACTGAGATCAGGAGCGTTGCTAGCATCAGAGCTAGCTCGTGAATTGAAAGATCGAATTGCGCAAATGGTGTTCTGGCAGCCAGTCGTGCGAGGCGAGCAAATGATGACGCAATTCCTGAGGCTCCGACTTGCGGCGGATATGATGGGCGCCGGAGAAAAAATGACGACGCAGCAGTTACGCGAGACTCTTTACGCAGGATCCGCAGTAGAAATCGCTGGTTACACACTTGCGCCAGAGCTTGTCAGGGCGATTGATGCAGCTGAACTTAAGAAACTCATTCAAGCGGGTACGCCGCAAATCAATTGGTTTGAAGTTGCTCCTGCCGCGCGGAATATTTCTCCTGTCAGTCAAAAGATTGTTGATGTGTGGCGTTCTGAAGGTATTCGAGTTGATGCTGTCGCAATGGTCGGCGAGCCGTTCTGGAATTCACCAGAAATCGGAATTGTTTCGGAGTTGATCGCACAGTCGACAAGTTGTCTTCTTCAAGGTGCCCCGTGAAGAGTGAACATGCCATCGTGTATCGATGTGAAGGCGACTCTCTCATTGGTATCGTGCATGAGCCCTCCATTCCGAACGAACTCGGTGTGCTAATTATCGTAGGTGGGCCCCAGTACCGGGTTGGCAGCCATCGGCAATTTCTGCTTTTGGCGCGTGACCTCGCCGAAAGCGGATTTCCCGCAATGCGATTTGACTATCGCGGTATGGGGGATTGTGGAGAAGGAATCGGTCACTTTGAAAGTATCGAGTCGGACATCCGCTCATCTATTGACGCGTTTTGCGCGCGTGGCGTGCGGCGGATAGTTATTTGGGGATTGTGCGATGCAGCCTCGGCAGCACTCATGTATGCACACAGTGATCCGAGAGTTATAGGGTTAGTTATTCTAAACCCATGGGTCCGTACCGATGCTGGAATGGCCCGCGCCTACATGAAGCACTATTATCTCCAGCGGCTAGTGAGTGCTGAATTTTGGCACAAAGTCCTTGCCGGAAAATTTAGTCTGGGTGCATCACTTCGGGGTTTTGCTGAGCTTATTCGAAAATTGCGCAGCGCTTCCGCGAGCAATACGTCGAGCATTCCGCCTGACGCACCTAACGAAATGAAAAACGGCCCACCGACCTCAGCATTTGTCGATCAAATGGCGCTCGGTTGGGAAAAATTCGGTGGCGCAATTCTTTTGATACTTTCGGGAAATCAAGATTACGTGGCCGATGAATTTCGGGATTTGGTAGCAAGGTCGCGCCGTTGGAAGAAGCTTGTCAAACGAGCGAATGTGCAGCGTCGGGACTTTTCGGAGGCCAATCATACGTTTTCCAGTGCGGACTGGCGAAACAACGTTTCTAAGTGGACACGAGAGTGGTTGATCGAAAAATGCGGAAAGTAGGTTTTCTAATCTCGGTGCTGGTGTTGGTGAGCGTTTCCAATTGCGGAAATTCGCTGACAACAATTAACGCAAATTTTGAGCAGACAGATTTGTCCGCCAAAGAATCCGATGGAAAAGTGACTGTCACTGTAAAGCTTGAAAAGAAGTCAGGCAATGAACAGCGACTTCACCTGAGATACGGTGGAACCGCAGACCTTGGCGTCGATTTCAGAGGCCCGGCCGATTTGGTAATTCCTTCACGAACAGATCGCGCATCCTTTGATATCGAACTTCGAAGGGATGAGGAGTCCGAATGTCCGGAATACATTGTTTTGGAGTTGGGTGGCTCAAGCGGGATTCGACGAAAGTTGACCATCACCATTGAGGATTCAGATACGGCGAAACATCGTCTATCAGTGGGGACACCCAACGGTTACCCCGATATCGCCTCTGCGATTTTAGACTCTCAACCGGGGGACGTGATTGAAATTGCCGACGGAGTCTACGGCGGCGATGTGGCGGTAATTCGAACTGACGATTTGGTGATTTGTGGTGTTGGGCATGCGGCTCAGGTTGTGGCTGCGGGTCGAAATGTGGAAGGAAAAGGAATTTGGGTTGTAAAAGGTAACCGAGTTCGAATCGAGAATGTCATGTTTTCAGGTGCGACAGTTCCTGACAAGAATGGCGCCGGAATTCGAGCCGAAGGGAATGATCTGACGGTACGCCATGTCAGATTTGTCGACAATGAAAATGGAATTCTCGCTGGCGCGCTTCCTGAAGGTAAGATCACGGTTGAACATTCGGAATTTATTCACGGCGGTGCCGGCGACGGTCTGAGCCACAACATATATATAGGAAAAATTAAGCGGTTTACTGCGCGGTTCAATTTGTTTCGAGATGCTAATGTCGGTCACAACGTAAAGAGTCGCGCTCAAGAAACGGTTCTTGAATACAATCGCGTCATGGATGGAGGTAAAGGAAACGCGAGCTACCAAGTTGATCTTCCCAACGGAGGAAAAGCACTGTTGTTGGGAAATGTCATTCAACAAGGTCCTAACGCGGAAAATTGGGTACTGATCTCTTACGGTGCAGAAGGGATCCAATATTCCGACAACGTTCTTGTACTTGCAAACAACACAATCGTTAATGATCGCAACAGTGGTCGATTTGTTCAGTCAACAAATGACGTGCCTTGCAACCTTGTCAACAATGTCCTGTCAGGGAAGGGAGATATTCAGTGCGCCGGCGGGGAGCGCATAGCGAACGTATTTATGTCTTCTGGATTTGTTGATCGGGAACATTTCGACTATCGAACAACAAAAGGGTCGGCAGCAATTGACGCCGGAATCCCAATTCAAAAATTTCACGATTTTGAGGTTCAACCGTTGTATGAATTGTGGAGTGACAATTTTGTACGGCCGAGAGTTCTGGTTGGCACCCCGGATGCTGGCGCGTATGAATTTCAACCTTGAGAAAATTTCTTGCAGTCCTTGATAGGGATGCGTTTGCCAATTCACTGCGACAGCAAATCATCCGAGGGAAGATTGGCAGGCATTCCTGCTTATGTTGGTTGTGCCTTCCTGGAAGAGTTTTTCGTGTTGCCGAATCGATGTGGGGCCTGCCGTGTATTTCTTCACTAAGGGATCAATTTTAGACTAGCACTTCCATCGGTTCGGGGTGGCTTAAAAACCGCGTGGGACTCGCAGTGAGTCCATAGGCGCCGGACTGCAGAATCACGACAAGATCACCGACATCAGCTTTTGGTAGTTCCATTTTGTCCGCGAGAAGGTCCAGCGGTGTGCACAGCGGTCCGACAACGCTGACGGATTCCATCTCCGAAGAATTCATTTTTGTGGCAATGAGCGCGGGGTAGTTTTTTCGAACGAACTGTCCGAAGTTGCCGGATGCCGCCAAGTGATGATGCAATCCGCCGTCCGTGACGAGAAACACATGACCTCGGGAGATCTTGCGGTCAATAACGCGGCAGACATAAATGCCCGCTTCTCCGACGAGGTATCGCCCGAGTTCCATGACGATTTCCGCATCCGGAAGGCGTTTTTTTACTTCCGGGAGTCGACGCGACAGGTGCTCGCCGATCGGTGCGATTTCCAGCGGAAGGTCCCCTGGAAAATACGGGATTCCCAGTCCACCTCCGATGTTCAACTTCCGAACTGCACTCGGCGCACTCTCAGCAAGACGAGCAGCGAGCTCGAACGTTTTTTCCTGCGATTCGATGATGGATTCCGGTTTCAGGTTCTGGGAACCGCTGTAGATATGAAATCCGATAAATTCGAGATCCAGCGATTTGAGTCGCCGGAGGATTTCCGGGACGCGCTCAGCATCGACGCCGAACTGCTTCGGGCCGCCTCCCATCTTCATTCCGGATGACTTCAGCTCGAAGTCCGGATTGATGCGAATCGCGACGCGTGCGCGAACGCCCAATGCAGCCGACAGCCCCATAATCCGTTCCATCTCGAGTTCGGATTCCATATTGATCAGTACGCCTGCGGCGATCGCACACGAGAGCTCGCGCTCCGATTTACCCGGACCGGCAATGCTGATCTTTTCTGCCGGCATCGTGGTATCGAGCGCGACATGCATTTCGCCCATTGAGGCAAGGTCAAAGCCGTCTACCAGTTTCGCCATATGTTGAACGAGCGCTGGCATCGGGTTTGCCTTGATGGCGTAGTGAAGGCGCAATTCTTTCGGCAGGTGAGCACGCAAGTGAGCGACGCGTTGATCAATCAGTTTTCGGTCGTAGGCATAAAACGGCGTTTGCCCGATTCGCGCCGCCAGGCGTGAAACAGGCACGCCTCCGATAACGATTTCATTACCAGAAACGGGAAACGGAACGGGAACGGCGTGCGTCGGTTTCTTCATTACTTGGTCGCAGCAAAAATATCGCGCAGCTCGTGGGACAATTGCTTGCGGTCAATCTTCCCGTTTGGATTGCGCGGCAACGAGCGTTGCACATGAATGTGAGCGGGAACCATGAACGTCGGCAGTTTGGCCTTGCACTCGTCGAGCAATGACTGCACAGCGACATTTTCGCGACCTTCAGCGGGCGAAACCACGGCGACTATCGCCTGGCCGAGCACAGGATGCGAGATGCCAAGCGCGGCCGCATGTCCCACCAGTCCTGAACCGTACAGGACTTCCTCGACTTCCGTGGGTGAGACCCGGTAACCCGACGTTTTGATCATGTCGTCCTTGCGGCCCACGAAGTACAAATAACCCTCATCGTCCATTCGAACGGTGTCGCCCGACCATACGGCAATTTCCGGCATCGGTATCTTCTGCTCGCGGCCTGGAGTGGGTTTGAAACGCTCGGCGGTTTTTTCCGGATCGTTCCAGTAACCGAGTGCAACCAGCGAACCGCGATGAACGAGTTCGCCAGGTTCGCCGGGACTGCACGGTGTTCCGTCTTCACGGACCACCATGATTTCAGCGTTGGGTATAGCCTTGCCCATGGATTCCGGACGCAGGTCAATCTGGTCCGGCGGAAGATAGGTCGAGCGAAACGCTTCGGTCAAACCATACATCAGGAACGGGCGCGTGTTGGGCAAGGCTTTGCGGAGCGCGTCCAGCGCTGCGCGCGGCATCGCGCCACCCGAGTTCGTAATGTAACGCAAGGAATTGACTGCGTCGTTGGGCCAGGGCAATTGCGCCAGCTGAATCCACAGGGGCGGAACAGCGGCAAGGCCAGTGATGTGTTCTTTGGATACGGCGGTGATCACGTCGCGCGGAACGAGATAGTCCATCAGCACGGTGCAGGCGCCGACACTGAACGATGTATTGAGCTGACTCAGTCCATAGTCGAAGCTGAAGGGCAGGACCGCCAGCAGGCGATCCGACTCTCGGTTTTCGAGATATTCGGACACGCTTTTTGCGCCGGTCACGAGATTTCGATGCGACAACACCACGCCTTTGGGGCACCCCGTGCTGCCGGACGTATAAAGTATTGCGACCATATCCATGTCGATACAGCGATGGGGGGGGCGTGCATCACTCGCGGAAATAAGTTCATCCCAGGACAAGACTTCGATGGATGGAATTTTCGGCCGCTCATCGCGCTCGCCGTCGACCAGCACCAGGGTGCGCACATCATGGCAATGGGAAAGCGTGTCAGCGAGTGCATCCGCGCGGCTGCGCGAGGTAATTAATACGCGCGAATTGCTGTCGCGCAGTATATGACCGACCTGTTCCGCCTTGAGTTGCGGATTGACGGGTACGAAGACGCCGCCGGCCATCGAAGTCCCGTAAAACGCGTGAACGGTCTCGAAACGCTTCGGGAGATAGATCGCGACCCGCTCGTGGTATTCCAATCCGTTGCGAAGTAATCCTTGCGAAACTTTTGTGATGGACTCGGCGAGTTCGCGATACGTCAATGTGAGGTCGCGAAACTGCAGCGCCGGGTTTTGCGGAACCCGGCCAGCGGTATGAGTAATCAATTCGTGGTAGAGCTGGCTCATGTCTTAAGGAACTAGCGGCAAAGTCGGCTCGAAGTTTATGGGATTGCTCTATTTATTGCCATTGATTCGCAAGGCGCCCCTGCCAAAGCCGCTGTAAACGGAACCGTTGAATTGATCTGCACTCAATCAAACCTATTCCGTGAAAAAGCGCGGCAAGCCGCCTGATCGCATTGACAAAGTTCGGACGAAGAGGAACGAGTCGCGCCACGCCGAACTCGATTTGAACGTCTGCATACTGTGCGCGAATCGAAGACGTCCCGCATTCCATTTGCTTTGTGTGAGCGTTTACCCGGAGTCACTTCGTCAAGGTGTGTCGGATTGAATGCGTTATTCGAGTGATCCTGAAAAAACTCTTCCCCTTATTTCAACTTCGACGAGAAAACGCATCACGTCGGCACGAGGCGATTTGCCTTTAACGATCGTCCGCGAAAATTAACACCGCGTCACACTTCTTCACTCCGCGTTTCATCCTTGCGAACAAGTCGTCTCGAATTAATCTGCGATTAAGAGTCGCGCACGATAGTACCGACGCACCACGATGTTAGCTCTCAAAACTTTTGTGCGTTGATTCACGAGCGCGATCACTTGATCTGGATTGTGTTTCAAAGTTGTGATCGTCAGCGAAACAAATACGCAGACTGCGTGACAGACCATAGTCGTGTTTGTGAATAAAGTGGTGGTTGTTATGTAACAGGATTGGTCGCAAGAGGATTGCAAAGAAGTCCAACTGTTCAGCCTTCAAAAAAATCGTGGAACTGGTGCTCAATGGAAATGTGCAAAGAGTCACGAGGCCGAACGCGACAGAGGTTAGATCGCGACATGAATGAGAGATCGATGCGAAATCGACATTTTTTTGCCACGGCATTTTTTCTATCAGCGCTCAATTTTTCTGCATTTGCCTTGGGCGGGCCACTTGATACGTTGCAGCCGGGGGAGTGGTACGAAGCGCCCAACACGGCACTGTCCGCGGTTACGCCGTGTCCGTCAAATAACTGCGCATATTCGGGTAATACGGGGTATTCGTCCGTTACGGATGCGTGGAGTGGCGGCGCATATGACACAACTCACGACCGTCTTATCGTGTGGGGTGGTGGACACAACGATTACGGCGGAAATGAAATTTACAGTTTTAATATTTCCACGATGACATGGTCATTGCTGATTCAACCGACCGCGATTACGTCAAACGATCCATCGCCGCCAAACAACACGACCTACTACTCCGACGGTACGCCAAGCTCGCGCCATACGTACAACACGCTAGTTTATGCGCCAAATGTTGATCATTTCTTCTCAATGCGTTCCGGTGGGGCAACCTACGGAGGCGTTGCAGTTCTGGATACTGGGATCGATTCGTTCAATCTTTCCACGGGAAAGTGGAAGACGGATTGGGTAAAGGGTCCGGGCGGAGGAATTATCGGGACAATCGTCGGATACGATTCTGTTACGAATTCAATCTGGATGCATGGCTCGGAAAATGGAGGAACACTTGCGCAATTTTTTCCTGACGCGAGTGGAGGAAAAGGCGCGCTGACAAACTATCCGCAGTACATTTATCTCTCAATTTACGGCACTGGAACAATCGATACCAAGCGGCGCCGAATGGTCGTAATCGGCGGATACGGTGGCGTGCGCCAAGCCTATATGTGGGACCTGAACAATCCCTCGAAAGCGCCTACCGTTCCCAAGACATCCGGTGATGCAGGGGGTATTGCGCTGGAATCTTCTGCTGCTCCCGGTTTTGTCTATGACCCCGTGAGTGACAAGTACGTCGCGTGGAATGGCGGAACGACTGTCTATATCCTCGATCCGGATACATGGACCTGGAGCAAGTCCGCGCTGGCCTCGACTAATGGCGTTGCTTCGAGCAAGTTGGTTTCAAATGATCGAGGCACGTACGGTCGATTTGCATACATCCCTTCGAAGAATGTTTTCGTGGTTGTGAACCACACAAATACAAACGTCTTCTTTTACAAGCTCTCCACAGGAAGCGGAGCGCCGACACCCACGGTCACATTGACATCGAGCGCAAACAGCATATCGTCTGGTGGATCCGCCACGCTGAATTGGACAAGCACCGATGCCACTAGCTGCACGGCGTCAGGGAACTGGTCAGGAGCCAAGGCGACGAGTGGAAGTCAATCATTGGTTAATCTGACTTCGACAGGGTCGTACACTCTTACTTGTAGCGGTGCCGGCGGAAGCGCTTCGAAGTCGGTAACGATAACTGTCGCAAGCACACCAACACCAACGGTCAACTTGTCTGCAAGTGCAACTACTGTAACGGCCGGTGGTTCAACCACTCTGACGTGGTCTTCCACAAGCGCGACAAGCTGTTCTGCGAGCGGTGCATGGTCAGGATCCAAATCCACATCTGGCAGTGAATCGTTATCAAACCTGCAATCTACTGGCACGTACACATTGAGTTGTACCGGCACTGGTGGGACTGCATCTCAGAATGTGACCGTAGTTGTGTCAGGCTCGGGTGGTACGACCGGAGGAACGCTTCCTTCGGTGAAAATCATCAACTCTGGCGCCACGACGCAGACGAACGGATAC
>DKAR01000052.1 GCA_002450895.1 Proteobacteria bacterium UBA6921
AGGATCAAACTCTTCAGTTAAAAGAGCACGATTGCTTTTGAAGAGCAATCAAACTTGTTCGACAGATTGTTACTGGACATGGTCCGGTAACTTTCGTGCCGCAATTTACTGGTGATCACTGGCCACCAACGCAAGCACCCACACAAATTACCTGATCTAATTTTTAAAGAGCGCTGGGCAATCTGCCCAGAAAGGAGCGCGGTATTATACGGACAAAGTTCTGTTCGTCAACCCCGCATCACCTTCCCTTCGTTGGCCACAACTTGGTAGCCGGCCGAAGGAGCGCGCATTATACGCAGCGCAAACAACTCGTCAACGACTAATCTGCTGGAAAACACAAATTCTTTTCTACCGGACAATTACGCAGGCCCCGGTATCTGCCTGTAAGGGTTTTCAACTACTTATTCGAGCACTATTTGAGCCGGACTCGGGCGATACGACGCTTACCAACCTGCAAAAGGATTTCGGGTCCAATTCCCACCAACAACTTTTCATCGGAGATCTTTTCTCCGTTCAGCTTCACACCGCCGGACCGAATTAGCCGAATCGCTTCTGACGTGCTTGCTACCAACCCAGACTCTTTCATTACCTGGCCAATCAACATTGACCCGGAAGCAGCAATTTCGGTCAAGACAAGATCATCGGGAATCTGATTTTCGCGAAACTGCGCGTTAAAAGACTGCTCGGCATCGTCGGCCGCCCGATGGTCATGAAATCTCGCGACAATTTCCTTGGCCAGAAGGGCTTTCGAGTTACGAGGATGCTCATTCTTCTTAAGCAGATCGATTTCATGGACTGTGCGCGCCGAGAGCAGTTCGAAATATCGCCACATCAGGGCGTCTGAAATCGACATTATTTTTCCGAACATTTCGCGCGGCGGATCTTGGACCCCAACGTAGTTCTTGAGCGACTTTGACATCTTGTTCACGCCGTCAAGGCCTTCAAGAATCGGCAACGTGAGCGCCACTTGCGGCGGCTGCCCGAAATGGCGCTGAAGTTCCCGCCCCACAAGCAAATTGAATTTTTGGTCGGTCCCACCCAGCTCTATATCCGCCCGCATGGCGACCGAGTCGTACCCTTGTATCAGAGGATAAAGGAACTCGTGGATCGCAATCGTTCGACCGCTGGAAAAACGCTGACTGAAATCTTCCCGTTCAAGCATGCGAGCCACCGGATAACAGGCAGCCAACTTGATTAAATCCGTCGCCCGCATGTCCGCCATCCAACTTGAATTAAACATAACGAGCGTCTTGTTCGGATCAAGTATTTTGAACACCTGCTCTTGGTACGTTTGAGCATTCTCAATCACTTCTTCTCGCGTAAGCGGAGGTCGAGTTGCATTCTTGCCGGTCGGATCGCCGATCATCCCCGTGAAGTCGCCAATGAGAAAGACAACTTCATGCCCCATTTCCTGAAATTGCCGCATTTTGCCCAGCAGGACGGTATGGCCGAGGTGAAGATCCGGCGCCGTGGGGTCGAAACCAGCCTTGATCCGCAGCTGCTTTCCAGTACGGAGCTTTGCGAGGAGGTCTTCTTCGGACAAGACCTCAACCACGCCCCGCTTAATCTCTTCTAGTTGCTTTTGTAGCGATTCCATATACGCCTTTTGTTACATTATCCGAAAAAATCAGCAATTGATCAGGGGCTGCGATTAAGGCTGCTGAACCTCGTTTGCGAAATTGCCAAACGAGTTCAAGCGGCCCGTAGTGTACGTGACTTATAAAGGCGATCGCCAACTGTGGAAAGGGTCGCTCGAGCCGTAACAATTACAGAAACGCTGGAGCGTCCAATACTTGATTGAACAACTCGTCACAGTATCCGGCGAACAGATGCTGGCCAGGTGTACTAAAATTAAGCAGTTTTCAAGGTAGGCATGTCGATACTTCGTTAGAGTTGGAACCATGGGTGCCGCGTGGGCATACGGATGACACCAAAGAAAGTTGTTACATCGAAGGGTTCTGGGGCACGCACTCCAAGCGCCCCGGTACGAAAGAATCGCCCCACGGTGAAGCCCAACCACGTCGTTACCCTTATGGCGAGCATCACGGCACTGGGGCTGGTTTCTTTCCTCTTGTCACACGAAGCCATCGCCACGTACTTTTCGCCGTCGCACGCCGAATCAGTTTCTTTGCCTTTGGATATTCCGCAACCCACAAGCGCTGCAACTCCGGTATCGTTTAAGTCGGACGACTGGCAGACAGTGACGGTTGTAAATGGAGACAACCTCTTTTCCGTAATGGGTCGCATGGGTTTTGATCCGGTTGAAACTCAGCGCATCCTAGAGGCTGGTCCGACCGCAGCAACTCTCAATCGGCTGGTCCCTGGACAACGGATCAAAATGCGCTACGACGGTAGCGAACTCTCCGAACTTGTCTATGAAAACGATGGAATAAATGTCGTGCAGATCAGGCGCGGACAAAATGGCTTTGAAGTTGGCAATGTCCGGCGCAATGTTGAAACCCGCATGTCGTACTCTACGGGTATCGTCGATTCATCTCTGTTTCTCGCGGCGCAGCAGGCCGGGCTTTCCGTAAATCTGACGATTCAACTTGCGAATATTTTTGGTTGGGACGTGGACTTTGCTTTGGATATTCGCAAGGGCGACCGCTTTACCGTTGTATATGAAGAAATCTATTCAAACGGCGAAAAGGTCCGCGATGGCTCAATTATCGCGGCTGAATTTGTAAATGATAATCGTACCCACCGCGCGGTTCGTTACCAAAACGCCGATGGCCATACGGACTACTACAACCCATTTGGCCAGAATTTGCGTAAGGCCTTCCTGCGCACTCCGGTTGACGTTTCCCGAATCAGCTCCGGCTTTGGAATGCGTTTTCACCCAATACTGAATCGAATGAAGGCCCACCATGGGGTCGACTATGCCGCGCCAATCGGAACTCCGATTCGTGTCACAGGGGACGGAATCGTGCGGCTAAAGGAAAACAGAAGCGGTTACGGAAAAACAATCCTTGTCGACCATGGCAACGGTTACGAAACGTTGTACGCGCATATGTCCCAGTTCAGATCCGATCTCAAACCTGGCATGAAGGTTTTGCAGGGACAGATTATTGGATATGTCGGGAATACCGGACTCGCTACCGGCCCTCATCTCCATTACGAATTTCGTGTGGAGGGAACACACAGGGATCCTCTGACAATAAAGCTGCCGAGCGCTGCACCGGTTGCCGAAGAAGATTTCCCCGACTTCAAGGAGAAAACGGCGCGCTACGTAGGCCTGTTGAATTCATTAAATAAGACCAACGTTGCGCTTACGGAATAGATGATGGGTTAAATCGCCAGAAAGCGATCCAAGGGCACAAAACAGTTTGGGGCGTAGCAGAGATACATCCGCTACGCCCCAAATTTTATCTGAACGATCAGGCAGAACGCGATAGCTAGCTAATCCAATCCGCTAGACCGAAAACGAAGATCCGCATCCACACGTTGTCGTGGCATTCGGGTTCCGAATGACGAACTGCGCACCTTCGAGACCTTCGGTATAGTCAATTTCAGCACCAACAAGATACTGAAAGCTCATCGGATCAATCAGTAAGGTAACTCCGTTCTTTTCGACACGCGTGTCACCATCAGTAACTGATTCATCGAATGTAAATCCGTATTGGAAACCGGAACAGCCGCCGCCGGACACGAACACACGCAACATAAGCGCCGCGTTGCCCTCATCGTCAATTAGCTGCTTTACCTTCGCTGCCGCGCTGTCCGTAAAAATCACCGGGTCCACTGCCTGAGTCATAGTCTGCTCACTCGCTGTTGGTAGTCGCTACACCTACGTGTCATTCAATTTTGCAATTCCGTAGCAAAATAATCAAGAATTAGGTGGCTGGATTTTCATCCTTCGGTGAGGATTGGGCACCATCAGCCCGCTTTTCAACCTTATGCACCAAGTTTCCGTTCACCTCTGATCCCATGGCCATTTCGATAAGGTTGTAATAGACATTCCCAATAACCCTCGCGTTCGGCGCGAGCTCTATTTTTTCCAAGGCGTGAACGTCGCCCATTACTTTTCCGTTTAAAACCACACTAAAAACATGAACATCACCTTCGATGATGCCTCGTTCGCTTACAGACAAAACCGACTCCGGATCTTCATCGGCAAAAACGTTCCCCTTAATCGTTCCGTCAACGTGCAGGCCACCCCGATAATGTACGTCACCGTGCAAAACCGTGTTGTGCCCGACGAGTGTGTCGATTCGAGGCATCTTGTTCTTGCCACCACGAAACATGCTGCGCTCCTTACACGTCAATTAACCGAGTATCGAATCCCAACTAAAGCTCTTGATCAACCCGGCTCGGCCACCGGCGGGTTCAATTTCAATTTCGATATTCGTTGGGTTGAATCCAACCGGCAAAAGCATACTCCCCTCAAACGTTTGGAAGTACTTAAATCTTAGATCGAGATTGGGTGGCGTGTTTCCCGAAACTTCGGATAAGGGAATTTTTGTCGGCTTGCCATCGCGGATTCCAGCCAAATCAATCTTTACTCGGCCACGCACGAGAGAGTCACTCTTGGATACTTGGGTGAGCACGACTTTGTACCTGTAAACGCGATCTTCAGAGGTCTTCTCGATTTTGAAGCTCTGAATATTTAAACCCCCTTCGGACTCTTTGGGCGCAACAATGCCACGATAAAAAGCGACCTCCTCTTTTAGCTCGATAATTTCCTGCTGTAGCGATTTAAGTGAGGTATCTACATCGCTAAACGCCTGCTGCTCCACCTGCCGCCCTTGTTCCAGGACGGCAATTTGCTCCGACAGCTTGGCTTTCTGTTCCTCGAGATTTCGAACATACTCCGTAGTCGTGACCAGCTTGTCGGACAGCTGTGAGAAATCAAAGCCAGCACTCCTCTGACCGAGAAAATACAAGCCCCAACCTGCCGAACAGAGGGCAATCACATAGGCTGACATCGTCGCCCAGTAACGAATCGGCTGATGCTGTCGGATGACTAGTTGGCCCGTTTTTTTTGCCATTGCGCGAAAACTCGACGAGAGACGAGGAAGATCGGCCAGAAGCAGGAAATCTGAAACGCGAGCCTAAGGTACAACGGGAACCATATCCAGCCCTGAAGATTCCGTTAAACCAAACATGACATTCATGTTTTGAACGGCTTGGCCTGCCGCGCCTTTTACCAGGTTATCAATCACCGACAAAATTACCACGACAGACCCACCCTGTGGTCGATGCAGCCCGATTCGGCACATGTTTGCGCCACGCGTACTTCGAGTATCGGGCTGGCTCCCGAAGGGCATTACATCGACGAATGATTCATCCCGATATGCCTGTTCATAAATTGCCTGAAGCTGAGCATCATCGCGATCGGAGCTAACATACAGCGTCGCATGAATTCCGCGAATCATCGGAATTAAATGCGGTACAAAAGTAAGATTCACCGGACGACCCGCTATTTGCTCTAGCGTCTGTAGAATTTCCGGTAGATGTCGATGGCCCGATACTCCGTAAGCTCGGAGCGAATCTGCCGCTTCGGAAAATAGGTGAGGAACACTCGCTTTTCGACCCGCACCGCTCACACCTGACTTTGCGTCGGCGATAAGTGCCGTGACGTCAGCGAATCCACTTTTCAAAAGTGGCAAGAATCCGAGTGAAACAGCCGTCGGATAACAGCCCGGATTTGCCACCAATCGTGCTTGACGAATCTTCTCTCGATTCAGTTCTGGCAATCCGTATACCGCTTCAGGCAGCAACTCCGGACATGCGTGCGGTTCGCCGTACCACTTCTCCCACACGCCCTGATCTTTCAGCCGGAAATCTGCAGCCAAATCGATGATACGGACACCCGCCTTAAGAAGATCAGGGGCCATTTTCATCGCAACTCCATTCGGAGTAGCAAAAAAGATCACGTCACATTGTGAAAGTCGCTCGAGATTCGGTTCGGTAAACGCCAAATTAATCCGGCCACGCAAACTGGGAAACATATCGGCAACCGGCGTTCCTGCGTCGGCGCGGGACGTTATTTCGATCAAGGAAACAAAGGGATGCGCAATAAGAAATCGCAGGAGCTCGATACCTGTGTAGCCGGTCCCACCAACAACACCCACCTTGATCATGACTCGTCTCTTCGCAAATGTAATTTGCTAATTAAAAGCTTACTTTTCGACTCGCGCAATAAATGCACGCCGCACATAGGCAACGATGTCAGAAATTTCAGACTCACTTAGTACAGACCGCCACGCAGACATCGTAGTCCCGGGAACACCATTACGAATCACCTCTACAATTTCTGCGTCAGACATAGCACCGACTCTAGACCCCTGCAGATTTCTGGGATGGCTCTCAAGGAAACTGCCGATCCAGTTCTTCCCCGTTCCGTCCGCCGCGTGGCAAAAAGCGCAGTTCTTTTGGAAAAGTTGTTCTCCGGCCTTTTCCTTCGGTGACGGATTGGATAGCGAGGGAATCTCGTCATGAACCGAGTACGGGGTCGCCCCTGAAACAACATCCGCAGCGGACTCCGACAAGGAAAATCCTTGGCGTGGATAAGACAATGGTCGGGAGCTCCACTCCAGCGGCTTGGACCCCCGCCTAGAACGATCGTGACATGTGATGCATCCGGTCACAAAAATCTGCAGCCCGATTTTTTGTTCGTCCGTCAATGTTTCCCAAGGCGTATCGACGGATAAATCACCCATCGCAAATGGAAACGCGGTGCGATATTTCTCATGGTCGTTCCAGCCATTCTCAGCCGAGTGATATTTAGTGTTCGTGTTTTTGTTACGCATGAATTCGAATCTTACAAACTCGACGACCGCGGAAATTTCTCCCGCAGACAGCGTCTTTTCGAAACTCATCATTGCCGTTCCTTCGCGACCGTGGGTCACTGCAGCAACCATCTGATCTCTAGAAAGCTGTCCAGGGTTTGTCAAAACGAAACTGCGTGGGGGTGGGTTCAGGTAGCTGGCGGCAACGGTATTGGCGTCACCGGAGTACCCGTGACAAAAGTAGCAGCGAAAATTGTAGACTTTTCGACCAAGCTCGATTTGCTTGGAGTCTGCCTTCGAAAGGTTCTTTTCGTTCTTCGAAGGGCTGTGCGTCGATAAATCTAATTCACTTTTTTTTTGGCTTCGTCACCCGGCTGCAAGGTGATTTTGTACGAACCCCGAATATAGGCTTGGAATACAAACTCGGCGACGTCTGCAACTTGCTGGTCAGTGAGTACCTTGCCCCATGCAGGCATCACGGTACCCCGCTTCCCATGCGTTACCGCGTCAAACAACTGCAGCCTGCCATACGATTCACGTGACTGCTCGCTCGTAAAATTTCTTGGCCGGGGAGTAATAAAGTAGGCACGGGGGCCGTTTCCATCTCCGTTCGGACCGTGACAAACAATACAGTTGTGCATGTAAAACGACTCGCCAGCTTTCGGGTTACCTTTGAGTTTGTTCGGAAAGGGCGCCTTGATATCCACAGGTGCCTGGGCCGTCGTAACTGTTTCAGCACTGGAAGGGTTCATTGTCGGCAACGCGCCTGGGCCGCGATGAGGATGAGTTCCTGGAACTCCAGCCGATTGACTCTCACCTTGAGACACTCCGTCGACCTTCATAAAGGTCGTACGAACATATTGCACGACTGACTCAATGTCAGCGGGGCTCAAGCGCCCAGCAAAGGGTTGCATCGCAGTTCCCGGACGCCCCTCTGTTACAGACTTTATCATCCGCGCCTTGGTCAACTCAGCGCGGGCGGCGTCCGCCGTAAAATTGCGTGGTGGAGGGATCAAACTGTTTTTTGCCCATGAGGACGCGCTGCCATCATCGCCATGGCAGGGCGCACAATGTTTTCTGTACACCCCCTCACCCCCGACCGCGCCGTGCATGGTCTGACCATTCTCCGCAACAGCCTGCACCTGTCCGCCAGGGCCAATCCCCATGAAACGACCACGGATGTAGTCCACAACGCCTTCGATTTCCTTCGGGTTCAATTTCTTCGTGTGGCTCATCATTGCCGTACCGGGACGACCTTCGGTCACAGACTTGATCATGCGCTCACGCGAAAGCTCAGCAAGCGCTTCTGGCGCCGTAAAATTTCTGGGTCGTGGGCTTAGGCTGCCCGCCGCGCGCGTGTCGGCGTCGCCATGGTCACCATGACAAACCGAGCAAAATTTTTGATACAGCTTGGCGGGGTCGCGAACTTGGTCGGCAGCATCTGCAACGGAGCCTATTGCCATTAATGCCGTTAACACGACGATTTTAGTGTGGCTTCTCATGGGGTTAGTTGACCGCCAACATCTCATTCCGTTCATTATCGAGGGGGGGGCGTACAAAATAAACCAGAGCATCGCAGCGTTGAAAAAATTTAATTTGCTCGTTCCCTGGTTCGATAAACAATGGGCATACGGCCCTGAAAGCGCCGCCATTTTGCCAGCATCAGGGTATATCCGGAAGCTTATTTTCGGAGAATGGCGCAGAAATTGATTGACTGCGTTGAGTTTTTTCGTGGCCCGTAATAACTTAGGAATTGTGCCCTACACACGTTCGGCAGATCACATAAGGCCGGTGCACTATGTACAAACCATCCCGTTCGACTTCTGTTTCGTTGTTGCGCGCTGTCATCGTGACGGTTGGATTGGTGTCTTGGGGCGCAACGGCGACCCCTATCATAGGAGACCCGGTCCTAGGATCAGATGATCCTATCCTGGGTTCGAAACACGACTTTACTGGACTCAATGCGCGGGCAGGCGTCGTAGCGATGGCTGGAGTCGCGTTTTCTGACTACGGATATTCATGCGTGTACTGCCATGTCCCCCCGGAGGAAGCAGGGGCCATTCCCGAGCAACTCGGAGGTATTAAGGATTGGAATCGCTTCGTCCCGGCGACCGACAACTACCGCTTATACAGCAGCCATACTCTGGACTCGCAAACCAAGACGCCGAATTCGATCAGCCTTCTGTGTCTTTCCTGCCACGACGGCACAATGAGCGTTGACATGGTGATCTTCAAGCCAGTGACGTTCGATCCGGTGAATGACAAAGCCATGCACATGCGAATCAATCCGGAAGACAATATTGAGAGTTGCGGCAAGTGTCATAACGGTCAGGTCGCTCACGATATCAGTGTCAAAATGATTGGCACGGACCTGATGAATGACCATCCGATTTCGATGAAATATGCCGGGCTTGGATTTGCGGATCCTGATTTTCGTCCCGTTGACAATCCGAACGGATTCGACAATGGAGTTAAGCTCTACGATGGGAACGTCGAATGCGCCACCTGTCATAACGTTCACAGTCCAAAAAATGAGCTATTATTACGAGCCCGGGCAGAGGTGCTATGTTTCACATGTCACGTGAAGTGATTCGAAGTGCAAAAACTTTATTCATCTTAATCATCTGCGCAACAATCGCCGGATGTCCATCCGCCCCGAAAAAACCGCAAAAAGAAATTGTTCTTGTTTACCCGCCACCGCCTGAAGAGCCTCGTTTTTATTACGAGCGCACGATTCGCTCTGGCTTTGACGTAAAGGAATTCACTGCAAGTGATCGTTTGCGCGCGTTGGTCACGGGTGTCGCGGGCAGCGCAATTGGCCTCGTAAAACCCTACGGTGTTGCCGCTTATCACGGCCGAGTCTACGTCACCGACACTGTTCAACGTGCGGTCCTGATGTTTGATGTGCCGGGGAGAAACTTCAAAATTATCGGGACCGAAGGGCCCGGCGCCGTAACGAAACCTATCGGCATTACCGTCAGCCACGACGGAGAGGTTTATGTTGGCGACCACTCCGGCAAACGCATTGTTGTCTTTGATTTGGATGGAAACTACCTTCGTGCGATTGGTGGTTCCGAGTATTTTAGCCGCCTGTCCGGCGTAGCAGTAAGTCCCGACAGCACCAAGCTTTATGCCATTGACACTGGCGGCGTCGACGACAATGAGCATCACCAGTTTACGATCTGGAATGCGAAGACCGGCGCCTTCATTAAAGCCGTTGGCAAACGCGGCACTGAGCCCGGAGAGTTCAACCTCCCGCTGCAAATTGCCACAGGACCCGATGGCTCCGTCTATGTTGTGGACGGGGGAAACTTCCGAGTTCAGGTCTTTAGTGCCGATGGCAAATTTCTCAGGAAATTCGGAACAGTCGGAATTCGAACCGGCCAGTTTTCACGCCCCAAGGGCGTCGCGACCGATAGCGAGGGGAATGTTTACGTCATCGATGCTGCGTTTGGTAATTTCCAGATCTTCAACAAAGACGGTTCACTTCTCTTGTTTGTTGGAACGCGCGGTGAAAGCGGACGTCCGGGAGAGTACATGCTTCCCGCCGGTGTCTGGGTCGATGAAGACGGCCGCGTCTACATGGTCGACCAGTACTTTAAGAAAGTCGATATTTACCGCCCGGCTAAACTGGCTTCAGACGAGGGCTGGTTGTCGGTAAAGTCGAAACCCGGCAAAAAGAAGTAGCGACCTCTTATATTCCTTCCCCTAACTGCCTCGTGAATTGACTTACAAAAATGAATCCGGTAGCTTCTGCCGGTCAACCGTGATCTCCAGAATTCTTAAAGTTACTAAAGAAGTACGCGCGGTTTTTGAAGGAAGTACCTACATGGGGGTGGGCGATGAATAAAAAGCTGCTGATCGTTGCAGGGAGCATTACCGCACTACATATGACTTCAGCCGTCGCTGACGGTTGGGTTCCAATTGTTCCGCCGGGCGCTGTACCGTTTCAAACGAAAGCCCCTCTTCGCGGAAGCATCGCGAATACCCGTCACAACCTGACTTTGTCGTATAACATTGCCGCAGGCGGCGCGGGCATCGTGATGGACGTCGTTCGAAATAACTACGGCGAAATTTGCATTTATTGTCATACACCCCACGGCGCAAATTCCCAAGTCAAAGCACCGCTTTGGAACCGAACCGTAAATACGGGCCAATATAAGATTTACGACAAGCTGCGTACGCTGAATCGGCCAATCGGTCAGCCTGGACCAAACTCTCTCACTTGCCTGTCGTGCCACGACGGCACGATCTCAATTGACTCGATCATTAACATGTCCGGCTCCGGTAAATACAATTCGAGCCAAGAGACCGTTGTAGACAAGGGTTGGTTGGATACTTGGGCAACGAAACCGCAGTTAGGCCACGTCGAACTCGGTGTGCCTATTGATGATCCGAACAACCCACCGGATCAGAACTCCCAAGGCAACAAGTGCACACTGTGCCATAACACTGCGGACAGTGGCTTGCCGGATTTCAAGGTATTCGCCATCGGTACTGATCTGCGAAACGACCACCCGATCGGAATTCTCTTCCCGGATACATTCGGCGGCGGCTCGGATTTCAATGAGCCGACTGGCGAAGTGCCGGACAAGATGAAATTTTTCGACAAGAACGGAAACGGGGCACCGGACAAGAATGAACCTCGTCTGTACAACACGGGCGAAGGACCGGAAGTTGAGTGTGCATCATGCCACGACCCGCATGGCATCCCATCGAATGGTCCCGGAACGACGTTTATTCCGAGCTTCCTGCGCGTCAGCAACGGAATTGCGCAGGAGAGTCCCACCACGAACAACAGTGCACTCTGCCTAACCTGCCATAACAAGTAGCAGGCACTGGAAGTTACAAGGACTAGAAGGGCGCTTCGGCGCCCTTTTTAATTTACTGCGATATGCGGCGTTGGTTTAAGAAACTCTACAAGCACAGCAGATCGAAAAGCGCCTATAGATTTGACGGCAGATGCTGGTCACTCGGTCGCAATCGTTCCAACAAAAATCACTTCGGGAAACGGCCTTTGAAGTTCCTTGCTGAAAAAGTTTGTCATTAAAACGCCTTGGCTGTAGCGAATATTGGTTCCCGGGCTTATCGCGGTCTTCGGACCTGCCAACCAAGTTTCCGTACCGTCTGGTCGCGCAACCTTGGCATACGTATAGGCTTGGGTATTCAACACCTCCCGGACAACACCGGAATTTGGCAGATCGACTTTCGCCGCGGATTCCTGCTGAGCCTTTAACGCTTGGCGCTCTTTCTCAGTCCCGAAGAATCCCAAATCTCCCTTCGCGTCGATCTTTGCGTACTGCACCGTGCGGTAATAACCGTTAAGGTTTGTACCGCCGATTACATACATCGTCTTGTCGTGGGAAATGGCTGAAAAATTCGACAATGGGTACGGCAACGACGTAGTGGCGGCCCATGGACTCAGACCGCCACCGTCTGTTTGGCTGGCGCGTTCGACGGATGCCGTATATTCGGCGCCGGTAATCCCGCCCAGAGCGTAAATTGAATCTCCGCTGCTCGCCGTTGCCAGAGCGTATCGTCCTACCTGCAATGGCTGAGTGGCCTGCCACTTTGCCAGCGATCCATCGGAGTTTACCAGCGACCATTCCACAGCGTTTACGCCAATCCCTTGGTTTTGGTCGTGGCCACCAACGACATAAATGGCACCGTTCATGGTTTTTACGCCATTCACGTAGCGTGGAATCGTCATAACTTCCGGATCGAGCTGCCACGCACCCAACTCACCGCTGCTGTTAATCGCGGCGCGCTCAACGGAGTTCAACAGGGCACCACCGAATCCACCCAGACTGAAAATTTGACCTGCCACTGAAACTATCTTCGAGCAGCGTCGTGGCAGAACCATCTCGTTGGAATCGAGGATCCACGGCTCCAGACCACCGTCAGACTTAATTCTTGCCCGTTCGACAGACCGCAATAGATTGTGTCCGTTCGGCCCATTTCCTCCGCCGACGACGTAGATCCATCCATCCTTGACGGTAGCTTCGAGAAAACCACGCGGAATATTCAGTTTTGGGCCGGTTGCCCATGGGCTCAAACTTCCATCGGCGTTGATTTGTGCATACTCCATGGAATCGAGAAAATCGACTCCATCGACACCGCCGATCACGTAGAAATATTTCCCGACTTGCGCGATCGCCGCTCCGGCTCGTGGCGTAGCGAGTGGTGAAGTCTCTTTCCAGCCAGGGATCCAGACCTTTTCCTGCTTCGAGCAACCGCCAGCGACCAGTACCGCAACGATAAAGGACGCCAGTTGGACTGACGGCGCGGCGTTACGACCCGGTCGATCTCTTCGCACGTGGTGTCGCGTTGAGGTGGGACACACGACGGCTTAACTAGATCTTGCTATTCGTCAGGCGAGTGACGCCACCGAAACTACCAATCCACAGTGAGCCGTCTTGTGCACGGGTCATTGAGAACACATTGTCGGCGAACAGTCCGTCTCGCTGGGTCAGCACGTTAAATCCGTTGCCGTCCGGTTTGAATCGCGCAAGGCCACGATTGGTGCCTATCCAGAGCTTTCCGTCCTTGTCATCAATACGCAGCATGAAAATATGATTCCCGGGGAGGCCATCTTTGACCGTAAAGGTCTTCCACGCCTTTCCATCAAACCGCGAGAGCCCACCACCCCAGGTACCGCACCACACTACGCCGTCTTTATCGACGACCAGTGAGACGATGTAGTTCGGATTGAAACCGACTTGAACCTTGCCCAGACCCTGCTCCATTTTTTGTTGCGCATGATGCTGCGACATCTTGGCCGGATCTTGTGCGAAGGCCACATCGTCCTTCACGGATTCATACGATGCGCCGAGACCTTGCTCGTGCTGCCACTTGGTCCATTTGCCGTCCTTGTAGCGAGCCAGTCCGCCTTCCGTCGCGAACCACATTTCACCGTTCTTGCCACGTTCAGCACCGTACACCCAGTCATTGGGCAAGCCGCCTTTGGTACTTTCGACGGTAAACGTACTCCAGGCCGATTCATCATCCAGCTTTCCGCCCTTGATCAAATTGACGCCGGACCATGTGGCGATCCAGAGGTCGCCGTTGTCAGCTTTAACGACGTCGTAAACAAATTGATCTGCGAGACCTTGCGGAATGTTGTAGTTCTTCCACTGGTTCGTTGAGAGCGTGAGGATCGACATTCCGCCGCCGTACGTTCCCACCGCAAGGTGATCAGCATCCAGCTTGCTGAGGTGAAATACGCCGTTCGATATCAGGCTTCCTGTGCTGACGTCAAAAACCTTGTAATCGTCCTTCGCGATGTCATAGCGCACGACACCCCCTGACGTTCCGACCCATACGAGCCCGCCATCCGCCACCATACCCTTCACATTGCGGTTTCCGACGCGGAAATGCGTAAATCCTGTGCCCTGCTCTCCAGACAATTGCATCGGCATCTGCGGATGATTGCCTGGCATCGCCGGGCTGGCTGGCGCCGCTGCGGGAACGTTCGCGGCCGGTACTGGCGCAGTTGCGACGCTGGCCTGCTCTTTACCCTGCCTCATTCCCAACGAAAATGCGCCGGCGACGACGACACCCGTAACGACAACAACGACAACAACACCCTTCAGATCTAGATTCACGACAACCTCCAAGAATTATTTCGCGCCGCTCACTGGCGCCGCAGTCGCACTGTTCGGACTCAATAGCGTTACGCCGCTGCGTGTACCAACCCAAATATCGCCATTCACTGTGGTGGCGATGGCATAAACGTTATCATCCAACAGTCCATCGGCTTTGCGTAACGTCACCCAGGACTTGCCATCGTAACGTGACAACCCACCATTGGTGCCAAACCACATTGCGCCGCTGGGTTCGCGCGCAACACTGTAAACAATGTCGCCGCCCAACCCGTCTTTCGTGGTGAAATTGGACCACTTCTGGCCGTCAAATCGAGCCGCACCACCGCCCCACGTTCCCGCCCACACGACATCGTCCGGGGCCACGATGAGGTTAAAAACATAGTTGGGATTGTACGTCGGTCGGCCTTCCAGCATGACACTCAGGTCATGGCGGGACCGCGTTCCCAGGCCCGTGTTCGGACTGACGGGAAGATTGTCCGCATTCGGCGCCCCCAGCCCATCGGCATGGGTCCACACTTTCCATTCCTGCCCGTCGAAAACGTTGATGCCGCCTTCTGTACCTATCCAGACGCGATCTTTCGAATCCACACCAAGGCCGTACACCCACTCATTGACC
>DKAR01000051.1 GCA_002450895.1 Proteobacteria bacterium UBA6921
TACGTGATTCGCACTCTTCAGATGGCAGCTCGCGCAACTTCCAACTACCTCAGAGTGGTCGACTTTAACTACAGGCGCAAAAGATGCCACGGAGTGACATGCTGAACAGTTGTTGGTCGAATCAATGTGCGCTGCGTTCTTTCCTGTTGCACCTGACCCGTTATGGCAAGCTTCACAACTGCCAAGCACTTCCACGTGATCGACGCGCAGCGCAGGACGCCACGACAGCGTCGAGTGGCACGCGTCGCAACGATCGGTCGAAGCAATGTGGCTCGACGATTTACCCGTTGCGGCCGAGCCGTTGTGGCATGTGGAACACGTTCCAGGTTTTACCTGGGTATGGTCGACGGTCAATACCGGCACCCACGCCGCCGTTTGATGGCACTGCTCACATTGGTCTGATGAATCGACGTGAGTTGCTGATTTTCCCGTTGCCAGTGTGCCGTTGTGACAGGTCGCGCACGGTTCGGTAATGGTGCTGTGGTCCATCTGTGCGGACTTCAGGAAATTCGTCGTGGCTGTATGGCAGGAATCGCAATTGGCGGTGGTTGGAATGTGGCCCGAGGGCTTACCGCGCGCGATCGTATCGTTATGGCAGCCACTGCACGTCGTCGGCGTACCTTGAAAAACACCGCCCGCGTGGCAGGTTTCACAGGCTACGAATTCGTGTGGGCCGACAAGTGGAAATCCAGTCGCCAGATGGTCAAAGTCGAGAAGCGTCTGCGGGATGGTCGCGGCAAATGCGTCGAAGGAGATCAGCATGCTGGCTGCTATTAATAATAGCGCCGCAACCTGGCCCCCTCGCTTTACCGAACGCGAACTGTGCTGCCCCATCTCCGTACCTCACTCAACAACTTTATTTGCGACTTCCTGTCGAACGTTCGAACACACTGCGTTAAATGATCGGCGCGGAATCCGATCAGAACAGTGAGATGTTTTGCATTTTCTTGTCCGTCACGCAGAGAACGTTAACCGCGTCACAATGCGTTGTTCGTTTGTTTCGACATGACTCCCTTCCACTGGGAAATTCGTCACAAATACTCTCGTGTTGCCAGCGGAAACACCGGTCCGTCGCTTACATCGAAAATGGAGGTTGCCAGAGCGTGAACCGATGATTTCGACTTCATTGGAGCGCGTCGTACCAACGGGCTACTGCTATTTTGGACGCACGTTAATGCAGGAAACTGAGAGACAACTTAACCGGATCCAACAACAAGTCTATTTTCAAACGGGAAGAAGAAAATATTGCGAGGACGAAAGATGAAACCGGGTCTTCCGGGTCGCAACTGGTGCGATGCCTGCGACTTGATTCAACGGCCGGTGAAATAAAAAAAGGGGCCTATGTGGCCCCTTTACTTTTAATGGCGCGCCCGGAGAGATNNCCAACTGAGCTACGGGCGCTTTGCTTCCTGTCGAAAAAATCGATCCGTCTCTGGATCAATCCATCCCTGTTTTTATATGGCCGCACAGGTGGCCCGTCTCCGGTACACCATCCCGCGACCCTTGCTCCCTCAAAAAACGAAGCGGGGAATTATCCACAGGTCGGGTAGGCGGGTCAACGAAAGCCTGGAAATTGGCGGAGAGAGAGGGATTCNNCGACCAGCTCGGCCATCTCTCCGGATCTACACGTACGTTGGCCCCTCAACGAATTCCGAGACACTGGCTGAATTGACCAGTCACGCGGGGCGGCTATTGTCCCAAAATAATCTCGCGGTGCAAAACTTTTTGTCCTTCGTTACGGACCCAAAAACGACAAAAGGCACCGAAGTGCCCTTTGCGGAATTCAAAACTCAATAACTTCAGCTATGTTCTGGTGCCGTACTCTTGGTGGTATCAGTCGACGACTTGCTGGATCCACCGCCCTGCTCTTTCTCTCGCTGGATTCGTTCGTAGATTTCTTCACGGTGAACGGAAATGTGTTTTGGGGCCTCCACTCCGATTCGAACCTGGTTGCCTTTGACGCCCAAGACAGTCACCGTCACATCATCGCCAATGACAAGTGTCTCGCCCACGCGTCTGGTCAGAATGAGCATACGTTTCTCCTTCGCACTAAGCTCCTAAAGGGTACGGCGCGCCTGTGGCGCAACACTTGTATCGGCAGGTGTTTAGGAAACTTCATCCATGTAACACCCGAGCGCTCCATCCGCCCGGACTCGTCCTCGACGATGCCTCCGATTCCCCTTCGTGGCCCGTGCTCCCGCGACTACAGTCGGGGAGGATTACAAGGTATCTCCTTTCCAGCTAATTGGCAATTTCTTACCAGAATCTGAAACATTGTGAAACAACCCGGCAGTCGGAAGTCCAGCGGGTTAGCGAGCCACCTCGGGCTTTTGCTCAAGTCCGAACGAGTCGTGGAGTGCCCGAACCCCTAGTTCAAGGTACTTTTCGTCGACCACCACGGAGATCTTGATTTCAGAGGTTGAGATCATCTGGATGTTGATCCCGTGATCAGCCAACGCCCGGAACATCTTGCTGGCGATTCCCGCGTGGGAACGCATTCCGACCCCAACCAACGAGACCTTGACGATCTTGTTGTCACCTTTGACTTCACGCGCCTTGAGCGTGTTTGAAATATTCTTAAGAATCCCCATCGCCTTATCAAAATCATTGCGATGCACAGTAAACGTGAAGTCGGTTGTTCCATCCGCCCCCACATTTTGCACGATCATATCGACTTCAATATTTGCTTCGCCGATCGGCCCAAGAATTCGGTAGGCAACGCCCGGCTGGTCCGGTACGCCGACGATCGTCAGCTTCGCCTCATCGCGATTGAACGCGATGCCGGAAATGAGTGGCTGTTCCATTTGTGCATCCTCGTACGTAATGAGGGTCCCTGGACCCTCTACAAGACTTGATAAAACCCGGAGCGGTACGCTGTATTTCCCCGCGAATTCGACGGAGCGAATCTGAAGGACCTTGGAGCCCAGACTCGCCATTTCGAGCATCTCTTCAAACGTGATGCGATCCAGCCGCCGCGCATTCGGAACCACGCGGGGATCGGTGGAATAGACCCCATCGACATCAGTGTAAATCTGGCATTCATCGGCTTTTAGGGCAGCGGCCAAGGCGACGCCGGTGGTATCAGACCCGCCGCGACCAAGCGTTGTGATATTTCCGTTCGCATCGACGCCCTGGAAACCAGCCACGATGACAACCTTTCCTTCATTCAAGTCACGTCGAACGCGCTCTTCATCGATATCAAGAATCCGGGCTTTGGTATGCGCGTCGTCGGTCAGAATCCGAACCTGTGCGCCAGTGTAGGAACGGGCGGGGCAACCCAATTTGTTCAGCGTGATGGCCAGCAGGGCGATAGTCACCTGCTCCCCCGTCGAAAGCAGTACGTCAACCTCGCGCTCATTCGGATGCGGGTCGATTTCCTTGGCCAAGCGCAGCAGGCGATCTGTTTCACCGCTCATCGCGGAAACAACGACCACGACGTCATGACCCTGGCCACGATGCTGAATGACTTTTCGGGCAACGTTGGTGATGCGTTCGAGGCTACCGACGGACGTACCGCCGTATTTTTGGACTATCAGCGCCATGGGCGTTTTTACAGCTTGCTACGCGGAAAAAGGCGAGCATTAAACACCAACCCGCTCCGTTAATAAAGACCGGTACCGCTCGCCAGAAGCCGGCTACCCGGCCAGCTTTTGCTCAACCCAGTGGGTGACGGAGCTTAGGGCGCCTTCAAGCCGGGAGGGATCCGTGCCGCCGGCCTGGGCCATATCGGGCCGGCCACCGCCTTTTCCACCCACCTGCTGGGCGACCATATTCACCAGTTCGCCCGCCTTGACCTTCGGATTAAAGTCGTTCGTCACTCCAGCCACCAGGCTGATTTTTCCGTCGCTCACCGCCGCCAGTACAACCGCGGCCGAACCCAGCTTGTTCTTCAACTGGTCCACCGTATCCCGCAAGGCCTTCGGGTCAGCGCCTTCGATCCGGGCAGCCACGACCTTGAGCCCCTTGATCTCGACGGCCTGGCGGGCCAAATCGGAGCCCTGACTGCTGGCGGCCTTGCCCTTCAATTGTTCGAGTTCTTTTTCGGTCTTTCGAATCCGATCAAGCAGCTGGCGTACTTTTTCTTCCACGGTGTCGCGCGTACCCTTCACGAGATCCGCAACGGAGGCCAATTGTGACTGCTGGTTCGCAATCCAATGCAAGGCATTGTCGCCAGTAACTGCTTCGATTCGACGCACGCCTGCCGCGACTCCGCCTTCCGATACAATTTTGAATACGCCGATATCGCCGGTGCGACGCACGTGCGTACCACCGCAAAGCTCCGTCGAAAACTCTCCCATCCGAAGGACGCGAACCTTCTCGCCGTATTTCTCACCGAATAGCGCCATGGCTCCGGTCGCCATCGCATCCTTGATCGGCATGACTGTCGCTTCCACCGCGTGATTGAGCCGAATGTTCCGGTTTACCAGGGCCTCGATCTCCGCCAACTGCTCCGGTTTAATAGGTTCAAAATGCGAAAAATCGAAGCGAAGCTTTTGACCATCGACAAGCGAACCTTTTTGCGCCACGTGAGTTCCCAAAACCTGGCGCAACGCCGCATGAAGCAGATGTGTCGCCGAATGGTTATACGCGGTGCTGCCACGCAACTCGCTGTCGATTCGCGCTTCCACGACGCTACCGACCTGCAACTCGCCTTTCTTCAGAAGACCGTGATGACCGATAACATCGTTTCCATGTTTTTGAGTGTCGCTGACTTCAAATTCAACACCGTCGGCAATCAGCGTGCCGCGGTCACCCACCTGTCCCCCTGACTCCGCGTAAAAAGGCGTCTGATCCAGCACGACCATTCCGGCGTCGCCGGACTGCATTCGGGACACCGAATGCCCATCCTTGAAAATCGCCTTGACAGTTGCCCGGTCGGAATTTCTGTCGTAACCCGTGAAGCAAGTTGACCCTTCGACATCGATCGCCTGCGCATAGGTTACGCCGAACTGGCTTGCCGAACGTGCGCGTTCGCGTTGCGCGTCCATGGCCCGCTCAAAGCCCGCCATATCGACGCTCAATCCACGCGCGTTGGCGATGTCAGCGGTCAGGTCCACCGGAAAACCATAGGTGTCATACAACTTGAATACCGTGTCACCGGAAATCACCTTGCCGCTCATCTTCGCGATATCTTCATCGAGGATGCGCATGCCGTGGGTCAACGTTTCGCCGAAACGTTCTTCTTCCTGCTTCAAAGCACGTTCGATGTGTTGTTGCCCCTGAGAAAGTTCGGGGTAGGCTTCACCCATTTCGCGCACCAGCGGCGCGACAACTTTATAAAAGAACGGCTCGCGCAATCCCAGCTCGTAGCCGTGGCGCGCCGCGCGTCGAATGATGCGGCGCAAAACATAGCCGCGTCCTTCGTTCGACGGCGTCACACCATCCGCAATCAGGAATGAGCATGCGCGAATATGATCTGCAATCACGCGCAGCGAGGCGTTCTTCGTGTCCTTCTGTCCAGCGAGCTGGGCGATGAAATCAATCAGGCGAACAAACAGATCGATTTCGTAATTGCTGTGCACGCCTTGCATGACGGCCGCGAGTCGCTCAAGGCCCATGCCGGTATCGACGGACGGCTTCGGCAGCGGTTTCATCTGGCCATCGGCGGATCGGTCAAACTGCATGAACACCAGATTCCAGATTTCAATGTAGCGATCGCCATCGGCGTCCGGACTGCCCGGCGGGCCGCCCTTTACGGCGGGACCGTGATCGTAAAAGATTTCCGTGCACGGTCCACAGGGACCGGTGTCCCCCATCGACCAGAAATTATCTTTCGCACCAATGCGTGAAAACCGGCTGGCGTCCACTTTGATTTCGTTCAGCCAGATATTCGCGGCGTCGTCGTCTTCCTCGTACACCGTGACCCAGAGTTTTTCTGGCGGCAACTTCAAAACACCGGTCAAATATTCCCAGGCGTACTGAATCGCTTCACGTTTGAAATAGTCGCCAAAGCTGAAATTGCCGAGCATTTCAAAAAACGTGTGGTGCCTTGCCGTGTATCCGACATTCTCCAGGTCGTTGTGCTTTCCGCCCGCGCGTACACAGCGCTGGGAACTGACGGCACGCGAATACGAACGCTTTTCCAATCCAAGAAAGACATCTTTGAATTGAACCATGCCGGCGTTGGTGAACAACAACGTCGGATCATTGCCGGGCACCAAAGGGCTTGAAGGAACGACTTCGTGGCCGTTTTTTCGGAAATATTCGAGGAACGACTTTCGGAGATCTGCGCTGCTGGTCATACGTGAATTTGGAAACCCTATCTCAACAAATAAAATTGCGTGCTGCGGTGGCGGCGAGTGAATCTGATTTCCGCCGTCAGAACTCTTCTTCCCCGCGCAAGGCGGACCGCACCTGTTCATGCGAAAAACCGCGTTGCAGGAGAAATCGCGCCTGACGCGCCCGCTCTTCTGCAGAACTGGGTAAGCTCTCACCAAACTTCTTGCGCCGAACCTGCGCGACCCGGCGCCGCGCCGCATCGCGGATGTCGCGCAAAGCCGATGTCGCCACGTCGGCGTCGACTCCGCGCATGCGCAGTTCAAGCTCTATGCGCGCTGCGCCATAACCTTTCGCCGCTCGGCCACGAACATAACTTTCTGCAAAGCGGGAATCGCTTTGCAGTCCGCGCTGCTGCAACTCAGCAAGTGCGTCCGCTATCAGCGCGGTATCAAATCCCTTCTTTGCCAGCTTGGTCGTTAATTCGCCGGCACTGTGTTCCCGTCGCGCAAGCATTGACACGGCAGCTTGCGCGGCTTCTTTTACCGTCAACTCAGTCGTCTGTCTCGGCGCCATCATTGTCGACCGCCACCGGACCGGACGGCAGCACCTGCGCACGAATCTTCGCTTCGATTTCCTGCGCGATCGCCGGGTTGTCCTTCAAAAATTGCCGCGCGTTATCCTTGCCTTGCCCGATGCGCTCTTTGTTGTAGCTGAACCAGGCGCCGGATTTCTCAACGATATTCGCGTTGACCCCCAACTCGATGATTTCACCTTCGCGCGAAATGCCTTCGTTATAAAGAATATCGAATTCGGCCTGCTTGAAAGGCGGCGCCACTTTGTTCTTTACCACTTTCACACGCGTCTCGCTGCCGATCACTTCGTCGCCTTTCTTGATGTTTCCAATGCGACGGATGTCGAGGCGAACGGATGAGTAGAACTTGAGTGCGTTGCCACCGGTGGTCGTCTCCGGATTTCCGAACATCACGCCGATCTTCNNCTTGCGCAGTGCCTGCGACATCAGTCGTGCCTGCAGTCCCATGTGCGAATCGCCCATCTCGCCTTCGATTTCCGCCTTGGGTGTCAACGCTGCAACGGAGTCGACCACGATGATGTCCACCGCACCGGATCGCACCAGCATGTCGGCGATTTCGAGCGCCTGTTCACCGGTATCCGGCTGCGAAACAAGAAGATCATCGACATTGACGCCGAGCTTGGCGGCGTATACCGGATCCAAGGCATGTTCGGCATCGATAAATGCCGCTGTGCCGCCGGACTTTTGCGCCTGTGCAATCACTTGTAACGTGAGTGTCGTCTTGCCGGACGACTCCGGCCCGTAGATTTCAACGACCCGGCCGCGCGGCAATCCGCCGACGCCAAGCGCGAGATCAAGAGTCAACGAACCCGTAGAAACAATCTGAATGTCACGCACCACTCCGGCATCGCCCATCCGCATGATGGAGCCTTTGCCGAACTGCTTTTCGATCTGACCCAATGCTGCGCCAAGCGCTTTCAAGCGATTGGAATCTGCCGTCGTTTCTGCCTTTGCCGTCATGCTCGCCTCCCGGGGCCGCTGTGCGGAACTGCTTAAAAAAGATGCGCAATTATTCCATAGCCACTCTAGGTGGCATAGCCCGCAATTTTCACAGCGTACGGAGGGCGATACACCGCGAGAGAACCCCGCACGGCGCCCGCGAATCGGTGCTCACAACTGCGTGATCCAAACGCCTTAAGTTACGAATTGCCCTGTAGGTTCTACCCGCCGGGCGACAAGAACCTGAGCGATTTCAAGTCAATTTACGTGGTGAATGGGACCGCGTGATTCCGGCACACCTGGCTACGAATTGCCCAGCTAACGCCTCTGGCCCACCAATGCTGCGCCGAACCTGATGATTTTTTCATGTCTCGTCAGTGCCGACGGCCGCGGTCAACGGCCACGTCCTGAGGACACGATATTCGGTCTTCCCGCCGACATTCTCCGAGCGCATCAAGGCAAAATTCGAACACTGCCAGTGGATCGGCGGGAACGACTCAGTCGATGGTGCACGGCGCGCATTTCTTGCCACCGTAATGTGGGGAACGAACGGACGCGTTTCACCTGCGAACCCGCAATCAATCAAATTGCGCGACAAGCTGTCGACGGTTCGTGTTAGCGACGATGGTATCTGTGTGGCACCAATCCAGATCACTTTGGGTTTGGGAAAGTACCCAACGGTGTCCAACGCCAGTTCAAAAGACGATTCATGTATTTTGGCCGCTGCCGCCTCCGCACACGCGCGTTGCTCCGGCGACGTCGCACCAAGAAAGAACAACGTCAGATGAATATTCTCGCGCGTAACGGGCCGCCCGACCCCTGCTGCTGCTTTTGCACCGATCTCGAAACAATGCGCGCGAACGTCCGTTTCGGGCGTGATGGCAAAAAAGAGCCTTTCGCGGGTCAACGCTTTTCCTGAACAGACTCATGGACGAGATCAAGAATCCCCAGCAGCGCTTGCGCTACCGCGCGTTCTCGGACGGCCCTTCGGTCACCGCTGAAATGCTCGACACCGGATCGCGTGCGTCCGCCCCGAATTCCCCAGGCAAACCAAACGGTACCCACCGGTTTATCAGGCGTGCCGCCGCCGGGGCCGGCAATTCCGCTAATCGCCACGCCAACCTGCGCGCGACTCTTGTTCAAGGCCCCCGCCAACATCGCCAGCACGACCGGTTCACTGACCGCGCCGTGTGAACGAAGGAGCTGTTCGGGCACGCCCAGCATGTCCTGCTTGGACTCGTTTGAATAGGTCACAAATCCGCGATCGAACCAGGCCGAGCTTCCCGCGATATCGGTAACTTTCTGGGCCACCCAACCGCCCGTGCATGACTCTGCCGCCACCAGCATCCAACCGTGCCCGGCAAGCGTCGAACCCACTTTTTCCGCCAACTCTTCCAGATTCATCATCGCTGTCGGTAGGATAGTAGTCAGTTGGTTTCAGGTGCAATGTCCATGTCCAAACTATTTCCGACACTCTTCGTCTCCCACGGTGCGCCGACACTGATTCTGGAAAAAAGCCGAACGACGGGTTTTTTCCGCGAGTTGTCGACGCATTTTCCCAAACCAAGCGCAATTCTTTGCGTTTCGGCGCATTGGGAAACGGCGCAACCGACAGTCAGCGAGGCGAATCAACCTAAAACCATTCATGATTTTTACGGTTTTCCTCAGGAGTTGTACGAACTGGACTATCCCTGCCCGGGCAGCCCGGAGCTTGCACGTCGCACCAGTGAACTCCTGACCGCCGCGGGATTGAATCCTCAGGTTCACCTAACGCGGGGGCTTGACCATGGGGCGTGGGTTCCGCTTCTGCTCGCGTTCCCAAAAGCGGAAATTCCCGTCATGCAGCTTTCAGTTCAACCCGGCTTGGACGCACGCCATCACTTTAAAGTGGGGGCTGCCCTGAAACCGCTGCGGTCCGACGTCCTGATCCTGTGCAGTGGATCCGCGACGCACAATCTGCGCGAGTTTCGTGGCCAGCGCATCGACACTCCGCCTGCGGATTACGTGGTGGAGTTCGATCAATGGTTAAATGACGCGGTGACGCGCGGTGACAAGGAAGCACTGATTGACTATGTGCGGAAAGGTCCAAGCGCCGTCAGGAACCATCCGACCCCGGAGCACTTTATTCCGTTGCATGTTGCCCTGGGAGCAGCGGACAATCCGGCAGGAACACGGATTCATCACGAGTACAATTACGGCATCCTGTCGATGGCTGCCTACGCTTGGAGTTGAGCTTAAGGAATGAAACGAATTCTTTGTGCAGTGGATTTTTCGAACGTCACCCGCGAAGTCATCGGCCATGCATCGACGCTGGCCCACAAGTTCGGCGCGGAACTCTGGATTGTGCATGTCGCGCCGCCGGATCTCGATTACTTCAAGGCGATGGATCGCGAAGAACGTAACGCCGTTGCCAGTGGATTGCATGCGGAACATCACTGGATGCAGGAACAAGCGCGGGAACTACGCGAAAGCGGCGTCAACGCCAGCGGCTTGCTGCTTCGGGGCGCGCCCGTCGATGCGATCCTGGACGAGGCAAACAAACTGAACGCCGACCTCATCATTATGGGCTCCCATGGGCATACCGCCATGTACCGCGTGCTCGTCGGCAGCGTCAGCGAAGGCGTGCTGCGCGGCGCAACCGTTCCCGTCCTTTTTATCCCGGCGTCGACGCCCGGAAGCTGATTCGAAGGAGACAACATGAAGTCGATGAACCTGACTGGCGCGATCTGGATCGCGCTATTTGTCGCCTCGCAGGCATTGGCTGCCGACACCAGTACGGAGTCGACGCCACAAACCAAACCGGACTGGCGATCTGCCCAGCCTGAAATCAAATCGCGCGACCTGATGGATCCGATGGCGACACGTCCGGCGCCGGCGCCCACCGCCCCGGCAACGCCCGCTCCTCCAAAAAAAGCGCCGCTTCCCGCAAAAGCGGCGACCGGACTGCTCGCGCAAGTCCTCGAGTATGGCTACTACGCCGTCGAGGCCGAGGGCGAGTTGTACGCCGACTCAAATGCGCCGTCGGGACGCGTTCAGGCTGGAGCAACGGTCAAGCTCGTCGAGCTGACAGACCAGATTCCCGTCGAGAAAGGACGCCTCTTCGGTTTCAGATTCCGCATCACGGGGCTGGACTCAACGGGCACTGTCGAAGTTCGGGAAGTTGTGACCCACCCTAAAATGAACAAGCCGGACGGAAAGACCAGCACCGGCTACGAAACCAAGCTCGGTTTGAATATACAGCGCGGCGAAGTGACGGACTATGCCGGTTATCGGCTCGACAACGACTACGAACTCGTCGACGGGAACTGGAAGTTTGAATTCTTTCTGGGCGACAAAAAGCTGCTCGAACAATCCTTCACGACTGTGAGCAAACGGTCGCGCGCGAAGGCGGAGAAAAAAGGAGCCGGCTAGATCCGCCTCAGGTAAGCGTCGCGAGGCTTCCTCGCGAATTAAACGTTTTCCCGTTGCAGAATGACGCGGGCCGGAACGCGCACGGTAAACGTGGATCCGACTCCGACTTCACTGTTAACGCTGATGCGCCCACCCATCATCGTGATCAGTCGCCGCGTAATCGCAAGACCAAGACCGGTACCGCCGTACTTCACGGCAATATTGCTATCCGCCTGCGTGAACGGCTGAAACAGCCGGTCAATCTGCTCGCGTGACATGCCGATACCCGTGTCGTTGACGACGAAGGATACCCAGTCGGCGCCGTTTTCGACTTCACGACGAACCATCAGGGTAATGCGTCCGTTGTGGGTAAATTTGCAGGCGTTGCCCAGCAAGTTGATCAGAATCTGTTTCATGCGCATCGCGTCGGAATACATTGCGCCGAGATCGCCATCGGAAACCAGATCGAAGCGATTCTTGTTCTTTACAACCATAGGACGAATCGTTGCTTCAACTTCAGTAAGCACCGACTGAACAAAGAAGTACTCCAGGGTCATCTGCATCTTGCCGGCCTCAACCTTGGACAGGTCGAGAATGTCGTTNNGTGGCTCATGCTGGCAAGGAACGCGCTCTTCGCACGATTCGCCATGATGGCGTCGTTGTGCGCGACGGCAAGGGCCGCAGTTCGTTCATTGACGAGTTCTTCCAGGTGATCACGGTGCGCCTTGATTTCATCCTCCATGCGTTTGCGGTCAGTGACGTCGCGCCCGTACAAATTGACGTAGTGACCTTCCTGAACCGGGGAAAGCACAACCGAGAAAATTCGATCGAAGCATCCGATCTCGCGCTCAATTGACGCACCGACGCTCAGCGCGTCGCGCACGACCATATTGATGTTCGGCGGAACGGAGCCACCCACGAGCGTTTCCCACGCGCGCAACATCAATTCAGCCGGCCGATTCGCGTATGTAATTTCTCCGTCCTCGTTGATACGCATGATCGGCGACGGGCTTTCGTCGGGGAAACGCGCCAGCGCACGAATTTTCTTTTGCGCCTCCAGTCGCTCGCTGATATCGCGCAGCACGCCAACAAAGAAATCCCGCTCTTCATTCAAGACGTGGGTAATACTGACTTCGACATTGACCAGCGACCCGTCTTTCTTTTGACCGACCAGCTCACGCGACTTGCCGATGATTTCCGAAACCTCGGAGCGGCGATAACGGGCAATATAGCGATCGTGCTCTTCGCGATACGGACTGGGCATGATCATGTTCACTTTGGAACCGATCGCTTCACTGGAATCGAATCCGAAAATACGTTCAGCACTCGGATTGAACGTCTCGATTACACCGTTCTTGTCAATCGTGATAATAGCGTCCGCAACGTTTTCCAGGATCGCGCGAACACGCACTTCACTGTTCTTCACCTGCTCCCACGCCATGCGTTCCTGGGTCACATCGCGCATAAACACAGTGGCGCCATGTGATGTGGGATAGACGTGCGTTTCAAGCCACTTCTCCGTCGGCGGGTAATAGCCCTCAAACACATGGGGCACACCGTCGTTGCGGGCCTTTTGAAGTTTCTTGTAGAACGAGCTGGCAAGTTCCGGCATGGCGTCCCACAGCTTGTGCGACACAATCGCTTCGGGTGACTGGCCCAAGACACGAACTGCCTGTGCGTTCGCATAGGTGCAGCGCCATTCAAGATCAAACTCCAGATACGCGTCCGATGTTCGCTCCAGAATGTCGATCACCTGCCCGCTGCGTGCGCGCAATTCTTCCGACTGCACGCGCAGTGCACCGGTTTGATGGTCCAGGCGCTGCGCATCCCGACGAAGCGAGTAAAGGAGAAATCCGCTCAACAGCATCAGCGACAGCATCGCAATCAGGGCTTCTTGCCACACCGCGCGCGCTTCACTCGTGGCGACCTTCGGATCCGGAAGGTTGACCATCAACCATTTCGTTCCCTCAATCGCCGTGGAGTACGAAATCTGCGCACGCTCGGCGTCGGTCAGAAAATAATCCCGGTCGAGCTGGTCACGCGATCCCTTGGTTGTCACTTCGATCAAGCCCGTCACGTCGCGGCTGATCAGCATCAGCTGATGGCCGTAGAGCTGATGCCGATTCAGAATTTCGGCGATGATCGAGGGGTAGAAACTGATGAAGAAGACATGGGGTTTCGAACCCCCGAGATCTACATTGACCATCACATCAAAGTGGTACCCGATCGGATTCGGATGGATGTAAATCTCTGGAGGTGTAAACGAATGCTGCGCGAACGCACGCAGGTCTGACTGGCACAATTGACTGACAAATCCATCGAAATCCACCACAAGCGGCTCGCCATGGTGATCCGCGAGCGTGACCGCAAATCCGTCGCTGAAGTATTCCTTGATCCGCTTCAGCAGACTTTCATAGACGTCCACGTTATTAGGTGCGTCCGCGAGTTTTTTGAGCAAAACCCGCTCCTTTTCCGCGAACAGCCCCACCGACATTCTCAGCGCGTCAAACCGCAATACAAGCTCGCGAGCAGCGCCATGGACTTCATCCTCGACAAGGCGTTGATGAAAACTGCTGGCGTCTTCATTGCGCCCGTGGGCACTCCACAACAAGGCAGCACAGACCATGCTCATGATGGCGAGCACGAGCCAAAGCACGCGCTGCCACTGCGCGTACGAAGACGGCTGCTGATCGACGCCGGATTTCTTCATTGAGCCAGAGCTAAGTTGCGGAATCGTTTTGAGTTTGGTCCTTTATGTTTTCGGCACTTCGCCCCAAACCTGAACCAAAAAAAAGCCGCCCGGGAGGGCGGCAAAGGGGGAGAACGTGGCAGCCCAGGTCGGGCGCGGGTTTTGGCCAGGTTCCTTAAGGCATGCTGGCAACATTCGGATTCAGATAGTTGAGCTCCACCCGGCGGTTTTCAGACCAGTTTTTCGGATCACCCACCGGTTGGTCTTCGCCGAACCCGCGAACCTGCAACTGCGTTCCGGAAACCCCCATGGAGACCAGGATCGATGCAACCTGTTCGGCCCGTCTTTGGCTCAGGTCGTCGTTGTGGGTTCGCGTGCCGCGCTCATCGGCGTGCCCGCTGATCACGAGAATGCTGTTCGGGTTGCTGGAAAGAAAAGCGGCATACTGCTGCAGCATGTTCACATCCTGCTTCGCGACGTCATCCTTGTCCGTGTCGAACAGGAGAACACCGGTTTGGATCTTTGCGGAATCCGATGTCGTTTTTGATTCATCGGAGACTTTTAACACCACCCCGGATTCGGACACCCCCTCCGGCGAAATTGGCTCTTCGGACGTCAGTGATGCGCTCATGATTCCGGAGTGATCGCTGGCTGGCTCGATGATCTCAACCGCCTTGGTCGGATAGAAATCGGTTTGGGTCGTTGCTCCTTCCTCGCTGCAGGCAACCATCACGGCCATGGGAAGTGCCAGCGCGGCGAACAGGCGAAGCGAAGCATGCGGGTTGAAAGTTTTCATCTGAATATCTCCTAGCGTTACGTGGTCGGTCGGTGTTGTTTCGAGTCCGACGCAACTTCGTCGTGCTCGCTTGATGACTATTCAACGCGAGGATGCGGGCGAACTTCCGGAATGAAAATGACAGGCAGGAAGTGAAATCTGACGAATTATGACGCGAGCGGAAAAACGGCGCGGATGGCGACACCGGTCCCGTCAGGCCGGTTTTGAGCCTCGACGCGACCGCGGTGAAATTCGGTGATCAGGCGCACGATGTAGAGCCCAAGCCCCAGGTGAGGCTCGTTGCCGCGATCCGTGCGAACCGAGACCATGGAATCGAACAAACGGCCCTGCATGGACTCCGGAAGTATAGGCCCGGAATTTTCGACACTCAGGATGATTTCGCTGTCGGTGCGCTGGAGCTGGATCAGCACCGGTGTTCCGGCCAAATGAAAGTCCAGCGCATTGGAAACCAGCTTGTCCAACGCCTGTGCAATCAAATCAGGCGCGCCCGTCAGGGTAAAATCGGACTCGGGACGATCCCGCACGCTTTTGACCTCGAATATTTCTCCTGGATGCACGGAACGATAACCGTCAACGCAGGCGAGCACGACACGTTCGAGATCGAACGGGCCCGACTGTTCGCTTTGCAGCGTTTGCTCCAGCCGCGTCGCTTCGCTCATGCGCGCCAGCAGGCCACCCAGCCGATCGATCCCCTCACGCGCACGCTGCAGATAGGTTTGCTGCTCAGCGCCAATCTGTTGGGACTCGAGATGTTCGAGCGAGGATTTCACGACACTGATAGGCGTTCGAAGCTCGTGCGACAGCTTCCCCGCCATGCCTTCGAGATAACGGTTGTATTGACCGAGTCGTTCCAGCATTTGGCAAAAACTTCGCGCCAGGTCGCCGACTTCGTCATTTGATTCGCTGGTGATTGCAACATCGCGCACGCGACCGTCTGGTGCGATGGCGCGATCCGCCGCATTGCGCAGCCGTCGCACGCGCAGGGACAATCGCGTTGCAAAAGCAATCAGCACGCCGAAAACCAGAACAAATCCGGAGACGCTGACGTTAATCAGTGTCTCCAACGCCCGGTTTTGCAGCAGCAGGATTCCATTGTTCGTTTCTTCAACGGCAACCGCACCAACGATGTGCTCCGCTTCGCGCACGGCGACCGCGGCAGTCAGAATACTCACGCGCAGATCCGGCGTCTGTCGCCAGCGTGTCGCCGGCTCGCCTTTCAGGGCACTGTCGATTTCCGAGCCACTGAGCGAAGATGCGGTCGAAAGATCGTCCTGAAATTCCTCAGCCGGCTGGCGCAGCAAGAACCGATATAACGCATGCGCGGTCACGCCGCTGAAGGCGCTGTCCGCAGCGTCATCGGCCCCCTCCGGAATATCATCGATGCGCGGCTTGAGCCGGCCTTCCATCGCAACCACGCGCCGTTCCGAATCCAGCACCCAGGTCCGCGTCGTCGGCGGAGTGAGACCGCGCAGAAGATTCTGGATCTGCGGCGCCGCAACCCCGACCGTCGAAAGATGTTCGGCGCCGTGCGCGCCGCCAACGCCGACAATATTGGTGATCGTACGCTGCTGCGGATCGTCGACATCGACAATTCGAAACGCCATCCGTGTACCCATCGACGTACGCGGAATCCGCAGCTCGATGTTGTAGCCGCCTTCCGTTTCCTGCCATTCCGCCTTGATATGTGGATCGACTGCGGGTGGACCGTCATCGTCGGGTGAGATGACGTAGGCACCGACCCAACCCGGTGAACTGGTGGCCAGCACGTAGCTGACAACGCGACCGTCGCTGTCCTGGATATCGAGTTCAAGATGGTCGCTCTCGTCAAACCGGTCGCTGCGCGGGTCGCGATAGACGATGGAATCGTCGGTGACCCGGAACAGCGCAAATACGTCATCTTTGTAACTTCCCCACTGTAGCTTGAACGACAACGAGCTTTCGCGGTACTCACCTTGAGTGAACAAAACGTTCTTGGTGCCAAAGGATTGCAGCCGGTCCTTGTACAGATCCCATTCGTCCGGATAGCCGTCGAGCGTCACCGGAGTTCGCAGTGGCCGCACGAACAGGTGGGAGGAAACGTTTTCGCTCGCGGTATCGTGCCGTTCGAACAGTTCCGGCCGCTGGGAAAGCAACGCAGACAACGTGCGCGCCCGCTCGATCAATACATCCTCGCGCCCCTGACGCAGATAGTCCTCAACCGCGATCAGATAGCGATAGCCGATCCATGGCACAAGCAGCAACGTCAGCGAAACCAGGATCAGCTTGGTCCGCAACGTCAATCGCAAGGGTGTCTTCATGGCTGCCATTTGCCGAGTGTATCGAGTCGCCGCGGCCGTTTTGTAGGCGTCTTGCCGCGCAGTGCGGGTCGCAAGAAATCAAAGGTGCCGACCAATGCGGCGTATCGCAGGGACGTGCGTGCCCGTGTCCTCAGCCCGGCTCGAACTCGACGGGATCGCCCAGCGCCAGGCCGAGTAAATCGCTGGCTCGCGCGCAATTGGCGGCGATCTCTGCAAGGCCGTTGGAATTTTCGTACCACAAGGCTTCGCCGGAGCGCACATCGGAAAACGTGCTTGCGCGTGCAATGCGTCGCTCGCCCACACAGAGAACAGCCTGCTCCGAAAGCTGGCCGGCCCGAATCCCGGTCATGCAATTTCCAAATACGTCCACGTAGACCACTCGTGGCAAATCCGCAGACCACTCGCATTGGAATGGCGTTGCTCGCAAATTGCCGGCGGGCTGTTGCCGCGTAGCAAGGCGCGCTGCAACCGGCGCGAACAAATCGCGGCCGTGGAAGCTCGCCGACAGCTGCTTCGGTCGCCAGGTGATGTCCCACCACTGCGCATGACGCGCGCGCATCGAAACCACATTGAAAAGCCCGTTGTCTGGTCCGACAAACCAACGCCCATCCGCCCGAACAATCACCGGCGCGCGCGAACTGCCGACACCCGGATCAACGACGCACAGAAAAACTGTATCGAGTGGAAACTCCATTGTGTACGACGCCAGCAGGTAGGCAGAGAGTTTAGGCTCGAACGCCGGCGCGTCTGAAAACAGATCGATCATCGGCTGGTGCGGCGCTTCGCGCGCCAGTACCGCCTTCATTTGGCCAATATAAGGTCCCGCCAAACCAAAGTCGGTGAAGAGAACAATCATCGATATCTCGTTGGATCAGGAAGTCCCGCGTCGAGAAAACCCTGCCGGCGAAACCGGCATGAGTCGCATTGGCCGCACGCCCTACCGTCCTCGGTCGCGGCATAACATGAGACCGTCAAAGCATAGTCCACGCCCAGCCGTTGACCTTCGCGGATAATTTCTGCCTTGCTCATATTGATCAATGGCGTCTCGATGCGGACCTGTTGGCCCGATACGCCGGCGCGCGTTGCCAAGTCTGCCATGCGCTGAAAAGCTTCAATGTATTCCGGACGACAGTCGGGATAACCGGAATAATCGACGGCATTAACGCCTATAAAGATCCGCGGCGCAGCCAGAACCTCTGACCACGCCAGGGCCAGCGACAGGAACACGGTGTTTCGGGCGGGGACATAGGTCGAGGGGATCCCCTCCGATGGCGTCGTTGGCACCGCCAAAGATTCGTCAGTCAGCGCCGAACCCCCGATGCCCGCGAAATCAATTCGCATGACACGATAGTCTTTCGCACCCATCCGATTCGCCAGAGTTCGAGCCGCGTCCATTTCTGCCCGGTGTCGTTGACCGTAGTCAAAGTTGAGTGCGTAGCACTCAAAACCGCGCTCGCGCGCGATCGCGAGTACCGTTGCGGAATCAAGTCCACCGGAAAGTAAAACCACCGCCCGTTCTTTTGCCGGTTGTGCATTCGCCATCATTTGATTATCCCCCGTTTGGGGTAGGCAACCAATGCTTTCAGTTTCGTTTCACTGATGTGCCGAACAATGGGCGCGCAATAAAACACAATGCATTGCAGTTCCAAAAATAAGGGAGAGATCATGACCTTCACGCACGCCTTGGGGCGCGGCACGCTTGCCGCCGCTCTCGCTGTCTCCACGGTGGTATTGGCGCCCAACGCCTTTGCCGCTTCCGCCGAGCACTTCAAGACTTATGGCGCGGGCCAACCGAAGCAGAACGAAATGGAGTTCGTTTATTGGTTCAACTACGTCGCAAAGTCCGACTACAACGAGGAACTTCAAGCTCATACGCTCGAACTTGAGTACGGAATAACCAACGACTGGGCGATCGGTTTTTACGGCGACTGGGAAAAACCCAAGGGTGAGTCGCTGCAGTATGTTCAGACCCGCGCGGTGGTTTCCCGTTTCAAACTGTTCAAGAACAACGAGCGGTTTTTTGATGCCGGCGTCTACTTTGAATACTACGTCCCGCGTGAAGCAGCCAACGGCGGCCAAACGGGTGACAAGCTCGAAGCCCGCATTATCCTTCAGAAGGAAACGGACAACTGGGACCTGCGCCTGAATCCCAAGTTCGAAAAAGGCCTGAGTGGACCCAATGTTGAAGAAAGCGTGGAGTTTGAATACGCCGCGGCGCTGTATCGCAAGCTGAATCCTACGGCGTATCTCGGTCTCGAAGCCTACGGAAATATGGGCGAAGTCGCCCACATGATTCCGTCCAGAAATGCGCACTATCTGGTTCCGTCAGCAGAATTCAATCTGGCTCCGGAACTGTGGTGGAACATCGGCGTGGCCTTCGGGATCACCGACGCTGCGGATGATGTAACGCTGAAAACATTCATTGAATTTGAGTTTTAGATCGACCCCTTCGGCGAGGCTGCACCGCACTTCCCCGCAGCAGCCTCGTCTTTTTTTACTTTCCTCGCGCGTCACCCCACAGAATTTTGTGCAGTTGCAGCTGAAAGCGTACCGGTAACTTGTCGGCAAGTATCCATTCGGCCAGCTCGGATGGGATAAGCACGCCATAGCTGGGAGAGAACAACACCTCACAGCGTTCCGTCAGATGGAATTTTTCAATCGTGGACTTCGCGTACAAGTAATCCTGTCGGTCGCAGATCACGAATTTCACCTGATCCCTGGAAGTGAGCAGCGAGATATTCTCAAAACGATTTTTCCCGGACTCGCCTGAACCCGGCGTCTTGATATCCATGACGCGCACGACCCGCGGATCCACCAGCGCGATATCCATTGCACCGCTGGTTTCCAACGATACGTTGTATCCCGCAGTGCAGAGTGCTTCCAGCAACCGAATGCAATTCTTCTGTGCCAACGGCTCGCCGCCGGTAACGCACACGTGGCGGGCGCCATAACCCGCAACGTCGGCCAAGAGATCGCTGATGCTGCGGGCAACGCCGCCGGTAAATGCATACGCCGTGTCGCAGTACACACAGCGAAGCGGACAACCGGTAAGGCGTATGAACACGGTCGGCCAGCCAACATCGCGCGCCTCGCCTTGCAGCGAATGGAACACTTCGGTAACGCGCAGCGTTTCCGTCAGTTCCTGGGCATTGGGTGTGGTCACGGTGTTCACGATGGAGAAAGGTACATTACAGGACTACAGGTGGTCTCGCGCCGCATTGGGGCGCGACTCCCAAATTGATCTCGCGTCAGTGTCCTTCGCGCTTCAACTGTTCAAGGCGCTGGGCCGCCACCTGCGCCTGCGAAGTATTCGGGAACTTGGTCACCACCTCGTTGAGCGCCTGCGATGATTTGTCCCAGGTGCCCATTTCAAAGTGCGTCAAACCCAGCTTGAGCAGTGCATCCGAGTACTTCGGCGTGGTCGGGCCTTGAGTGACGATGGTCTGAAATTGTGCAAGCGCGGAATCATAGCTGCGCTGAACAAAGTACGCCTCGCCAAGCCAGTAGCGTGCGTTAGCGGCATTGTCACCCGTGGGATATTGCTTGATGAACTCCTCAAACTGGGGAATGGCCTCGTCGTACTTTCCATCGCGCAGCAATCCGAATGCCGCATCGTAGGCCGCGCGCTGTGCAGCAGCGGCTTGGGCCTGAGCCTGTGCATTGGGATCGACAGGCGCCGCTGAAGTGGCTCCCGTTTCGAGCTTTCGGATACGACGATCCAGATCGAGATACATCTCTTTCTGTTTGCGTTTGAGTTCGTCGATGGAGTGATTGAGAACTTCCGCATCACCCTGGAGTTTCTGCAACTCCTTCTGCAGGGAATTAATGCGGTTGGCAAAATCTTCCAGCGTCTGATTCTCAAGGACACGCTCAATCTTGCTCACGCGTTCGTCGAGGCTTGGTCCCCCTCGAACACGTGAACCACCCGCAGTAATGTCGATGACAGGAGCCGCGGCGGGCTGTGCAGCCCAAACGGCGCTGGCGGTGCAAACGAAAACGCCGGCGACGCCGGCGATCTTCGCGATTGAGAAACTTATGTAACGCATCGTCAAAATATTCCGCAACCGAGGCGGTCAGCGAACTTACTTGCTGTAGGAAAATACCGCGCGACGATTTTGCCACCAGGAATTTTCATCATGGCCAAGTGCCACAGGGCGCATTTCACCGAAGCTGATTACTTCGATCTGCTTGTCGGAGACACCCTGCAATTTCAGCAGCTGCCGGACCGATCCCGCACGGCGGTCGCCGAGGCCGATGTTGTATTCGGGCGTACCGCGTTCATCACAATGACCTTCAATAGTGACCTTCGTCGACGGGTTTTTGGTCAGATAGGCTGCGTGTGCAAGGACCGTTTCACGAAATTCCGGTTTGATGTCGAAAGCATCGAAGTCAAAGTAAACGACGTTCTTCATTGCATCCGGACCGGATGCCGTCTCTTTGCTGCCTGCCTGCGTATCAATCGGGGTTGCTGCACCCGCTCCCGCTCCAGCATCACCCGCAGTCGATGAACCGTCTTTTGGAGCCGCGGTTCCCGCTCCGGGTTTTCCGGCATCGGCTGGCTTGTCCGGGGTCGATTCGCATCCCACCAACAACAAGACAGGGAGCACCATCACTGCGGCGATTATTTTTAAAGTCTTCATGAAACACTCCTTTGAACGGGTTTTCTCAAAAACTAAAACGGCGACCACGCAGGCTCACGTACACTCTTCCCCTGCTCGGACAACGGAAAATCGAAACGGCCATCAACCGAGACTGCGGAAAGCACTTCCTCACCCGTCTTGAGATACGTGCGGGCGTACAAAATCATGCTTCCATTGGGCGCAAAACTTGGGGATTCGTCCAACTTGCCTTCGGTTAAAACTCGTACCTGACCAGTTTCAAGCTCCAGCACGGCGATTCTGTATTCTCCACCATTTCCTTGGACTGTGGCTAGTAGTTTTCCGTCCGGTGAATACACAGCTCGATCATTTTCGTTGCCCTGAAATGTGACGCGTTCTTCCTTTCCACCGCCCACGGGCTTGCGATAAATCTGCACACGACCCGAGCGGTCCGACGTGAACGCAATATATTTTCCGTCTGGAGACCAGGCGGGATATGTCTCAATCGCCCAGTGGTCAGTAAACCGCGTGAGGTTCTTGGTCTGGAGATCCAGCACATAGATGTCAAAATTCGAATTGCCGCCGGGCTTCTTGTTCTGCATTGCCAGCGCGAGTTTTTTTCCGTCGGGCGACCATGCCGGCGCACCGTTGTGGCCCAGCGCCTGCGAGACGATTTCACGCGTCCCGGAAGCCACGTCCTGAACGTATACGACAGCGTGATTGCCTTCAAAGCGGGCATACGCGAGCTTGGTTCCATCCGGAGACCACGCTGGTGACAGCACTTCTGTCGTGGAAACCAGAATCTCGCGTGGATTTTCGCCGTCCGCATCGGCGACGACCAGCGCATAGCGGGTCTTGCCTTGCGTACGGGTTAACGTGACATACGCAATGCGCGTATTGAACGCACCACGCACCCCGATAAGTGTTTCGTACACGATGTCGGAGATCTGGTGAGCCACAATGCGCATGCGATCAAACGTCGCTGCAACATTGAACGCGACCATCTGACGGCCTTTGAAAACGTTAAACAGATAGAACTGGACGTCATAGCCTGTTGCATTGGGGCGAATACTGCCGATGAGCAGGTTGTCCTGATTGAGCAAACGCCAGTCGCGGAAATTCACCTGCGACGGATCCGACGGCTTGGCAACGGACTCGAAATCGCGCGCCGGCAGGACCCGAAATCGTCCACTGCGCCCAAGATCAGCCGAGACGATCTTGGCAATATCTTCCGGCGGCGGCCCGGCGCCTTCCCACGCAAACGGTATGACGGCGATCGGAATGGTGCCTTGAACGCCTTCGGTAATTTCGATCGTGAGCGTCGCGGACACGCTTTGAGCAAACGCGGACACGAAGAGCGCGAAACAAAACCGGTAAAACGAGACTTTCGACTTCATCGGCGGCGGTTAATCGTCATCGATGGAACATTAAGAAGCGGCAGAAGTGGCGAAAATACCACTCGTGGACCGGATGCTCAACCTTTGGCGTGTTATTTTGCTTCCGGCGCAAAACGGAAATTGAAATCGCGGAACTCGTCAAACTCGGCAGGATCACTCGGCACCGGCAACGGCGACGCCTTCGCAACCGCGTTCTCGACGGAGTTTTTGAAGATCTCATCCGCGTTACACTTGCTCACAGTTTGCGACACAATTTCGCCACCGGGCAGCAAATTGACGCGAACTTCGCAGAAAGAGCCCGGCGAAAAATTTGTCGGCGTATTCCAGAGCCCCTGCACTTTGGATTGAATTTTTGCCGCCCATTCCTTGACCACACCTTCAACGCGTTTGCGCCGTGCAGCATCGGCAGCTGCTTTCTGTTTTGCTGCGGCTTCGTCCTGTTCCTTCTTCTTGCGGGACTCTTCTTCCATCTGTCGCTGCAGTGCAAGCTTGTTCACTTCATCCTGTTTCGCCTTGCGCTCCGTCTCCAGCTTCTTGAGCTGTTCCGCCTCTTTTGCGGCGCGTTCCGCGTCCGCCTTTTTCTTTTTCTCAAGCGCGGCGAGATTCTGCTTCTCTTGCTCTTTCTTCTGTTTCAGCTCCGCCAGGCGCTCCTCCTCAGCCTGGCGTTTCTTGCGCGCGCGGTCCGCTTCGGTCTCGAGCGAGCGCTGGTACTTCTCCTCTTCGCGACGCTTGCGTTCCTCGATCTTCTTCAGCTTGTCGAGTTCCGCCTCGATTTTCTTTTCGTCCACGGCGGTGGCCTGGATGATATCCACCTCCGGCGCTTGCGTATTGCTCAGCTTGGGCGCGAACTCCAGGCTAGCCACAAACATGACTCCGAACGCGATATGAACCAGCACGGACAACGCTGCCGGCACCGCTTTATCGCGCTTGAAGTTCTTGTTCATTTCACATTCACCGTTTCGGGCGCTTCCGTGACCAAGCCCACTTGCGGCGCGCCCGCCTTCTGCAACAAGGCCATGGCGACAACCACTTTTCCATAATTCACGTCCTTGTCGGCGCGCACCATGACGGGCGTCCCGGGTTGATTGCGCAGCACCGCCGCAACGCGCGCGACAAGCAGTTCGTGGTCAATCGGCTTCTCCTGTTCATCGCCGATATTCACGAAATAATTCCCTTGCTTGTTCACGGTCACGACCAAAGGTTCCTTGGTGTCCGCAGACAACGGTTCGGCGGCGGCTTTTGGCAATTCCACCTGCACACCTTGCGTCAGCAATGGTGCGGTGATCATGAATATGACCAGCAGCACGAGCATGACGTCGATGTACGGAACGACGTTGATCTCCGCCATCGTGCGGCGTTTGCCGCGCTTCTGCGTCTCAGCCATGTTTCAGCGCCTGGCGTTGCAGGATATTCGAGAATTCTTCGAGGAACGTGCTATAGCGGTTTTCCAATCGCTCCACCTCATTGACGAACCGGTTGTAGGCGATCACCGCAGGAATTGCAGCAAATAACCCCATTGCAGTGGCAATCAAGGCCTCTGCAATTCCCGGCGCCACCATGCCCAGCGTGGCCTGTTTTACGTTTCCGAGTGCACGAAACGAATTCATGATGCCCCACACCGTTCCAAACAATCCGACGTACGGGCTGGTGGAACCCACGGTACCCAGAAAAGGCAGATTGGTTTCGAGGCGATCGATTTCCCGCGACAAAGCGATGCGCATGGCACGCTGCGCACCTTCCAATACTGCCGAAGGTTCCGCGCTGTGCTGTTGTCGCAGCCGAGCGAATTCACGAAAACCCGACTCAAAGATCATCTCCATTCCAGCGCGGTTGGTTTGCCGTCCGGCGATATTGGAGTACAGCTGCGTCAGATCATTTCCGGACCAGAATTTGTCTTCAAATACGTCGGCTTCCTTGCGCGCATCTTTCAATACGCGCGCCTTGCGAAACATGCGCGCCCAGGACACGAGGGAGACGATCAGCAGCAAGGCCATGACCAGTTGCACCAGGTGGCTGGCATTGAGGATCAGATGCAGGATGGAAAGATCAAGATTCACTGTTTACCTCCCTGAGAATTTTTTCCGGAATCGCCTTCGGACGCATTGTGTTGGCATCCAGACAGGCGATTTTTACAACCCCGGTGCAAAGTTCGACAACTGTGCCACCCTGGTCCCGGAAAATCTTTTGATCAAACACCAGGCTCGCCTTGCGAACTTCAGAGATGCGGGCCGTGACACCAAGCAATTCGTTAAACCGCGCCGGCTGCAGATATTCGACGGCAATCGACCGCACGGCGAACAGGATCCCTTCATCACGAATCAGTGCGTCCTGTTCGAAACCCGAACGGCGCAAGAGTTCCGTGCGCGCACGTTCCATGAAACGCAGGTAATTCGCGTAATAAACGACGCCGCCACTGTCGGTATCCTCGTAGTAAACGCGTACCGGCCAGGAAAATTCTGTCATGCGTCAATTGTCGCCGAACAGCCCCAGATTCGACTGCGTCGCCGACGCTGAAGGCGGCGGCACAATACCAAAATGCAGATAGGCTGTCTTGGTCGCGACGCGGCCGCGCGGTGTACGCATCATGAATCCCTGCTGGATCAGAAAGGGTTCCAGTACGTCTTCGATCGTTCCGCGCTCCTCGCCAATTGCGGCCGCGATGCTGTCGACACCCACGGGCCCGCCGTCGAATTTTTCGATGATCGCGAGCAGCAGCTTGCGATCCATCATGTCGAAGCCATGATTGTCCACGTCGAGCACATCGAGCGCGCGCCCTGCGACCGCGGTATCGATGTTTCCATTTGCCTTGACCTGCGCGTAATCCCGCACGCGTCGCAACAGCCGATTCGCGATTCGTGGCGTACCGCGCGAGCGACTGGCGATTTCACGCGCGCCTTCGGGATCAATGTGCACGCCGAGGATTCCCGCCGAACGCGTCACAATCGAGGTGAGGTCGTCCACGTTGTAGAACTCGAGACGCTGCACGATGCCGAAGCGATCCCGCAACGGCGACGTCAACAGTCCGGCCCGCGTCGTGGCGCCAACAAGCGTGAACGGAGGCAAATCCAGTTTGATCGAACGCGCGGCGGGTCCTTCGCCGATCATGATATCGAGCTGATAGTCTTCCATCGCGGGATAGAGGATTTCCTCGACCACCGGACTCAACCGGTGTATCTCGTCGACGAATAAAACATCGCGTGCTTCGAGGTTGGTCAACAGTGCAGCCAGATCCCCGGGGCGTTCGAGCACCGGGCCCGAGGTCGATCGGATGTTGACGCCCATTTCCGCCGCGATGATGTTGGCGAGCGTGGTCTTGCCGAGGCCNNGAAAATTTCCATCTGCTCGCGCACTGCCCGCTGTCCGACGTAATCGGCCAGCGAACGCGGGCGAATCGCGCGGTCAATGACATCGTCTTCCCGAAGGTTCTGCGGCGCGATGAGTCGATTGGGCTCGGTCATTTCTTGACCACAGTGCTGGGCGTCGGCTGCCGACGCGGATGGGAGCCCATTCTAAACACGATAGGGGCTGCGTGGTAGGGGAGCAGTTGCGCAAATGAATCGGGTGACCGTCTCACCCGCCGCACCCATCCATGACGTTGCGCACTACTTGATGGCCGTCTGCAACGCCGCGCGAATGATTTGCTCGCTGGTGCGACCTTGTGTTTCCAGGCGAGTGATCATCTTGCTGGCTTCGGGCGGCGAGTAACCCAGGCTGACCAGGGCGGCGACCGCTTCATGAATCGGGCTGTTCGCGATGGAGATGGGTTCTGCGGCGGCTGACGGCTTGGTTTCCTTGCTCACGCCCCAACCATCGACGCGATCTTTCATTTCGACAATCAGCCGCTCGGCGGTCTTCTTCCCGATGNNCAGCTGCGCGTCCTCGCGCACCACAAGATGCGTATGCAGTGTGACCTGGGAACCGGTTTCCGGGAGTTGGTAAAACGTACTCATGGGTGCGGCGACTTCGTAACCGACGCCATTCACCTCGACCATCAATTCGGGCGGCTTCTTATAGAGTAAAACCCCGCTCAGTCGTCCAATCATCGGGTCACCTCATGGTTTGATACGTGCCGCCAGATCGTCCGGCAAGCTTCGCCACCGACGTGTTCTGCGACCCGGTGCCGCCACCTTGGTGGCCACCACCGATTGCGACAGATGGGCGTGACACAGCGCGATGGCCAGTGCATCGGCCGAATCGGCCACCGGCGGCTCCGCCAGGCGCAAAAGCATCTGCACCATATGCTGCACCTGCTCCTTGGTGGCGTGACCGCGCCCGACAATGGCGAGTTTGATTTCGTTGGGACTGTACTCGGCGATGTGAATTCCAGGACTGAGCGCCGCACACAAGGCGGCGCCCCGCGCCTGCCCCAGCTTCAGTGCGGATTCGGCATTCCGATGAACAAAGACGCGCTCGATGGCCAGATGATCGGGCCGATGGGCTTCGACGATGTCCCGCACGCCCGCAAAGATTGATTGCAATCGCCCGGGCCAAGGCTCATTCGCCACGCGAACAATTCCGCTCGCCACATGGTGGACCGCGCGGCCGACAACTTCGACCACACCGTAACCGGTAAATCGAGACCCCGGATCGATTCCCAAGATGCGCATGCGGCCACTTTACTCCGGAAACGGTATCCATGGGAAAACGAAATGGAATTCAGTTTGCCACTAGCAAGGCATAAGCAAAAACCGGCGGAATTGCACCGGCAAAAGCCTCGTGCGGCCACCGCCCTCGCCGACAGCCAATTATGGGTCTTTGACGTCCCCGGGCAACGGCTCACGAACGCACCGTATATAGAACACCGATTCAAAAAATCACAACTTCGATAGGCCTGAACCTGTGACCGCAGCGGTGAGAAAATGATCAGAACGCTGGCCACAACTTTTCATTCGCTGCACCGCAAGCTGCTGATTCCACTTCTCTCCGTTGTATTTATTCTGGCGTGAGCAGTTCTTACCAGACTCTTCTTCGCGTTAAAGCAACAACTACGAAATACGACCGACCAGCGTGCTGCCCGCGCTGCCGCAACGATTGACGGCGCTATTCAGCTTCTTGCTCATCCCACCAATTTGCAGCCGTTGATTGAATCGCTGGCCCACGATCCCACGATTGATGCGATCACCCTCCTCGGCACGTTAAAGCGCGGTTGGCAGCGCTGTGCGCGCGGCTGAACGACGACTGCAAGTGTGACCCATTGCAGTTGCGTGCGGACGCATTGCCCCCTTACCGAGGAGTTTCGTTCGCGCCGCGAACCCGCGCTCAATATATTCCGCAATAGTGTCGAGCTGCCGCGGCGCAAACATAGCGCAGAACACTCGCGGGTTCACGTCCGATGTCACATTCATAGCCGAATTCGTTTTGTGTCTGCGGCTGACACCTTGAGATTTCGAACTCTTGTGCCAGTATTAGTGTCTATCCGGGCGGTGCAGTTCGTGACAGCAAGTCATCCCATCACAACGCCATCCTATTTGTCCGAGTTGCACACCCTCTCATGGAGAATTGACCAATGAAAATTCACCCTTGGTTTTGCCGGTTGCCCACGCTCTTGGTTGTTGCTTTCGGTTTGGCGGTTGGCACGTCGTTTCCCGCGAGCGCCGATAATGTTCAGGTTGAATCCGGCCCGCTGAGCGACGCAATACTTCAAGGACAGAAGTTATTCATGTCTGAAAAGTTTGGCGGAAATGGAAAGACCTGCAACAGTTGCCATCCCGATGGCGGAAAATCCGGAAGCGCGCTTCCCGACGGCAGGAAGATTCCGGCGTTGCACAACGCCGCTGCGATCTTTCCACGCTATCACCCACGCAAGGACAGGATTTTCACGCTGTCAGACCAGGTGCGCCATTGCATCGGTGAAATCAAGGGCAAGCCGCCGGAATACGCCAGCGCCGAATTGAACGCCATCGTCAGTTACGTAAGTTCGCTTTCCGAGGGACAAACCATCGACCTGGGCGGTTTGCCCAAGTGACGAAAACGGACGCCGACCCGACATTGCTGTCGGCGTTCACCGCCTAGTTCTTGTAGACGAACTCCAGCTTCATACCGCTCACCTCGATCACATCGTGATCCGTGAGCGGCACGCTGTTCGCACCGAATTTCTTTCCATTCAGCTTTGGCGCGGCGTCGCCTTTCGCCGGCTTGGCGCCTTTGCCCTGAACATGCGCGATGTAATATCCCTGCGCGCGCTTTGAAATGATGATCGTGCTTCCGGCATTGCCCATCGTTGTATACGACTTGGTGATGTCGACCATCTGACCGGCGCGTGGTCCTGTCATCACTTTGACGGCTGCATCCGGCAGCGACCGCGTTCTAACCTTGTCCGCATCAGGTGGCATCATGATTGTTTTCTCGAAGTCGTGAGCTTCCTCATCCAGGAATTTGAATTCATGTCGGCCAATCTGGATGATGTCACCGTGGCGCAGCATGTGCTTCTTTATAGTTTGTCCGTTTACCAACGTGCCATTCGTGCTGTCCAAATCGACAACATAAATATCGTTGACGTGATCCATGTACGCGTTTTTCTCTATCTTCACCACCGCGTGTTTACTGCTCACCGTGATGTCGTCGATCTGAATATCGTTTTGCGCCTTTCGCCCGATGGTGAATGACTCACGATCCAGCGGAAACTCCCGGAGCACGACGCCTTCCAAAGTGAGAACAAGCTTTGCCATGGATCATTCCGTCGTCAGTGGGTAACGCACCAGTACCACCGACACGTTATCGTGGCCGCCACGGGCGTTTGCGAGCGAAACCAGGTCGCGGGCGGCTCCATCAAGATTAGCACCGAAATTTCCGAGCGTCAGGGCGATGTCCGCGTCCTGTACCTGATCAGTGAGACCGTCTGAGCACAGCAACAAAACGTCTCCGGGCGCCGGTTGAATGACGCGGGTATCGACCTCAACATCCGCGCCGACGCCGAGCGCACGCGTAATAATATTCTTTCCGAAAGTCCGTTTTGCCTCTTCGGGCGAGCACAATCCGCGACGGATGGCATCCTGAACCACGGAATGGTCTTCCGTGATCTGCTGCAAATTGCCCTGACGATAGAGGTACAGCCGCGAATCGCCAATGTGCGCAACGGTACATGTATCGCTGCCACAAAGCGCAACGACAATGGTGGTCCCCATTCCGGCATGGCTGGGATCTGCCTGCGCGGCCTGGTACACCACCGTATTCGCTTGCGTCACCGCGCTCACACAAAGGTACGCCGCATCGGTCCCGTCATCCGACCCGGATTCCGATAGCGGCGCTTCGGTGAGTGCTCCGCGCAGTTCGTCGACCACGGTGTGAACGGCCAAGCGGCTGGCAACCTCTCCGGCGAGATGCCCACCCATGCCATCCGCCAACACCGCAATTCCCACCTCGCTATTCCAGGCGATTTGGTCTTCGTTGTGTTCACGCACCATACCCACGTCGGTGCACCCGGCAAATTGCAGTCTGGAGGGCATCACGCCACCTCCTGGGCTTTCGATTTTTCAATGATCTGCTGGCATTTGATCAATGCGGTCACCAATTGCCGACCGGTCTGGAACCGGCCGTCGATCTCTTTGCGCAACGCCTTGTCGATCACGCGCCCGACGCAATGCGGCAGATCGGGACGGAACAAGCGGGGATCCGGATGTTTCTCATTCGCAATCTTGTAGAGCAGAGTCGCGATGGAATCACCGATAAACGGCAACTCCCCTGTGACCAGCTGAAACAACATGACACCGAGCGAAAAGAGATCCGATCGTCCATCGACCTTGCTACCGGCCAACTGCTCCGGCGACATGTAGGACGGCGTACCCAAAATCGTTCCCGTGCGCGTCTTGTTCGCATCAATCAGGCAGGCGACGCCAAAATCGGTGACCGTGACCTGGCGTTTTTGCGCGTTATAAACGACGTTGGCGGGTTTGATATCGCGATGCACGACCTGATGCGCATGCGCGTAATCCAGCGCCTCGGCGATTTTTCCAACGATAAAGAACACCTCATTCAGCGGCAGCAGGCTTTCCGCCTCGGTATACCCGGTGAGATTCACGCCTTCGAGGAAATCCATCGCGATATACGCGAGATCGTGCTCTTCGCCAACGTCGTAGATCGTCACGATGTTCGGGTGATTCAGGCGCCCCGCGGTACTTGCCTCGCGGAAGAACCGCTCCTTGACTTCACCCAATTGGGATTCATCGAACTCCTGCGACAGCGCCATCGTCTTGATCGCAACGGTACGACCGATTTTGGGATCGCGACCCAGGTACACCATGCCCATCGCGCCGCGTCCCAGTTCCTTTTCCACTTCGTAGCGGCCCAGCATCGGTTTTTGCAGTCCATCGATTTTCAACACCAGCGTGCTGCCGCTCGACGCGGAACCGGATTTCGGCTGTGCGGACGTCCCGGCCGCGACGCTGTTGGTGAGAATGCGCTTGGCCGCGTCACGGAAATCCGGGTTGTAACTGGTGATATAGCGAAAGACGACACTGGCCCGCGTGAATTGCCGCTTGCGCTCATAGTCCTGCCCGAGGGCATAAAGCAATTCCATCATGCCGTCATCGACCGGACATTTTCGGAATTTTTCGAACGCCATATCGAGCTGTCCGTGTGACTGAAACGCCAGCGCCAGCATCCGGTTGGCTTCCGCATTTTCAGCACGCCCGCGCGCGATAATTTCCAGATAGCCGCGCTTGGCACCCAGAATGGCGTGCCCAAACGTCAGCTGCACCACGGGTGTAACCAGCATCAACCAGATGCCGAGTGCCGACATGGAGATGATGTAGCTGCTGAGCAGGCAGATCACCAGAATTGCGGACAGCGCCAGTCCCGTCCCCAATCGAATACGTGGCAACAACGAAACGAGGTACGACGCCACGAGCAGGATGCACAGCATCTCGACCCAGGGCGCCCAATCCGGGATCTGGTAATAGTCACCGTTCAGGATGCTCGCCACGGAATTCGCAAGAACATACAACGGGGGAACGGCATCGCCGGTGGGAACCAGCACCGGCTCCACGAGATCCTGATGGGTCAATCCGATGACGACAATCTGATCGCGCAATGAGTTGGGCGCGATCTTGTCCTGGTACACATTTTCAAATGAAACGATATTGAACGCCGGCGCGTCATTGCGACGCTTGTAGTAGTACGGCATCAGTCGCTGGGCATTGTCGGTGTCCAGCCAGATATTTCCGACCTGCACGCCGACACCGGGCTTCACGAGGATGTCAGACAATTTCAGATTCAAACCCGCCGCAGCCAGCACGACCGACAGCGAAGGAAACAGTTTGCCCTGATACTCGACCGCGAGCCGCTCAAATCGCACATGGCCGTCGCGATCGATCAACGGCTGAAAATGCCCCGCACCCCAGGCGGAGGCACCGAGAATTTCTGCCGGCGGCCGAAACGACGTGGCGACCGGAATGTTCGGGCGATTGACGACATTGGTGATCTTATGCACGAGCCCTTCGTTACCGTCATTGGGATCGGCCAGCGCAAACTGCTCCATGTATTTCGGCAGCGGTCGCGCGTCGACCGGCGGCAGACCGCTGCGCACGCGATAAGGGATTCCCAGCACGATGTTCTTGCCATTCTTGATCTGCTGCGCAAGCGCATAGTCGCCATTGAGCGCCATTTCCAACTGGTTTGTCAGCGCCTCAAACTGGTGAATGAACTCGTATGAAACTTCGCCGCTTGGGGTCTGCAAATACAGATTGCGTAACTTACGCAGCGGTTCGAGGCCGGTCGCGACATGGGTGGGTTCAAGATCGAGCGCAAAACCGACGACCTTCGGTTGCTGCTTTTCGATTACGGCAAGACCCTGCGCAAGAACGTCCCGCGACCAGGGCCACGGACCCAGTCTCGCGATCGACTCTTCATCGATCGCAATGACGGTCACTTTTTCAGTTGCGGGACGATGCGCGGTCAACGCGACCGTAAAATCGTAGAAGCCACGCTCCATTCCCTGCAGCGTCGATCCGCCTGCAGCGATCAGAAAAAATCCCGTGACGGCCAGTCCGATGAACCAGTCCGTCTTCCAGAAGTGCTTGTTCAAGGTCGAAAAACTTTCTCTTAGTAGGCGGCAAGTACTACTTCGACACTTGAACCGGCTTCTTTAAGGTGTCGGGCTACCGGTGCGCCCCTGAATTCGCTGGTTCTTCAGCTGGTTAGTTCAGTCCGAGATGGGGAACATCGGCCGCTGAACGCAGAAATCGCGCGCGGCGGCGTTACCGGAGGAACGCGCCGGTGCGCAAAAACGCGACCACCTGCCGGGCGACACCGTTGTGCACCAGCAATTGCATGTGGGAAACGGGCAGAACAAGATGCGATGCCGCCCCGTCGATCCGGGTCTCGGCGACGCCGACTGTGCCGTCATGCGGTTTCGGCAGCGCGCACACCCACCGCCCCATCCCGACGCCCCCGTCCCCGGCGATGACGCCCAGTTGAGTCGTCGCCGACCAACTCGCGCGCGCCGGCAACAATCCGCCTTCGGCAATCCTGCCGAGGAGGAGCTTTCCCAACGACCACGTCATCAAGTGTTGCGCAACGATACTGCTTTGAAACGGCGTGCCCAATGCAACGACCCGCTCAAACCGTGTCGAAGGATGCCGGTGCACGTATTCGTGAACGACGTTGCCGCCCAGGCTGTGCGCGACAAAATGAACGTAATGCTCGGGTACCCGATGTTCGACAAAATCGTGGAGTCGATCGATGACCTCGTCGAATGACAGTTTTGTCGTAGCGTAGGAAAACTGGTAAATGCGAAATCCGGCCTGGCGCAGGCGCCATCGAAGCAGAAGCATGTCCGGACCCCGCATCCACAGCCCGTGAACAAGGACGATCGTGACACTCCGCGTATCCCCCGCCGCATGTAGCTCAGGACGGGGAGACATGGTCGACAACCTTACGGTTTTTTCGCTTCGGGCGCGCGGACTCGAATGTGCAATTCACGCAGTTGGCGTTCGGCCACCGGCGTGGGCGCATTCGTGAGCGGACAATGGGCGGTCTGTGTCTTCGGGAATGCGATCACTTCGCGGATGGATTGCGAGCCGGTCATCAGCATGACCAGACGATCCAACCCGAACGCGATGCCGCCGTGCGGCGGTGCGCCGAATTTCAGTGCGTCCAGCAGGAATCCGAATTTTTCCTGTTGCTGTTGTTCGTCGATACCGAGCAGTTTGAAAACATCTTGCTGTACTTCCTGGCGATGGATGCGCACGGACCCGCCACCGACCTCCGTCCCATTCAGCACCATGTCGTAGGCACGCGACCGGCACGCACCCGGATCGGAATCAAGCAACGGAACGTCCTCGGCGACCGGCGCCGTAAACGGGTGATGCAGGGCCACCCACCGCTTTTCATCTTCGTCCCATTCAAACATGGGGAACTCAACCACCCACAACGGCTTCCATCCGCGCTCGACCAGACCACGGTCATGCCCGATCTTCAGACGCAAATTGCCCAGGGAATCACTGACCATGCGCCCGTTTCCGGCGCCGAAGAAAATCAGATCGCCGTCCTCCGCGCCCGTGCGTTCCAGGATGGCGGCGACCGCCGCATCCGGAAGGAATTTGAGAATCGGTGACTGCAGCCCATCACGTCCCTTGGCTCGTTCATTAACCTTGATATAGGCCAAACCCTTGGCGCCAAATTGCGCGACATAGGCGGTGTAATCGTCAATTTCCTTCCGGCTGAGCTCTCCACCCTTCGGCACCCGCAGCGCCGTCACGCGCCCCTTCGGATCCTTCGCGGGCTCCGAAAAGACCTTGAAATCGACGCCCACCATCAGGTCCTTCACGTCGACCATTTCCAGCGGAATGCGCAGATCCGGCTTGTCGCTGCCGTAGCGACGCATCGCTTCGGCGTACGTCATGCGCGGGAATTGCTTGGGCAATGCAACTTCACTGACTTCGGCGAACAGATGGCGAATCATGTCTTCCATCATGCCGGTGATTTGCTGCTCGTCGAGAAACGAAGTTTCGATGTCGAGCTGCGTAAATTCCGGCTGACGATCCGCGCGCAGATCTTCATCGCGGAAGCAGCGCACGATCTGGTAGTAGCGATCCAGTCCCGAGATCATCAACAACTGCTTGAAGATTTGCGGCGACTGCGGCAACGCAAAAAAGCTGCCTTCGTGCGTGCGACTGGGAACAAGATAGTCGCGCGCACCTTCCGGCGTCGCCTTGGTCAACATCGGCGTTTCGACATCGACGAATCCGTTCTGGTCGAGGTACTGGCGCATCGCCCGCGTTACATGATGACGCATGCGCAGATGCTTCTGGATCTCCGGACGGCGCAAGTCGATATAGCGATAGCGCAGGCGCGTATCTTCGGAAATCGTATCGTCGCCAATCTGGAATGGCGGGGTTTCCGCGCTGTTCAGGATCTCGAGCGATTCGACGTCAATCTCAATCTTTCCGGTGGCAAGATCCGGGTTGACCGTTCCCGCGGGACGCGCGCGAACCTTTCCCACCGCGCGAAGCACATATTCGCTGCGAATGCGTTCCGCCAGGACGAATACGTCGTGACGTTCCGGCGCGAACACCAGTTGCACCAGCCCTTCGCGGTCACGCAGATCGACGAAAATCACGCCCCCGTGGTCGCGGCGCCGATGCACCCAACCGCAGAGCGAAACCTCCGTACCAATGTGCGACTCGTTGACGTGGCCGCAGTAATGAGAACGCATGCAGAAATCCTTTGAAAAGCGGGAAAAACAGGGTGGGAATGGTACGGTCTTGACGACGGGACCGCAATGGATACCGCTTTTGCAGAATCAACATACCGGCCGGGTAAGCAACCCCGGCCGTGCAAATCGCAAGGTGTACCCGGTTACTTTGAATCAGAGCCCGATTTGGTCGGAGCAGCGTCTGATTTCGCTTCCGATTTCGTGGACGATTCCGAACCGCCGGATTTTTCCCCGGCCAGGTTCTTTTTCTTGTCACCGCCCTTCTTAAAGTCCGTTTCGTACCAGCCACCACCCTTCAGCCGAAAACCGGCTGCGGATATCTGCTTCTTGAGTTCCGGCTTGCCGCATTGGGGACATTCCGTCAGTGGCGGGTCACTGATTTTCTGCAACGCCTCCATGTCGTGACCACATGACTGGCAGACGTATTCATAAATTGGCATCTCACTCTACCTCGATCCTTCAACCGCACCTTCTGTAGGTGCGAGCACACAGAAATTCAAGCGGCGAAATTATAATTCGAGTTGCTGTTTCAGTCATGGAAAAGGCAGCGGCTTGCGATACAATTCCCGGCCCCATACTGAGGTGAGCCAATGACCCGCGAAGGACGTATCGAAAAAATCCCGGTCCGTACCGAAGTTTCCGGAAGCAACAAGTGTGGCCTTTGTACGGGAAAATGCTGCACCTATGTAAACCAGCAAATCGATGGCCCGCGCTCCATGGCGGATTTCGACCAATTGCTCTGGCAGGTCGCCCACCACGGAATCGAGATATATCGCGATGGGGATGGCTGGTTTGTCATCTACAACACGCGTTGCCGGTTTCTCGAAAAAGACGGCCGCTGCGGAATCTACGCGACACGGCCCCAGATCTGCCGCAACTACGACAATGACCATTGCGAGTTCGACGAACCCGCGGAAAAACACTTTGACCTGCACTTTGACACGTACGAATCCCTGGATCGTTACTGCCGAAAACGGTTCCGCAACTGGGACCGCCGCTTCACATCGGCCACCGAATAAAACCAACTAAATTCAGAGATCTACGGCGGGCTCTGCAATAGCCCGCTTATTCCCCTATCAACGTGCTTTCCCCCTGCGGGGCCTAATTCACAAGTTCACATATTGTTATTCGCAACTGTTCTGCGGTTCGTGTTTTGAACGGACGAAAAGCTCGTTAACCCCTACGTGCGGATGCCGCACGCGGAACGAGCCGCCATGGAATTGCAACCCAAACCAGAGTTCACCAATACGCTGCTTGCGCGACTAAACGCGCTGTCGCCAATTATTTTTGGCATCGCACTGGGAGCTGTCCTGGTGGGCGTCGATCTGATTGGTGACAGTGTGAGCGAGGCGATCACACCCACGAACAACCACGGCTTGCTGGAGATTGCGGCTGCCGAACTTTTATCCCCTTCGACGCGCGAAGTCTGGGTCCGCTTACTGTTGTTTGTTTCCGGCTTCGCGTTTGGTTTGGTCACCGGGCGACTGCACTCCACCGCCCTCGCGCGAATTCTGTATCAGGCCAATAACGACAACGTTTCTCGACTGCCAAATCGCAGCCATTTCCTGAAAAAGCTGGCCGAGGAGGCGACCCACGCCCGACGCAATCACTCGAATATTATTGTCTGTGTCGTGGCGCTGGATCATTTCAAGTCCGTGAATGATCTTCTCGGTCACGATGGCGGAGACGCCATGCTCGCCGAGGTTGCACAACGTTTGTCCACGTCGTTCCCCGATGCGGCATGTATCGCACGAATTTGCAGTGACCGGTTCGGAATTGTTCTGCGCCTTGCCGCCACACCCGAACGCAACGACACCTTGACCAATAAAATACAAAGCGCACTCGCGGTCCCATTTGAGTTCGCAGGACGAGAAATTTTCATTACGGCCAGCATTGGCACGACCGTTTTTCCGGACGACGGTGTCGATGCCGACAAGATTTTGCTTCGAGCCGAATACGCGTTGGGCAATGCGAAACGTTTTGGGCGAGGGTCCGTTTCATTTTTCTCCGCTGACGTGGCGCGCGAGACGGAAAAACGGTACCGCATCGAAAGTGACTTGCGCCGCGCCATCGAGCGCAATGAATTCCATCTGGTGTACCAACCGATCGTCCAGGCAGGCAGTGGCGAGATTCGAAATATCGAAGCCTTGCTGCGCTGGACGCGCCAGGATGGGACCGCCATATCGCCACTGGATTTCATTCCGGCGGCCGAAAGCAGCGGATTGATCATTCCATTAGGTGAATGGGTACTGCGCCGCGCTTGCGAAGATACGAAACGATGGCACAAACAGGGCTATACCGCGCTGTCCGTTGCCGTCAACGTTTCAAGCGCACAGATCAAACAGAGTGATTTCATACACCTCGTACAAACGGTATTGCAGGAAACCGAACTCCCAGCTACCGCGCTCGAACTCGAAATTACCGAGAGCATGCTGGTCCATGATTTCGAAGCCACACTGATCAAACTGACTCAATTGCGGGAAATGGGCATACGGCTTTCGATCGATGATTTCGGCACGGGTTATTCATCGATGTCCTACCTTGGCCGACTCCCGGTCGACAAGCTCAAGATCGACCGCAGCTTTGTTCGCGACCTGACCCCGCGATCCGGGAACGAAGCCATCGTCAAGGCGGTCGTTGCGCTCGCGAATGAATTGCGCATCGGCATTGTCGCCGAAGGCGTTGAAACTCTTGATCAGCTTGAATTCCTGCAAACGCAGGGTTGCCAATCGCTGCAAGGCTTCCTGCTCAGTCGACCGGTGGATCACGATTCGTGTACACAGCTGCTCAGCCGAGGAATCCAGACTCCCCAACGCGCCATGGCCAGCTGATCTTCAGATGCTCCGATCTGGCCGGACCTCGCGAAAATTCCAGATGGCCTGAAACTCCGCCACGTCCTTCGGTGGCCTGCGCGTATCCGGCTGATACACCGCCAGGAGGTGCGCGATCCCGTAGCGCGCTGCGCTGCGCAACACCGGCAGGCTGTCGTCAACGAGCAATGTTGTCATCGACTCGTAATTCACGCGATCCTTCAATTTCCCCCAGAACCGCACATCTTCCTTGGGCATCCCGATTTCGTGGGAGCTGACAATACTTTCAAAGTGCGAACCGAGCTGGGTTCGTCGCATCTTGATTGCCAGGCTCTTGCCGTGCGCGTTTGTAACCAGCACGGCGCGTTTGCCCGTTGTGCGCAACGCCACCAGAAAATCGACCACGTCGGGATGTATCGCAATGAGATGCTCGACTTCCTGCTTCAGCTGCGGGATATCCATCCCCAACTGGTCTGACCAATAATCGACGCAGTACCAATTGAGCGTACCTTCGACCGCTTTGTACTTTGCGAACAGCTGCTCGCGCGCAACGTCGATATCGAGGCCCAGTTTTTCCGCGTAGCGCTGTGGAACATATTCGAGCCAGAAGTGATTGTCGTAGTGAAGGTCGAGCAGCGTCCCGTCCATATCGAGCAAGACGGTCTCGATATTGCCCCAGTTCAGCAAGGCTACTGCTCCGCGCCCAACGATCGCGCGCGCTCCCGCGACCGGGAAAGCCCGTCATGGACTTCGGTATTGTTCCAGGTGGGATCCGTTTGCGGCCAGCCGTGCGTATGCTTGACCACCATAGCCGCCAGCGCGTGTATATGCTCCGTGCCGGAATTCAGCGCCGGGATGTAGCGAAACTCCTTGCCACCGGCGTGCATGAACGCTTCGCGATTTTCGCCGTCGATTTCCTCCAGTGTTTCCAGGCAATCCGCCGGAAAACCGGGACAGATGACATTCACGTGGTCGACTTTCTTGCGCGCGAGCTCTTCCAGCGTTTGTTGCGTGTAGGGCTTCAGCCACTCCGCCTTGCCGAACCGCGACTGAAACGTCACTTGCCATTGTTCGTCTTTCAAGCCGAGCCGTTCCGCAACGAGACGCGCTGTCTTCTGGCAATGGCAATGGTACGGATCCCCCAAAAGCAAATTGCGTTTGGGAATGCCGTGAAATGAAAAGATCAATTTCTTCGGCGTGCCGTTTTTCTCCCACGCTTCACGAACGCTGCTGACGAGCGCCTGGATGTATCCCGGATCGTCATGGTACTGGTTGATGAATCGCAGTTCGGGAATCCAGCGCCAACGACGCAGGACATCCGCGATTGCGTCGAACGTTGATGCGGTTGTTGTCGCGGAATACTGGGGATACAGCGGCAAAACAAGAATGCGGCGCGCTTTCGCCTGGCGAAGTTTTTCGAGCGCTGACGGGATGGAAGGATTTCCGTAACGCATCGCCAGTTCCACATGCACCGGGCCCTTCATCTGTTGCTTGAGCACATCGCGCAAGGCCTGCACCTGCTGCTGGCCGATCGTCAGCAGGGGCGATCCCTCCGCCGTCCAGACTTTCTGGTAGTTGCGTGCGCTTCGCGCGGGGCGCGTGCGCAGGACGATACCGTGCAGAATCAGCCACCACAGCGGGCGCGGAATCTCTACGACGCGCGGATCCCAGAGAAATTGCGCAAGATAGCGTCGCAGCGCGGAGGGCGTGGGCGCATCCGGCGTGCCCAGATTCACAACCAAAACCCCCAAAGTTTCGGCGCTGCCGTGGACGAAATCTTTTTCGCCTTGAAACTTCATTGATCCGTCTCCGAACTCTGCGTTGCGATGCCTCGCCACGCTACTTACAATGTTTTATTTGCGGTTCCGACAGGCACTCACCATGGCATTGCGCCGCCCAAACCGATTCAGCTCGTTCGTTGCCACTGGCCTCATTGCGATCACCCTGGTCCTGGTGACCGGATGTTCGTCGGGCCCCAAATCCGTCGGCGAATTTGCACTGACTGACGCTTCCGGCAAAGCCTTCTCTCGCGATCGGCTTGCCGGACAGTGGACATTCCTGGTGTTTGGCTACACGAGTTGTCCCGACGTTTGTCCGATCACCTTATCGGAACTCGCGAAAGTATATCAGCTTCTCAAGACGCGCCCCGACTCACCGAAGAATGTCCAGGTCGTGTTCATCTCCGTGGACCCGGCGCGCGACAATCCCGATGCGCTGCAGAGCTTTACTCGGTTCTTTGACCCGGACATTATTGCGGCAACTGGCCCGATCCCGGAGCTGAACCGGCTGTCCGATTCGCTGGGCGCATTTCACCGCCGGCTGACGGAACAAGGGGAGGAATACCGCGTCGAACACAGCGCCGATGTGTGGCTGATCAATCCCGGCCTGCATCTGCAGACACGCTTTGCGATCCCCCTCAAGGTGGACCGCGTCGTCACAGATTTTATTAACGAGGTTTCCAAAGGAGCTTCTACATGATGCAAAGAATATTCGCCGGCGTAATCCTGTTGCTTTCCGGCTCGATCGTGTCGGTTCTCGCCGCCGATTCGGCAATCAAGATTTCTGACGGCTGGGTGCGCGCCGCGCCTGAGAGCGCGAAAGTATTGGCCGCCTACCTTACGATTGAAAACCACACGGACACGGCAGACACGTTGACCGGCGCTGAAGGTAAGGCCTTCGCCAAGGTGGAAGTGCACCGCACGGAAATCAAGGATGGCATTGCACGCATGGCTGCAGTCGGCCCGCTGGACATCCCGTCGCATGGCAGTGTAGCGCTGTCGCCCAACGGCATGCACCTGATGCTCATGGGCGCGGACAAGACCGTTCGTTCCTCGGACGAAATCGAACTCACGCTCAAATTCAAAAACGCGGGCGCGATCGTCGTAAAGCTCCCGAAAAAAATGGCGCCCGAGGACATGCCGATGGGGCATGATCACGAGCATATGCACGAAAAAAATCATTGATGAATCCAGAACAGCGAACGGCAGCGGACTACCTCAAGACGCTGCCGCAGTACTTCCTGCCGCACCATCTGATATCGCGCGTCACGCTTGCGCTAACGCGCGTTCGGAGCCCCGCATTCAAGAACGCGTTTATCCAGTGGTTCATTCGTCAGTATGGCGTGGACATGAGCCTGGCCAGGAATCCGGATCCGACGAGCTACGAACACTTCAACAGCTTTTTTACCCGCGCGCTTCGAGACGACGCGCGACCCATCGTCAGCGGCGAGCGTGAAATTGCATGCCCGGTGGACGGCGCGGTCAGCCAGCTGGGCCCCATTGAAGACGACACTCTGTTTCAGGCCAAGGGACACAATTATTCGCTTACGGCATTGCTGGGCGGTGATGAGTCACGGTCAACGCCTTTTCGAAATGGCTCCTTTGCAACCCTTTACCTTTCCCCACGCGATTACCATCGCATTCACATGCCGCTCGCCGGACAGCTGAAGGAAATGGTTTACGTACCCGGTCGGCTGTTTGCCGTGAATCAGGTCACCGTCAAAATGATCCCGGGAGTCTTTGCACGCAACGAGCGCGTGGTTGCGATTTTCGATACTTCGGCCGGGCCCATGGCAATGGCATTCGTCGGCGCGATCAACGTGGGATGCATTGAAACCGTGTGGCATGGCGTGGTGACGCCGCCGACGCGACCGGAAGTCGCTTCGTGGCCCTACCGCGGGACGTCTTTCAATCGAGGCGATGAAATTGCGCGCTTCAATATGGGTTCGACCGTCATCGTGTTGTTTGGCCCAGGCGCCGTGCAGTGGAAGGAAGGTCTGGGCGCAAATCACAGTGTGCGAATGGGCGAGCTACTTGCACGGCATGCATGATGAAAACGTCGATCCGAGATTGCCGTCGGCGCAAGAATCCCAAGATCGTCAGGCGCGTGAAAACGGAAAGGCAATAACCTCATCGATACTTCGCGCACCGGTCGCAAGCATCACTAGGCGATCGATTCCAACAGCGATCCCGGCACATTCCGGCAGGCCGGACTCCAAAGCTGCCAGTAGATTCTCATCCATCGGAACATCCCGGCGTTTCAAGGCCACGCGACGCGCTCGATCTTTTTCAAATCTTTGCCGCTGCTCGGCGGCGTCGGTGAGTTCCTGAAATCCGTTCGCGACTTCAACGCCCTTAACAAACACTTCGAAGCGTTGCGCGACCGCCGGCGGTCCCGGATCAATTCGGGCCAGTGCCGCCTGGCTGGCCGGATATTCAAAGACAATGGACGGACCGGCATGACCCAATTGGGATTGAACGACGGTCGACATGATGTAATCGAGCCAGCCATCCCGATCTTCGTCGGACAAACCGCGGACTTCCGGCAGCGCCAGTTCACGCGCGCGACGGCGCAGATCGGCGACACTGGCATCATGGACGTTGTCGATGCGGGCAAAGCGCCGGAAGGCCTCGGCATAGGTCAAGCGCTCGGCCAGATCGAGCTGGATGTGCTCGCCCAGAATGGTCGTGAAAAAGTCCTCGACCTCATCGAAGAACGCGCTGAAGTCGAAATGCGGCCGGTACCATTCGAGCATCGTAAATTCAGGATTGTGTGACGCGCCCAACTCGCCCTGACGAAACACTTTGCAAATTTGATAAATCGGGCCGCTGCCGGCGGCCAGCAGGCGTTTCATCGGAAATTCGGGCGACGTGTGCGCGTAATACACTCGCCCATCCGGCGCACCGGGACCACGAAAAACCGTCGCGAAACTTTCAAGATTGACATCGGTTGTCGCCGCGCGCGACAGGACAGGTGTTTCCACTTCCAATACGTCGCGCACTGAAAAAAAAGCGCGAATGCTTTGCAGCACTCGCGCTCGGGTACGTAACGTATCGATCGCGGCGGTCGGTTGCCAATCGATCGGTGTCGATTCCGCCATGAGATTCGAACGTTATTCTTTGACGCGACCGATGTATTCGCCTGTGCGGGTGTCGACCTTCAACAACTCGCCGTTTTCAATAAACAGCGGAACACGCACAACTGCGCCGGTTTCAAGCTTCGCTGGCTTACCACCGCCGCCTGCGGTGTCACCACGCAGACCGGGATCGGTTTCCACGACGCGCAGTACGACGGAATTGGGCGGTGTCACAGACAGCGGAACACCGTTGAATAGCGTGACCACGCAGACGTCCTGCTCCTTGATCCACTTCACCGCATCGCCAACGGCCTTGGCATCGGCAGTCAGCTGCTCGAACGTTTCCGGATGCATGAAATGCCACATCTCGCCGTCGCTGTAGAGGTATTGCATGTCGGTATCAACGACGTCGGCGCCTTCCAGGGAGTCGCCGGACTTGAACGTTTTTTCCAACACGCGACCCGTTTTCAGGTTGCGCAATCTGACGCGGTTGAATGCCTGGCCCTTGCCGGGCTTCACGTACTCGTTTTCGAGGATGGAGCACGGGTCGCCATCCAACATCACCTTGAGTCCGGACTTCCATTCATTCGTACTGTACGTAGCCATTGTTGCCTCGATCTGGGAAAATTCGCTGCCCTGCGCGTTTGCTCACGGAGAGGGAAACCTCGCCTCATCCGCGCTCACTTATCGGCAGCGGAAAAAGGTGCGTAAGTCTACATGAAGGCCCGTGCAACGTCATCCGGAAGCCCGGAAACCTGGCAAACCGAATTAGCGACAGCAGTGCGTGATCCGGAGGTGCTGCTGGGCATGCTGGACTTGCCGGCGACCCTGATACCCGCGGCACGCCGCGCGGCGGAACTCTTTCCGCTGCGCGCACCGCTGGCGTTCGTCCGGCGGATGCAGCGCGGCGATGCGGCGGACCCTTTGCTGCTGCAAGTCTTGCCGCTCGGCGCGGAACTGGCACCCCATCCGGATTTCAGCACCGACCCGGTTGGGGACGCGGCCGCCACAAAGGCGCCCGGACTGATCCAGAAGTACGAGAGCCGCGTTTTGTTCGTTATGACCGGCGCATGCGCGATTCACTGCCGCTATTGTTTCCGCCGCAATTACCCATACTCCGAAAGCAATCTTGGATCGAGCCGTTGGGAAAACGCCGTGTCGGCGGTGGCCAACGATCCGTCGGTTTCGGAAGTCATCCTTTCCGGCGGTGACCCGTTGACTCTTCCGGATGAAAAACTTGCTCGCCTGATTCAACAGCTGGAAGCCATTCCGCATCTGAAGCGGCTGCGGATTCACTCGCGTCTGCCGGTTGTTCTTCCATCGCGTGTAACGACGGAACTCGTTGAAACGTTACGGGCGTCGCGCCTGACGCCGGTAATGGTCATTCACTCAAATCACGCACGCGAATTCGATAGTGAAACGCGCGCTGCGATTTCGCTGCTGCGCCATGCAACGCACAGCCTGCTGAATCAATCGGTTCTGCTAAAAGGAATTAACAATAGCGTTACGGCGCTGGTCGATTTGAGCGAGGCGCTGTTTGATCTGGAAGTCACACCCTACTACCTTCATCGCCTCGATCGCGTCGCGGGATCAGCGCACTTTGAAGTATCGAACGATGAAGCCCATCGCCTCTACCATGAACTCCAGTCCCGCCTGCCCGGATATCTGGTGCCGCGACTGGTTCGCGAAACAGCAGGCCGACCCTACAAGACTCCGGATTTCGCGTTCATCGAACCACCACCCTTGTAATCTGCTGCGAAATCATGGAGATTTAAGTCGATCGAGCCCTCGTCGATATATCTCTGTACGCGCACAGACGTTCTTGCACCTATAAGCAGGAAGCGACATAACTCCCCAAAGGATCTGGATTTTTCGCATGTTCCGTCTGGAATGATGGAACACTGATCTGGTTTTCAAGAATGGAGAAGTGGACTGGTGTTTGACGCAACGTTTTCTGCGGGGCTGCTGCATCTCCCCGAGCAAAAGGCCGGAGGCATGACCAGCTTCGATCCTCGTCCTAAAGCCACCGAAAAATGGGTGAAGGGACTCCCGCGCGCAGACGTTGGCGAAACGGCTCGCCTCGTCTACAAAGCACTGCACGAACTCAATCGCACTGTAGTTTCGGACGCCGACCGATTCCAGATCGCGGAACAACTGCGTGAACCGGTCGAATTTCTTTCGATGTCGCTGAAAAAGCACTACATCGGCCTGCCGTTTCCACTTCCGCGCAAAAAGAGCAAAGTCGCCATGCTGGCGCGCGAACTCAACGCGGAAATGGCTATTTCGTACAAGATCATTATTGAAAACCGGCTCGCTGGCAATTCGCGGCGGCTGGAGCAGCGCATGCTGACGGCCGCCATCTACCGCACCATCTTCTATCTGGGACAAGTGCTCCAGCGCTGCTATCAAATCTATGTCCCCTCCCCGGTCAATCTCTGGCGTGAATTGCACGGGCTTTACCTGTTTGCGCACGCGTCGAATATTCACAACATCATGGTGAAAGATCCAATGGCCGCCAACGGTCGCGGCGGCACCATCATGGAAATCTACAAACAGGTGGTGCTACTGGCTTTGTCCGGACCCTACCGCATGCGCCAAACCGAGATTGAGACACTCTCGGTGCTGCTGGGCCAGTGGAGTGCGTACACCCAGATCAACGAAATTGTGGACCCGGACCAGCAAACCGGGATGTGCTCTCTGAATCTGAACAGCGACGATCCTCCGGGTTACCTGACGCTATGCGGTGACAAGAACATTTCGTATTGCCGCGTACTCGATACCTCGCAATTGATTGCAGTCCTCGGCGATTTCATTACCGATGGAATGCCGGTGCAACTGGAAGGTGCTCTTGGAAAAACCAACCGCATCAGCGTTGACGTGCTGCGACGCCTCGCCTTGACGTGGGGCGGAATGGCCAAGCGCAATTTTTCGCGCACCACCAAAAACACACGAATCCTGGTCACCATTGGCCTTCCCGCGATCCATCATTTTATTTCAGATGCCCACAAGGCCCCCTCGCAACTGACGGAAGCGCCAGCGCAAGATCAAAAAACAAACGTCCCGGCCGCCGCGGCGAACGAAACACCACTCGCTCTGGACCTGGTACCCATTGATGACGGTCGCAATGGAACGCACGCGGGACAGTTCGGCGAACGACGGCCGGCGCAATCCAAACGGTCGCAGCCGCACGCACGCCGCAAGGATGAATGGAATCCGCTCTACAAGATCGATACCCCGTTGTACGAAGCGCCGCCGGGAACAAACCATGCGCAAATCATCGCGGCTGAGTCGGCGCCAAAGCAACCCAAGTACAACGTTCATATCTGCACCGGATTAAACGAAAGCGCGGGTGGATTCTGCTTCCTGTGGATACCGGCCAACGATGTCGAAGTGCCCAATCTTAACGCTCTCGTCGGCGAGCTCATTGGAATGCAGGAACTGGACGAAGAGAACAAGAGCCGGTGGAGTGTCGGTGTCGTGCGCTGGATGAAGAGCCGCGACGGCCAGCAAATCGAACTCGGAGTTCAGCGTCTGGCGCCTTATGCCCTGGCCGCAGGCATCAGCAAGGACCGCAACAAGAATGTCGCGTCATTCTTCAATTCACTGGTATTGCCGGAACTCCTTAGCGATAACCAGCCCGTCACCGTCGTCGTGCCGAATACGTATGATGTGGGTGATACCCTGCTCATGGATCTGGAAGGGGAGCGCAAATCGATTCGCTTAAGCAAGGAAATCGAGACCACCGGATCGTTCACGCATTTTTTGTACAAAGAGCAGAAGAAAGCAGCCGCGACAAAGGAAATGCGCGCCGATGAAGACAAGGAAGGATTCGACAATCTCTGGTCGTCGCTGTAAACCTATTGTATTGGCTCGAACTACCGATAATTCCTGACAAGAAAGAACACATCTCGAACCAACGAACCGCCCTGGGGCCGCCCGTGAACAAGAGAGACAACGTAGTAAGGATGCTGACGGTCAAGGAATCGTCAAACGAGGCTGAGGTGATTGCCAGCATGATGCGCAACGCCGGCCACGCGATCCGTTCAAGCAATGTTGAGGACGAAGAGGATTTCACGGAGGCTTTCGGCCAACAGGCGTGGGACATCATCGTCACGTCACAAACGCTACAAGATTTTGGCGCCACGCAAATTCTCGAACTCGTAAAACAATCCGGCAAGGATGTTCCGGTCATTGTTACCGCGCCCAAATACGACGATGCAAAGGCAGTCGAAGTCATGAAAGCCGGTGCACGCGCCTTGATCGGCGAGGGCAATCAGGCGCTGCTTCTGCTAACCATCGAAAAGGAACTGGCCGATCTGGAAGAAAGACGCGGCCACCGCCATTCCAAGACGATGTATCGGGAAAGCGAGCGGCGCAATCGTTCGCTTCTCGACAGTTCGCGTGACGCGATCGCGTACATCCACGAGGGAATGCACATTTACACGAATGCCACTTACCTCGAAACGTTCGGCTTTGCGGAAGCGTCCGACGTCGAAGGCATTCCGATCATGGACATGATCTCCCCGGAGAATCACCAACAGTTCAAAGGCATTCTGAAGCAGCTGGCCACTGGCGAAACTCCCGAAGACGAGGTCGAGATCGGGTTGGTCAAAAGCGATGGCGGAAAATTTCCCGGTCGCCTGGTCTTTGCTCCGGCAAGTATCGAAGGCGAACCTTGTACTCAGGTCATTATCCGGGCGAAAGCGGACAACAAAGCCCTTGAACAGGAACTCGACGCGCTGCGACGCCAGGATCTACTGACCGGATTGTTTAACCGGAATCACTTCACGGAACAGCTAGACCTGGCGGTAAAGGCGGCGACGGATGAAAAATCTGCCAAGGCCAGTGCGATGCTTTACATCGAACCGGATGACTTCAAGCAGATATCTGAAACCGTGGGCGTTGCTGCAGCGGATCTGGTACTGAGTGATTTTGCAAACCTGATCAAGAGCAAGCTTGGCCCTGCCGATGTCGCCGCGCGATACTCAGGCGAGGTGTTTACCGTTCTGATTGCCGAGCCGGATCTCACGAAAGTAAAACGCACTGCCGAGTTGATGTTGAAGGCTGTGGAAAATCATATTTTTGATCTGGACGGCCAATCCATCACGACGACGTGCAGTATCGGCGCAGCGCAAATCACTGAAACATCAAGCGACGCAAAAAAGGTGTTTTCGCAGGCTGACATGGCCTGCAAGCAGGCCAAGGCGGGCGGCGGTAACCAGCTTCACATCCACACTGCCGCCGACGAGAAGGCCAGCAATGAACGCGACCTCGACTGGGTACGCCGCATCAAGACCGCCATCGAGAAAGACCGGTTCCGCCTGCTATATCAACCCATTGTGAGCCTGCACGCCGAACCCGGCGAGCGTTACGAAGTCCTGTTGCGCATGCTGGACGACAAGAACCAGGACATTATGCCCGGAGAATTCCTGGCCCTTGCCGAGCGCACGGGCTTGATGCCGGAAATAGACAAATGGGTGGTCAAGCAGTCGGCGAAGGTCTTGACGACCAAACGTAATTCCGCCTCTCCGACCCATTTCTTTATTAAAGTTTCACATGACTCGCTCAAGGACCAGACATTTCTGGTTTGGATCAGCAAGCTGCTGAAAGCGGCACGCCTGCACGGTGCAAGCTTCGTATTTGAAGCAAGCGAATCTTCCGTGCTTAGCGCGCTCAAGGAAACAAAGCTGTTCATCAACGGCCTCAAGCAACTGCATTGCGAGTTTGCAATCGACCATGTGGGCAGCGAGACGCAATCGTTCAGCTACCTCAAGCACCTTGATGTGAAGTATTTGAAGATCGACGGCTCCTATGTGTCGAGCCTGACCAGCAATGAAACCAGCCGCGAAATCGTAAAGACCATCACCGACATCGCGCGTGCGGAAAAGAAGCTGACCATTGCCGAGCACGTTCAGGACGCCAATGTCCTCGCTATTCTTTGGCAAGGCGGCGTGAATTTCATTCAGGGTTACTACCTGCAGAAACCCGAAACGACAATGACGTACGACTTTTCTGCCGGCTAGAAACAAAACAGCCGCCGGTTCCACACCGGCGGCTGCATACTCATACTGCTTCCTTCTCTGAAACTCGTTTACTGTGCGGCCCGCAGCCGCGCGATGCGCTCATCAAGCGGCGGGTGCGACATGAACATCTTTTTCAGACCCTGGGCCAATCCACCCGAAATTCCAAATGCCGCCATTTGATCCGGCAACGCGGAAGGTTCGTGCTGCATTTTCAGGCGCTCCAGCGCTGCAATCATTTTGTTGCGCTGGGAAAGGCGCGCCCCACCGGCGTCGGCACGAAATTCACGCAGGCGGCTGAACCACATCACAATCATATTAGCGAGAATTCCCAGCACTACCTGCGCAATGATCGTCGTCACCAGAAACGCCGGACCGGTTCCGCGCTCGGTTTTGAACACGACCTTATCCACGAAATGTCCGATGACTCGTGACAGGAAAAATACAAACGTATTCACCACGCCTTGAATTAGCGTCAGCGTCACCATGTCGCCGNNGTGCGTGATTTCATGGCCAAGCACTGCCTCGGCCTCGTCACGCGTCATCCGCTGCAACAAACCGGTGCTTACGGCGACCAGCGCATTGTTGCGCGAGGCCCCGGTGGCGAACGCGTTTACGTCGGGCGAATCGTAGATAGCCACTTCAGGCATGCCGATACCCGCGGCCTGCGCTTGCCGACGCACGGTTTCAACCAACCAACGTTCCGCTTCACTGCGCGGCTGCTCAATCACCTGCGCCCCGGTGGACCGCTTGGCCATCCATTTGGACATCAACAAGGAAATAAACGAGCCGCCAAAACCAAGCACCGCGGACATGGCCAGGAGCATCTGATAGTCGATTCCTTCCTGTGTCAGATACCGGTCCAATCCAAGCACGTACACCGTCACGCTCAAGACCAGCATGATCGCAATATTTGTGAAGATGAGAAGCGCAACTCGTTTCATCGAAAACAACTCCTGTCAGGTTCAACGCGACAATCCGTCGCATACGCTTTGATAAGGGCGAACTCCCCAAGTTCAAGCAATACCTACCCCAGAATTTCACCCCTAATTCAGCGCCCGATTATATGCTAAGATACCGTGCAATATCGGTTTTTCAGCCTCGTAAACAACTCGAACTCGGCACTCGGAAACAATGAAGGCTTTTTTTCCTTTCCTGCACTGGGGGAAGCTCGTCAATCGTGAAACGCTGAAGGCAGACGCCACAGCGGGCTTAACAGGCGCGATTATCGTACTTCCCCAGGCCGTTGCTTTCGCAACTATCGCCGGCCTACCCCCCGAATATGGCCTTTATTCCGCGATGGNNGCCATCATCGCAGCGTTGTTCGGTTCGTCGTGGCACCTCGTTTCCGGTCCGACCACCGCAATTTCGATTGTGGTCTTCAGCGCCATTAGTCCGCTCGCGACGCCGGGCGGCCCGGAATATATTGGCTTTGTCTTGACGCTGACATTCCTGGTCGGTGTGGTCCAGCTCCTCATGGGTACGGCCCGGCTGGGGGTCCTGGTCAACTTCATCTCCCACACCGTCGTGATCGGCTTTACTGCCGGCGCGGCGATTCTGATCGCAAGCTCGCAGATCAAGAATTTTCTGGGCATCAAGATTCCGCAGGGGAGTTCTTTTTACGAAATCATCATTTCATCGATCCAGCAAATCGGGTCTTCCCAACCCTACGTCGTGCTCATTGGCTCCCTCACGTTGGTGAGTGGAATTCTGTCGCGCCGCTATTTCCCGAAAATCCCTCACATGATCGTCGCCATGGTGACCGGCAGCGTGGTGGCGTACGTCGCCAACAGCGTGGTGGGTGCCGAGTCGACCGGATTGCGCACTGTCGGCGCGCTGCCCGCGACGCTACCGCCGATTTCGATGCCGGATTTCACGATGGCAACGCTCAAACAGCTCGCACCGTCGGCGCTTGCCATCGCGATCCTGGGCCTGACGGAAGCCGTGTCGATTGCGAGGGCGATCGCCGTCCGTTCCCATCAGCGCATTGACGGAAATCAGGAGTTTGTCGGCCAGGGACTCTCCAATCTCTTTGGAAGCTTTTTCTCGAGTTATGCATCCAGCGGATCGTTCAATCGCACCGGGCTGAATTACGAAGCTGGCGCCAGAACGCCGATGGCGTCCATCCTGGCGTCATTCGTTCTCGCCTTCATTTTGCTGCTCGTGGCACCGCTGGCCGCCTATCTTCCGATTTCAGCCATGGCGGGTATTCTGTTTCTGGTGGCTTGGGGTCTGATCGATTTCAAGCATATCAAGAGCATCTTGCGCACCAGTCGGTCGGAAACCGCGGTTCTGGCAACGACGTTCCTTTCAACACTGTTCCTGGATCTTGAGTTCGCGATTTATGTCGGCGTTCTGCTTTCCCTGGCGCTGTACCTCAAGCGAACCTCACAGCCCCATATCATCAGCCGGATTCCCAATCCGAACTCGGAAAAGCGCGAATGGATGACGGATACCCGCCTGCCGGAATGCCCCCAATTAAAACTGATCCGGATTGATGGCTCCATCTTCTTCGGCGCAGTAAATCACGTTCATCATGCCTTGCAGGTGATCGACGAACATCAAACCGACAAGAAGCACGTATTGATTGTCTGCAAGGGAATCAACTTCGTGGATATTGCCGGAGTTGAAATGCTGGCACAGGAAGCACGCCGCCGTCGCGCCATTGGCGGGGGGCTGTATCTTTGCAAGACGAAGGAACAAATCAACAAAATGTTGGAGCGTAGCGGCGAAATCAAAACCATCGGCGCCGAAAACATATTCAATTCCAAGACAGATGCGATCCGTACGATTTTTTCGCGATTGGATCGAAGCATTTGCGAACGCTGCGACAAACGCGTTTTTCTTGAATGTGCGTCCGTTCCGGTCAAACGTGATCCAGATCCGGAAGGTCGAACACTACAAACTCCGACTGGTACAGGAACATAGTCCCCAACACCAGCGGTTGCTTCTGGCCGTCGTAATCCAGCATTGTCTTCTCAAGCGTGTAACTGCCGTGGCGGCTGTGCAGCACAATGCGCCACTTTCCATCGCGACATCGGGCGACAAAGGCCGGCAACGCATCGTCTCGAGAATACCGGGACCGACTTAGCACGCGCGCGCACTCGGCCTCTGTTGCCAGTTTTTGAATTCCGACATCCACCGAACCGCTACGGTCGCGTTGAATTCGCGCGACGTAGCCGATATGAACCGTGCCGCGACGAGATTCGTCGTGGCACTTTGAGTACGACATCAACTGGCCGACGAAGAACGGTTTCATGCCGCGCGTGTCCGTGAAGCGGAACAACAGGCCACTGTCCGATTCGTTTATCAACGTCCACGTCCGCATCGACGGAATTGCCTCGGGCGTCGGCGATTTCTTGTCCCGGCCGTCCGGGCGGGTCATCTCGACCGTTGACTGATAGGCTTCGGCGAATCCCCAACTGACAACGAGGTCTACGTAATCATGGGCTGCCGAAGGGTCACGCGCGTCACGCGCTGCCTGATAGCGTAGCTTGCGCATCATTCGGTCGATCAATTGCCATCGCTCGCCGCCGCTGAGCGTCGCCAGCATGCGGTTACGTTGTGCATGTCGAAGATCTTTTCCCAAACCCTGCGCGTTCGAATCGTGCTGGAGTCGGCGGATCAATGGACCAAGATTGATTTGCAGCGCATTGGCCGGAGCCTGCTGCTGGGCGTTCAGTGTCGCTGCGCTTGCCTGATTGGGCGCAACGACAACAAATTCCGATCCCGCGACACGCACGGACATGGGGTGAACCTTGAGCCGCGTGAGAGACCGTCCAACATACGCCTGAACCCACGCGAACTGTTGGGCCGACCAACTTGGCGGATCAATCATCCCGGTGACGTGAATCGTCACGAAAATCTGCCGAATACTCAGATTTGTGGATACTTCCGAATCCCGGCGCGGTTGCCAGGCTGCGCGAGCCGGCTTGCGCAAGTACCCTGCAATCGGGAATTTCTTTTCTGCCTCGGCGCGGCCGTGCACGGAAAAATAGAGCTGATTCAGCATTCGCCAGGACTTCTCGCTCAGCTTCATGTGTCGAAGCGCGCAGAGATACTGCTCCGCCTGAACGAGCTCGAAGACCCGGTGCGTGATGTTCCACGCGTGAGTCTGACAGAGCGTGTAGGTGTTGTCGGAAACGGATTGCAGCGCGCGAAGTATTTCGCGGTATCCTCGCGCCAGTTGCTGTGAAACCTCGATGGCCGCGGATGTGAGTTCTTTCCGCTGTTCCGACTCCGGATTTTCGTCACGCGCATAGTAGTCGGCATACACGGAGTTGACGGCGCCACGCACGAGGTACTCTGCAAATGCCATGTGCAAACAGCGACGCACCACGGGCACATCACTTTCGTTGAGCTCCGCTACGTGTCGCGCAACTTCATTCATTACGACTTGTCGTCGCTTCTGCGCGCGAGTCACGGAACGAAATAGTGCCCACAATGAATGTCGCAGCGGCTTGGGCTCGGATCCATCGCGCTCCGCTTCGCAACCGATGAGCGAAACGCGCACGGGATGTTCGCGTCGCAACCAACGCGCCACGCTTGCAACCCAAAGTTTGAGAGACGAAAAGAGCATCGAATCGATCCGGCACCGAATACAACTCTTATCGTCTGGACCGACTCGATAGTTAAGTGGTAACAGCCTGTCGCCGCTGGGTTTTTAAAGCTCTTGTGAAAGAGTTCGCGGTTATCGGCAAGCGGCCTGTTTTGCCCGATGAATTCAGCTTTCCTGGCATCAGGCACTCAAGACGAAGCGAACCCGCCGAATGGGGGCTGTCCACACCATGGCCGCCACCAAAATTGCGGACTCCCGTCGCTTCGGATACCGCCAGGAGTCAGACCGGTGGCCTGGCCCTAGGATGCCAACTATCTGTTTGTTCTTCTTGGCTTAAATGTAACGATCACGACACTTCTCAGACCCATCACAATCCCCGACCCGCCCCTCCGGGGCCGACTGGGAATCCCAGAAACAGGCCAACCGAGCCGGGCGTTGGCCTCTGCCTCCCGCCCACCACCCGCCGTAACCACGGCGGACGGCACCGCAGCAGCCTCGGTCCGGCCATGAAATGACCCGCGGGCCAGCGGAGGTGGGAGGGTCCGGATCAGCGAGGGGGCAAACGGTAGCGCTGCTCGTTATACAGCAGGTAAGGCAACTCGATATGGGCCAGTCCGTCGCGCGCAAACTCCGGGTCCAGTGTATCGGGAACGAGTTTCCCCTCCGTGTAGGTGAATTGTCGTGCCGGCAGATTCGGCTGATGAATCACGACACGCTCACCCACGCGAAAGGCGTGCGAATCCAGGTACTGCATGATGGCGTGCCCCGGTTCATTGTCCGGAGCGCGCAGCACGTCGCGGCCAATCATGGGATGTTCGGAATTCAAACCGGCCAAATTCAGCATGGTCGGCAACAGATCGAGCTGGCTTGCGAGCTTGTCATACTTTCGAACCGGAACACCGGCGCCAAGAATCAGGGCCGGGATGTGAAATTTCGCAATCGGCACCAGGTCCGCACCCCACACCCGCGTGTCGTGATCCGCGACGACCAGGAAGATGGTGTTCTTGAAGTAATCCTCCTTCTCCGCCAGTTTGAAAAACTGACCAATTGCATAGTCTGCATATTTGATCGCATTGTTCACGGTATTCGGAGTCGTGTCATAAAGCTCAATCTTTCCTGCGGGATACTCGAAAGGTTCGTGATTGGACACGCTCAACATCAATGCAAAAAATGGCTTATCGCCGTGCGCTTTGAACTCGTCATTGGCACGACGGACCAGGTCTTCGTCGGACACGCCCCAGGTGCTGTGAAACGTCGGGTTCGCAAAATCGTTTTCATCAATCACGCGCTGGAAGCCATTTCCCAGAAAGAAGGACCGCATGTTGTCAAAGTTGCTGGATCCCGCGTAGATAAATTCCGTTGAATATCCGTGGCGCTGCAGGAGATCTGCGACGGTAAAAAAATTGTTCTGGGCAAGCGCGAGCTTTACGACGCTGGTACTTGGAGTCGGCAAATAGTCGGCTGCAACAGCTTCAATTCCGCGTACCGTCCGTGTTCCTGTGGCGTAGAGATTGGTGAAAAACATTCCTTGCGTGCTGAGGCGATCAAGATTCGGCGTCAGCGGCAATCCGCCCAGACTCCCGACATATTCGGCCCCCAGACTTTCCTGCAGGAAGATCACGATGTTGTAGGGACGACTGCGTGGCGCAAGCGACTCCTGACGGTGTAGCGTTGGAATCTCGTCGCTGCTGAAATGATCCAGTGGCACGAGCGAATGGCGCCGCACGCGGTCGATCGCTTCCTCTCGCGGCATCGTTCCATACATCGCCAGCGCGTTACGTTCGTTGCGCCGTGCATAGATCGCGTGGACGACGGAGTACGTTGAATTCAGCGCCATCTCGTTGGCCAGGTGATTTGTCGAAAACGCGGCTGTGCTCAATCCTGCGGGACGAACACCCAGCGATGAACGACCGCCGATGAAAAGAACGATCAATACTACAGGGAGAAGGATGAGTCGCTTCTGCACCGACCAATCCGGAAGTGACTTCAGAATCCAACGGCTGTAGTTCCAGACAAAGTAGCCGGTCACGGTCATGGCCACGACCGCCGCAAGAATATAGAGCTTGTAGCCCGCCCATACGGTCGCGAAAACCTCACGCGGGTAATTCAGATATTCGAAGAAGAGTCGATTGGGTCGCGCGTCATACTGGGCAACAAACGGTCCCGACGCGATTTCCATAAAAACCAGCACAAGTGCGGACACGGTAAACCAGGCGGCAAAAGCCCGATGCGCCTTGTTAACCATGGTCGCGGGCATGGCAAGCAACAACGCCGCGGGGATCAGCGTCACGAAGCAAAGCGTAATGACGTCCATGCGCAGCCCGATGGGAAAGATCCACCAGACGTTCTCGACGCCTTCCAGCCGGGAAAAATAGGTCAGGCTCAGCGCACCGCGGCTGATGCCCAGCCAGATCAGGCCAAAAACAAAAAAGGCCAGTACCGGAAATACCGGGCCGGCCCACTTAACTGCTTTTTGCATCATCTAGCCCTTCCGTTTCGGCAACGTCATCAAAAACCATGGCGCAGCAAGGGCATGCATTATTCCGGTTCAGTCTGAACTCTGAATGATTGCGCGATCCACTTTTTGGTAACCCCGCGGAAGCTTTCGTCCACGGCGCCCGCGCTCACTCACATAGCCTTTCAGATCAGAGGCACTGATCGTGGTGTGTTGTTTTCCGGCGAATACAGTAATCCCGCGCCCAGGGGGAACAGACAACAGCGTGTGCAAAAGTTCATCGTCTTTGGGGTTCACCTGAACAATTTTGTTGCCGCGCCCCTTGGCCAGGATCGGAAGATCCCTGACCGGAAAGGCCAACATGTGACCGTCGTTGGTAATGGCCACCAGCAAGTCGGTTTCAAGATCCGTGATCGGAGCGGGCGCCACGACGCGGCAACCCTGCGGCACGCTGAGAACACCTTTGCCGTTGCGATTCTTGGTGTACAGCTCTTCCATTTTTGCGACAAATCCATAGCCGGCATCGCTGGCCAACAAACACCATTGATCCGATGTTCCAAGCAAAACGCCGCCAAACGTTGCGCCAGACGGCGGGTTCAGCCACGTGGTCAGCGGATCGCCATGGCCGCGCGCGGACGGAAGCGTGTGCGCCGGCAGCGTATAGGCGCGGCCGGTGGAATCGAAGAACACGGCCGATTGATTGTTCTTGCCGTAAGCCATTGCACGATAACTGTCGCCCGATTTGTACTGCAGCGTCGTCGGATCGATGTCGTAGCCTTTCGCCGCGCGTACCCAACCTTTCTCGGACAGAATGATCGTGACCGGGTCTGAGCCAATCAGTGCCGTCTCATCGATCGCCTTGGCCTCCTCGCGCGCAATAATCGGTGAACAACGGTCGTCACCATACGTATCCGCATCCTGTTTGATCTCGTTCTTCACCAGGGTGCGCAACCGGGCCTTGGAATTGAGTATTGATTCGAGATCCGCCTTTTCGTCCGCCAACTCCTTCTGCTCGGTACGAATCTGCATCTCTTCGAGTTTGGCCAGGTGCCGCAGTTTCAACTCGAGAATCGCTTCCGCCTGCGTATCGCTGAGCTTGAAGCGTTTCATCAGGACGGGCTTCGGCTCGTCGTTGGTGCGGATGATCTTGATCACTTCATCAATATTCAGGTACGCAATCAACAAACCATCGAGGATGTGCAGCCGACTGTTGACCTTGTCGAGTCGCCATTGCAGACGACGACGAACGGTCTGGATGCGGAACTCCAGCCATTCGGAAAGAATTTCGCGCAGGTCCTTTACCTGCGGGCGACCATTGATGCCAATCAGATTGAGATTGACGCGATAGGTACGCTCGAGGTCGGTGGTCGCGAAAAGATGGCTCATCAATTCGTCGAGATCGACGCGATTCGAGCGCGGAACAATGACCAGGCGCGTGGGATTCTCGTGATCGGATTCGTCACGCAGGTCTTCGACCATCGGAAGCTTCTTCGCATTCATCTGCTGCGCAATCTGCTCAAGAATCTTCGAACCGGACGTCTGGTGCGGCAGCGCGTGAATCACGATACAGCCATCTTCCACACCGTAGCGCGCGCGCATTCGAATCGAACCGGAGCCCTGGCGATACATCTCGCGAATGTCTTTTTTCGGCGTGATGATTTCGGCTTCAGTGGGATAATCCGGACCCTTGATGTACGAACACAGGTCAGTCACGCTCGCATCTGGATTTTCGATCAGATGAACGCAGGCGTTCGCCACCTCGCGCAGATTGTGCGGCGGGATGTCCGTGGCCATGCCGACGGCAATACCGGTCGCACCGTTTAATAACACGTTCGGCAGACGCGCGGGCAGCAAGGAAGGCTCTTCCAGCGTACCGTCGAAATTTGGCACCCAGTCCACCGTACCCTGATCCAGCTCGCGCAACAGCACTTCGGCATACTTCGCCAAACGAGATTCGGTATAGCGCATCGCCGCGAACGATTTCGGGTCGTCGATCGAACCCCAGTTGCCCTGCCCATCGACCAATGGATAGCGATAGGAGAACGGCTGAGCCATCAACACCATGGCTTCGTAGCACGCAGAATCGCCATGCGGATGGAACTTGCCGAGCACGTCACCGACGGTGCGCGCGGATTTCTTGTACTTCTGCCCGGCCTTCAGCCCCAACTCGCTCATCGCGTAAACGATTCGGCGCTGCACCGGTTTCAATCCGTCGCCGATATTCGGCAGTGCGCGATCCAGGATCACGTACATCGAATAGTCGAGGTACGCTTTTTCGCTGAATGCTTTCAGCGGAAGTCGCTCGGCGCCTTCCGGGTTTACGGATTCCAGTTTCGACATGCGTCAGACTCCAGGTGAACTATTGCGTCGCAGCAAATTCCGCGACCGCCTCAATTTCAAACGTTGTTAGGGCCTTGGCAATCTCTTCCATGGCACCGGCCGGATCGGTGTTGCGAGTTCCGGACTGAAAATCATTCAGCTGCTTTACTGCGTACTTCATGTGCTGGCCACCAATCAGGGGGAACGACGCATCGCCTCCCGCGCTGCCTTTCCCTTCCGGTCCATGGCAGTTTGTACATGCAGGGATGTTCCGTTCCGGAACACCACTTTCAAAAATGCGCTTTCCTACGTCCAGCGCTCGACTGCGCGACGCGGCTGAACGTGGCGAGCCGGTCATCACCGGCAACGATGCAAAGTACGCCGCGATGTCACGTACGTCCTGCGCGTCACTCATCCCGGCGGCCACCGGACCCATGCGCGAATCGCGGCGATTTTGCATTTGAAAATCCATCAGCTGCTTGACGATGTATTCGAATCGCTGCCCTGCCAGCTTGGGGTAGTCGGCAATGACACTGATTCCCGCGTCCCCATGACAACCCCGGCACAACGCCGCCTTTTCCTTGCCGGCAACCGGATCGTCACTCGCCGCGAGCACGGGCACCACAAACAAGGCACCGAACGCGAAAGCAAATTTTTTCGACGCGGCACACCACATAGTTCACCTCGCGTCCGAACCACCACCGAGCGTGATTTACACTGTTGCCAAATCGCCCTTCTGTTCCAGCCACGCTTTGCGATCGGCAACGCGCTTCTTGCCCAGCAGCATGTCCATCAGCGTGTTGGTATCGTCGCCGGGATCCACGGTAAGCTGGACAAGGCGGCGCGTATCAGGAGCAATGGTTGTTTCGCGCAATTGCGTGGGATTCATTTCACCCAGGCCCTTGAAGCGCACAACGTTAACCTTGCCGCGAATCTTCTCGGCCGTAATCCGATCCTGCACGCCCTGCTTCTCACTGTCGTCCAACGCGTAGAACACCTGGTTGCCGACATCGATTCTGTACAAAGGCGGCATCGCGACATAAACATGCCCTGCCATCACCAGCGGGCGGAAGTGGCGCACGAACAGCGCGCACAGCAGTGTCGCGATGTGCGCGCCGTCCGAATCGGCGTCCGCGAGAATACAAATCTTGCCGTAGCGCAAACCCTCGAGGTCGTCCGACCCGGGTTCAACACCAATCGCAACGGCGATGTCGTGAACCTCTTGCGACCCGAGCACTTCGCCGGGATCAACCTCCCAGGTGTTCAGGATCTTTCCACGCAACGGAAGGATCGCCTGAAATTCGCGATCACGCGCCTGCTTGGCGGATCCGCCGGCGGAGTCGCCTTCCACGAGAAACAATTCCGTCCGCGACAAATCCTGTGATGAACAATCTGCAAGCTTGCCCGGCAGCGCGGGACCCGCCGTCACTTTCTTGCGAATAACTTTTTTCTCGGCCCGCAGCCGCGTCTGCGCCGCACTGATGGCGAGTTGCGCGATCTGCTCTCCAATTTCCAGATGCTGGTTCAGCCAAACAATGAAGGTGTCTTTGACCACACCCGATACGAATGCAGCGCTTTCGCGTGAGGTCAGACGCTCCTTGGTTTGTCCTGAGAACTGCGGATCCTGCATTTTCACGGACAGGATGTAGCTGAGTTTGTCCCACACATCCTCGGGCGCAAGTTTGATGCCACGCGGCAGCAGATTGCGCACTTCGCAAAAGTCGCGCACTGCGTCCGTGAGGCCGCTGCGCAATCCGTTTACGTGCGTCCCACCCTGCACCGTTGGAATCAAGTTGACGTAACTCTCGGTAACGAGTTCACCACCCTCCGGCAACCACAACACGGCCCAGTCCGCCTGCTCCTTCTCGCCTGCAATGGAGCCAACGTACGGCTCGTCCGGCAATGTCGGGAGCCCTTGCACTGCACCTTTCAAATACTCTGCGAGTCCGTTCTCGTAGTACCACGATTCACTCTCGCCGGTATTTTCATCGGTGAGCGAGGCTTTTAATCCGGGGCACAATACCGCCTTGGCGCGCAATACATGTTTGAGCCTTGGAATGGAAAACTTCGCGGAATCGAAGTACTTCGGATTGGGCAGAAATTTGACCGTCGTTCCGGTGTTGCGTTTTCCAACGTCGCCAATCGCTTTCAGTTCCTTGACCTTCTCGCCATCCTCGAAGGCCATGTGGTGTTCCTTACCATTGCGCCGCACCCAGACGTCCAGGCGTTTCGACAATGCATTCACAACCGACACGCCGACGCCGTGCAAGCCACCGGAGAACTGGTAATTCTTGTTGGAAAATTTTCCGCCGGCATGCAAGCGCGTCAGGATCACTTCAACGCCGGAAACGCCTTCGCCAGGATGTTTGTCGACCGGCATGCCGCGGCCGTCATCGACAACCTGTATGGATCCGTCCTTGAAGACAGTGACAGCAATTTCGTGAGCATGCCCGGCAATGGCCTCATCGACACTGTTGTCGATGACTTCCTGGGCAAGGTGATTGGGGCGATCGGTCTGCGTGTACATCCCCGGGCGCTTGCGCACCGGTTCCAGACCGGCAAGAACTTCAATGGCGGCGGCGTCGTAATTCTTTGTCATCGATCCGGGCTAATGCCTCGCTATGAAAATTGGGCGAGAGATTTAGCACGGAATGCCAGCCGGCACAACGCTGGCGAATGCCGAAGTCGCCCCTCGATGCCGGGATCGAGGGGCATCCGGGGATAGAAAATGGCCACGCGTAACGCAATGCGCCGCGCGTGAAGCAAAAATTTTTGGGGATTTATTCGTTCGGCTCGAGATTCTCGACCAGAACTCGGTAGAAATTGCGCAAATCCAGCGGTTTGGTCAGGTAGTCGTTCGATCCGGCCGCCAGACAACGGTTGCGATCTTCCTTGAGCGCATTGGCCGTAATGTGGACGATCGGCTGCGTGTAACCTGCACCGCGCAAGATTCGTGTCGCAGTCAATCCATCCATCACCGGCATCTGCACGTCCATCAGGATCAGGTCGTACGGCCGTGCCAGGGCTTTTTCGACAGCCATCTTTCCGTTGTCGACAACTTCGACGGTCGCTCCGGCGCGTATCAGATGCTTTGCGATGAGGTCCTGGTTGTCCGGGCTATCCTCGACCACCAGCACGCGGCCGCGGACACAGTTTGCCGTCGCTTCGATCGCCGTTGAACTGGAATCAACTCGCATGTCTTCGACGCGCGTCACCATGTCTGACAGATCCGCGTCTCCAACGGCGACGCGAACCTCAAACTTGCTGCCCACCCCCTTCAGGCTGGATACGGTGACGTTGCCACCCAACTTCTGGGCAAGCTGGCGGGCAATGCACAATCCCAGGCCGGTTCCCCCATACTTTCGCGTGGTGGACGAATCCGCCTGGCTGAACGGCTTGAACAAGCGCGAAATCTCTTGCTCCGTCATTCCGATGCCAGTGTCAGCGACTTCAAAACGCAGAAGCTTGGCCTCGTTCTCATAACCGACCGTCATCGATACGCCACCTCGCTCGGTAAACTTCAGCGCATTGCTGAGCAGGTTAAAAAGAATTTGCTTGAGCCGCGTCGGGTCCGTAACGACGTTTCTCGGTAACGGAAATTCGTAGTGCACATCAAAAGCGAGGCCTTTTTCACGCGCGCGTGCGCCGAAGATCGATTCGACATCGTGCATCACGTGGGCCGTGGAGACTTCAATATCTTCGATGACCAGTTCGCCGGCCTCGATCTTCGACAAGTCGAGAATGTCATTGATGATCCGTTGCAGGTGGCCGCCTGCCCGGATAATTGATTCGATTTCATGCTCAATGTTGTCGCCGGCCCGATTCGCCTCGCGCAGCATTTCCGAATAACCGATGATCGCGGTCAGAGGCGTGCGAATTTCGTGACTCATATTCGCCAGGAATTCGCTCTTTGCAAGATTTGCGGCTTCGGCCACCTCTTTCGACTTGCGCAATTCTTCAGCTTCAAGCTGACGCTCCATCATCACGCTGATCCAGCTTCCGATCAGGTTTACGAAATCGACATCTGCGCGAGTAAACGGCTTCTTTACCGGTGTGCGATTGGAAAAATTAACCGTTCCGAACTTCTTGCCGTGCACGTTGATGCTGCAGCCGATGTACGACTGAATTCCAAGAAAATGGGCCGCGGGATGGTCTTTGAAATCCGATTCAGCGACATGGCTGATGGCCAGTGCCTGGGGGGCATTAAATGTGACATTGCAAAACGTCTTGTCGAGCGGAAGCACCAGGCCGCGGCGGGCTGGAGAATCGCTCAGCACAATAGTATTCAGGAATTCGGATGCGTTCTTTGAAGGATCCTGCCGCCCGACCTTGCCGATTTCTGTTCCAAGCAATTCGCAACCCAGTTTCAGCGTGGCGTCAATCTGCTGCTCAAACGAGAGATCCGGCCGCGAAATAATTTCATGCAGCGCACGAATTCGGCGCGCCTGTTCCAGCGCCTGGTCGGGCTGAACCTCGGCAAGTTTCGGAAATATGGCGACGTTTGACATGGGCGCTCCTCACGACGGCAACTACGCGTTCCCGATAAAACGGAACGCACCGTTATTTGTAGCGGCGCACCTGATAGGGCCCTAAATAGGTATTTGCCAAAGCGTAACGAATAAAATAATCGGAAAAACGAATAACGATCAGTCGAAGTCGCCGGCCAGGGAGCCTCGGACGTTGGTCGACACCGGGGCAACCTGCTCCCGGTAGTTCGGATGTTCAATTCCCATGTTCAGTGCAGAGCCTCCCTTTACCGCGCGAATCATCGCGGGCGTGAACTCAAAGCGCAAAAAGTGCACTGAGGATGTCTTCTGATCATTTTCACGATCGAGGTCTTCATCGGCGATGCCCCACACCCGCTCGTGGCCGGAAACCTGAATCCACACGCGATTTTCGATGCCCTTTAGCACTTCAAGCGCGGCGGCGCGTTCTTGCGGGTCCGGATATTCCAGCATGAATGTTGCTTTCAGGTTGCTGCCATCCGGAATCAGCGGATTGTAGGCATTCAACTCTTCCTGGATACCGTCGCTCTCGAAAATCCGTTCCGCGCGCAACATTTCCTGGATCTGGTAGTGCATCGTCGTACGGTCTTCGAAATACAGTCGCGCGTGCATTCCAATCTGTACCTGACGATTGGCCTTGTGCTCCATCACCATGGCCCGCATCTGCGGACGGATCTGCGAGTACTTTTCCAGAGTGTAAAGATCATCACGCGTCAGACGTTTCATGGAGGTTCTCGCTTGCGTCATGATTTGGTCCTCATATTCCGTAGGCCTTGCGCAAAAGACTGAGCGGGTGTTCCGGTTTGCGGCCATCCTTCAAGCCGTTTTCAATGTGGTGGCCGGCCATCGGGCAATCGCTTGAATAGTGATTTGCGTTGGACTGCTGCACACGTTGAACGACCGGCTTGCCGATCTTCATCGACGTCTCGTGGAACTCCTGTTTCACAGCATATGTACCGTTATGACCAGAACAGCGCTCGATCGGTTCGACTTGAGTGTCGGGCACCAATTGCAGCGCGTCGCGTGTCTTCAGACCGATGTTTTGCACGCGAAGATGACAGGCCACGTGGTAAGAGATTTTGCCGAGAGTCGTTTTAAAATCCGTTCGAAGCTTTCCAGCCTTGTGGCGGAGCATCAGGTATTCGAATGGATCAAATATCGCCTTTTTCACCTTCTGCACTTCCGCATCATCCGGATACATCAAGGGAAGCTCCTGCTTGAACATCAGCACGCAGGAAGGCACCGGCGCAACAAGGTCGTAACCCGCATCCACCATCTTGGCCAGCATCGGAATGTTGGCCTCTTTTGCTCGCGCAACAGCGTCGAGATCACCCAATTCCAACTTGGGCATTCCGCAACACTGCTCTTTTTCCACAAGCGTCACGGGAATCTTGTTGTGCTCAAAAACTGCGATCAGATCCTCACCGACATGTGGTTCGTTGTAGTTGCCGTAGCACGTGGCAAAAAGGGCAACTTTGCCGCGGGTCTGCTCCGTAGGCTCCGCCACTGTTGTTGTTGGCGCCTTGCGCTTGGCGCGCTTGCGCAGCGTGTCGCTGTGATATTCGGGAACGATTGCACCGGGATGAACGCCAAGCACCGACTTCAGCACACCGCGCATGGCCGGGCTCTTGTTCGCGGCGTTCACCATGTTTACGACCACGGGAATACCTGCGAGTTTTCCGACGGTGTCAGTACTGGAAAGAATCTTGTCGCGCGTGCGGGTTTGGCCTTTGCGGAAATGCACCGCCTTGGCACGCAGCATCAGGTGCGGAAAGTCAATGTTCCATTGGTGCGGGGGAACATAGGGACATTTGGTCATGTAGCACAGGTCGCACAGGTAGCAATGATCGACGACTTTCCAGTAGTCCGCTTTCCTCACTCCGTCGACTTCCATCGACGGCGATTCATCCACCAGATCGAACAAGGTCGGAAACGCGTTGCACAGGCTCACGCAGCGACGGCAACCGTGGCAAATGTCGTAAACGCGCTCGAGTTCCTTGTAGAGTTTTTCCTCGTCATAAAACTCCGGGCTCTTCCAATTCAGTGGGTGACGCGTGGGTGCCTGGAGACTGCCTTCCTGTGTTGGCTTGATCGGCGCGGACATGGCTTTGTGCCCCAAAATAAGGACGAGTCTGAAAACTACAGGGGCCGCGATCGCGACCCCTGAGATTGCTGCAAAGTTTACTTGCCCAGCGTGTCCAGTGCTTTCTGGAAGCGATTGGCGTGCGAGCGCTCGGCTTTCGCCAGCGTTTCGAACCAATCCGCGATTTCAGAAAAACCTTCCTGGCGGGCCGCTTTCGCCATACCCGGATACATGTCGGAATACTCGTGCGTTTCGCCGGCGATCGAAGCCTTCAGATTGCTGGCGGTATCGCCAATCGGCAGACCGGTCGCCGGATCGCCGACCGCTTCCAGGTATTCGAGATGTCCGTGCGCATGACCGGTTTCACCTTCCGCGGTGGAACGGAAAACTGCGGCGACATCGTTGTAACCTTCAACGTCTGCCTTCGCTGCGAAATAGAGATAACGGCGATTGGCCTGCGATTCGCCCGCGAAAGCGTCTTTCAAATTCTTTTCCGTCTGGCTGCCTTTCAGTTGCATGATGGGGAACCTCCGTCGTTTGAGTGGTGATTCTGTCCGGTCGGGCGACCCTTCCGGTCGGCCGCTCCAGTTCGATTTAGAGTTAGTCTAAGCCGTGCGGTAAGGCTATACTAGCGCCCGAAATGCGTCAACGCATAGAGCGGAGATGTACGAATAGTTTGCACCCCCGCCGTTGCTCCCCTATCGTGAACCCCGCACATACAACAACTTGATGAACGAGAAGCACGCGTGGCCAAAAAGACCAAGAACCCGGATTTCGAAGCGGCGCTCGGTGAGCTTGAAACCATCGTCGACGGCATGGAACACGGGCAGCTGAACCTGGAAGAGTCCTTGCGCCAGTTTGAACGCGGCATCCAGCTCACGCGCCATTGTCAGCAGGCACTGCGTGATGCGGAGCAAAAGATTCAGATCCTTCTGAAAGAAGACGACAGTTCAAAGCCCGAGGACTTCGAGTCCACGGACCTGGACGGCGAAGCAACGTAGAACCCGCCGTGTCCATCGAAACCTTTTTGCAAGACCGCCAGTTGCGCGTTGAAGCCGCCCTTCAGCGATGGTTGCCTGAGGCAACGATTCAGCCGTCACGCCTGCATGAAGCGATGAGGTATTCCGCTCTTGGCGGAGGAAAGCGAATCCGGCCCTGCCTCGTATACGCGACGGGCGCGGCGCTGAACGTCGAAGAAACGCAACTGGATGCGGCCGCCTGCGCGGTCGAGTTCATCCATGCGTACTCCCTGGTGCACGACGACCTGCCAGCGATGGACGATGATGACCTGCGGCGCGGCCGTGCAACATGCCACAAGGCTTACGATGAAGCGACTGCGATCCTTGTTGGCGACGCGCTGCAGTCCCTCGCGTTCTACGTGCTCGCCCACGACGCACACCTTAAGGTTGAAGACGGTCAGCGACTGAAGATGATCAAGACTCTGGCTCTGGCGAGCGGTTCGCGCGGCATGGCCGGCGGACAAATGCTGGATATGCTCTCAGAAAACAAAGAGCTGACACTCGCCGAACTTGAAAGTGTCCACATTCACAAAACCGGAGCCTTGATTCGCGCCTGCGTGCGCCTCGCCATGTGGTGCGCCGACGAAATTTCCGACCAAACCAAAACAGCGCTCGAACAGTTTGGCGCACGGATCGGACTGGCGTTTCAAATCCAGGACGACATCCTGGATGTCACCGGCGATACACAAACACTCGGCAAGCGCCAAGGGGCCGACCAAGCCCGTAACAAGTCGACCTATCCGTCAATAATGGGGCTCACACAAGCCATGGCGCGCGCAGACGAATTGCTGACTGAGGCTCTGGAAAGCCTTGACCCGCTGGGCGACGACGCGCGCTTTTTGCGGGACTTGGCGACGTTTCTGGTGCGTCGCGAGCGCTAGGCGCTTGCTTGCGCCCACATCGGTAAAAGTTCATGATTCGCCTTTCCCTTTTCCTCACTTTCCGTCATGCCTGAGCGCCAGCATTTTCCTTTGCTCGACCAGATCGACACGCCTGCCGACGTACGTGGGCTGGAAATCGGGCAGCTCAGCGAGCTTGCCGCCGAGGTGCGCAGCTTTCTGATTCAAACTGTCGGCAAGACGGGCGGTCACCTGGCGGCGGGCTTGGGTACAGTCGAACTGACGCTCGCACTGCACTATGTCCTGAATACGCCGGAAGACCGGCTCGTGTGGGACGTCGGCCACCAAACGTATCCGCACAAAATCGTTACCGGGCGGAAAGATCGAATGGCCACTATCCGCCAGAAAGGCGGCTTGTGCGGCTTCCCCAGCCGGGACGAAAGCCCCTATGACACGTTCGGTGTTGGTCACTCGAGCACATCGATCAGCGCCGCGCTCGGAATGGCCATCGCCGCGAAACAATCGGGATCCGATCGCAAAGTTGTTGCAGTAATCGGTGACGGCGCGATGACGGCCGGCATGGCATTTGAGGCGTTGAACCACGCAGGAGATCTGGGAACCAATCTTCTAGTCGTACTCAACGACAACGAAATGTCGATATCACCCAACGTGGGTGGCATGTCGAACTATCTTGCGCGCATTCTCTCCGGCCGCCTTTATTCAACCGTGCGTGAAGGCAGCAAGAAAGTTCTTGGCGTTATGCCCAGCATGTGGGAGCTGGCGCGCCGTGCAGAGGAACATGTCAAGGGAATGGTTATTCCCGGCACCCTGTTCGAGGAACTCGGCTTCAACTACATCGGGCCCGTTGACGGCCATGACGTTTCGACGCTGATTGCGACACTGCGCAATCTGCTGGCACTCGAAGGGCCACAATTCCTGCACGTCGTAACCAAGAAAGGCAAAGGATACGCGCCCGCCGAGCAGAACCCGTGCGACTTCCATGGCGTTTCGGCATTCGACACGATGACCGGCCGCACCCAATCAAGCTCGAGCGGCCCAACCTATACCCAGGTTTTCGGCGATTGGTTGTGCGACGCGGCAGCAAACGATTCGCGCGTCATTGGCATTACCCCCGCGATGCGCGAAGGGTCAGGCCTTGTGGAATTTTCAAAGCGTTTTCCAGAACGCTACTTCGATGTTGGTATCGCGGAACAACACTGCCTGACATTGGCTGCCGGACTGGCCTGCGAAGGTCGCAAACCCGTCGTTGCGATCTACTCCACGTTCTTGCAGCGTGCATATGACCAGTTGATCCACGATGTCGCCTTACAAAATCTGTCGGTACTCTTCGCTATCGATCGCGCCGGTATAGTCGGCCCGGACGGCCCCACGCACGCCGGCAGCTTTGATTTGTCGTACCTGCGCTGCATACCGAACATCGTGCTGATGGCGCCGTCAAATGAGAACGAGTGCCGGCAGATGTTATCGACCGGCTTGGCCATCGACGGCCCGGCGGCAGTCCGTTATCCGCGCGGAATTGGCACCGGTGTTCAAGTCGAAAGCACGATGGAAACATTGCCGGTAGGGAAGGCCCAGTTGATTCGCAACGGCCGGAAAGTAGCACTGCTTGGTTTTGGCAGCGCAGTCGCCGCTGCCGACGTCGCTGGCCAGGTTCTGGACGCGACCGTCGTAAATATGCGTTTTATCAAACCGCTCGACGCTGAACTCTTGCTACGTATTGCGGCGACACACGACCTGATCGTAACGGTTGAAGACAACGCCGTGCTCGGTGGCGCCGGAAGTGCCGTCACGGAGTGCCTGGCGTCCCACGGCGTCGCGACACCGACCCTGACTCTGGGACTTCCGGACCGCTTTTTATCCCATGGATCGCGCCCAGAGATTCTCGCCGAGTGCGGACTCGACTCGGATGGTATAATCGCCACTGTTCACCGGTGGGCCAAATCCAATCTTGTCAAAGTTGGCCAGTCCAAGTAGAGTCCGAGCTCATTAGTCAGGTTTTCATGGCAGCGCGGTACACCCTTAAAATCGTCGCGGATTTTGCAGCGGCCCATCTCCTTCGGGATTACCCCGGTGTTTGTGGTCGTCTGCATGGCCACAACTGGAAAGTCGAAGTCGAAGTCACGGCCCACAAGCTCAACGCCGTCGGCATGGGGGTCGATTTCAACGACCTCAAGGCGGCGACCCGATCCGAGCTGGCAGAACTGGATCATCGTAACTTGAATGACTTGATTCCTTTCGACCGCATCAACCCGACAGCGGAAAACATTTCCGCGTATCTTTTTGAGCGACTCGGAAGCCGGTTAAATTCTGAAATTGCGCGGGTCACTGCCGTGACACTGTGGGAAACCGAACGTTGTTGCGTTCGCTACACCGAGGAATGAGCACAATGGCCAAGGCTCGAACACAATCGATCGCGGACGTACAGGGCAGTCGCGACACAAGAAACATTCCGATCGACAAGGTGGGAATCAAGTCGATCCGGCACCCTGTCCGAGTGCGAGACCGCAGCATGGGCGAACAGCACACCGTGGCGAATTTCAACATGTACGTGAACTTGCCCCACAACTTCAAGGGCACGCACATGTCGAGGTTCGTGGAGATCCTGAACAAGCATGAGTCCGAAATCAGCGTTCATTCGTTCAAGGACATGGTCCGTGAAATGACGCAGGTTCTGGAAGCGGAATCCGGCCACATTGAAATGAATTTCCCCTACTTCATCATGAAGCAGGCGCCGGTCTCCAAAGTGAAGAGCCTGATGGACTACGACGTGACGTTCATTGGCGATCTCACCAACGGCGAGCCTGCCCTGTCGATTCGCGTTGTCGTTCCCGTTACCAGCCTGTGCCCGTGTTCAAAAGAAATTTCTGACTACGGCGCGCACAACCAGCGCTCGCATGTGACGGTGCGCGTACGCACGCGCGAGTTTGTATGGCTAGAAGAAGTCATCGATATTGTTGAGCAGGAAGCTTCCTGCCAGCTGTTCGGTTTACTGAAGCGCCCCGACGAAAAATTTGTCACCGAATACGCGTACAACAATCCCAAGTTTGTGGAAGACATGGTGCGTGATATTGCGCAGCGACTGAATACGGACAACAGAATTACGTACTACATGGTCGAATCCGAAAACTTCGAGTCGATCCACAATCACTCCGCGTACGCGATGATTGAAAAGTACAAGCACGAGTAACGTTAGTTATTTCTTCTTCAGCGTTAGCAGCCTTCCGTCGCGACTCATCTCCACCCGATTCAGGAACGACATTCCCAACAGCACGGTGTCCGGGCCGCCGCCGTCGATGACAGACGCCTCGACGCTGAACAGTTCGATATCCCCGACCTTGATGCGATCAAGGCGGACCAGGTAACCCCGTTCACGTCCTGACGCAGTAAAAATTACGATCGGCTTTCCGGTTTTCTTGTAATCCAGACCCAACATGCGCGCCGTCGCCGTGTTGAGTGCGATTGTCGTGGCGCCGGTATCCACGAGAAATTTAATGGGCCGGCCATTGATGGCGCCATGCGTGAAATACATTCCCATCGAGTCCGGCATGATGCGCACTTCACTTTCGGGTGGCGCATTGAATGTGGTTGCGAGACCGTTGCTCCGACCAAGTTCCAGTGTTCGTGGCGCCCCTTCCACGACAACTATGACGCTGTTGGCGTCGATCGCAACAAGCGTAATGCCATCGGGTGTCTTTTCTCCGAGTTCAAGAACGTGCCGGTCGCCGTCGATTGCAATCACGGCCTTCTGACCCAAGATACCCACCAACTCGATGTCTGATGCTCGACACGTGCCCACGGCAGCGCAAAGACAAATCGCCAGGCAGACAGCGACCGCTCTCTGAGTCATTATTCGAAGCGAGATTGGGGAGACCGCCATGAAGCCTATCGCCGTAATTACGCATGTGGACCACGAGGGTCCGGGTTATTTCGCCACGTTTCTCGACCGGCACAAAGTACCGTTCCAGCTTATTTCTATCGGCCGCGGCGATGCGATTCCAAAGAACCCGACGCACTGGAGCGGGATTTGCTCCATGGGCGGTCCGATGAGCGTGAATGATCCGCTTCCATGGATCGCCGACGAGTGTGCGCTAATTCGTGCGGCGATTGCTGAAGACATTCCGGTCTTGGGTCACTGTCTGGGCGCTCAAATGATGGCCAAGGCCTTGGGGGGACGGGTGACGCAAAATCATCTGCGTGAAATCGGGTGGCATCCGGTGCGCCAAGTCGAATCTTCAGCGACTCGTCCGTGGATCAATGACCTTCCCGGTGAGTTCATGGCCTTTCACTGGCACGGCGAAACTTTTTCGATACCTACTGGAGCCACCCGGCTGCTCACCAACTCCAACTGCGAGAATCAGGCATTTGTGATTGGAAATTCACTGGCGTTCCAGTGTCATGTCGAAATGACAGATGAATTAATCCTCGACTGGATCGAACGTTCGCCGCAGGAATTCGTCAATCCGCGGGATGCTGTACAGACCGCCGATGAAATCACGCACGATCTTTCACGCCGCGTGCACGCATTGCATCAGAATGCTGATTTTTTTTATTCGCGCTGGCTGGAAGGAGTAACGGACAAACTGAATTGACGCGCGAGTAGTCTCGCGGAGACCGAAAAAAATTGCGCGGCTATTTCGCGACCGAAATTGTCGAAACAACACTGACGTTTGACGTCGGTGCTGCTTGGGCAGCGTTTCCGGGCTGAGCGCGCATGGTGACCAGAACTCCGATTCCCACCAGGATGGCAAGAATGAACAGGAAGTCCGGCTTACGCTTGATTCTCATGACTCAGGTTCCTCGGCTCTAAGACGGAGCGCCGTTTCACATCGAACACTCTTCATTACGGCACTCTAAAAATCGCCTTGAGCTTACGAGTCAAATATCGTTTCAACTCGACTTTGAATCCGAGAACATCGTCACACTCGATATTTCAGGAGTTACAGATTAAGAACAGGTTGTTATTTTTTCAGGCCCAGTTGAGTGCTGCCGAACCACAAGTCCATCACATTCGTCCCGGTTGGGCCGGTGCGAAACCCGGCCCCGATCCCCTCAAAAAACCGGGCCGATTCGGCCCGTTTCAGCGCTTCGGACGCCGATAGCCCCGCTTTTCCGATGCGACCTGCCGTTTCGCCATCGACAACGGCACCGGCATAGTCGGTAGTTCCGTCCGTTCCGTCCGTCGCGCCGGCCAGAAAACTCACGCCTCGCTGCCCGGAAATTTGCACCGCAACTGACAATGCCAAGTGAAGATTTCTCCCGCCCCGGCCCGCATCCGGGGGTAGGCGAACAGTCGGTTCCGCGCCCCAGATGTGAAGCACGTCCGGATCGGCATTCAGCGTTGAACAAATTTCAGTTGCGGCGACATCAATATCTCCAGTGAAGATCGTTGCGTGCTCTCGCACGTCAAAGCCCATGGCACGGGCCTCGTTTGCTGCTGCCGACCGAGCAATTGAATTGGACGCCACAATTTCGTGAACAATATTTTGAAAACAATCCTCTTCTGCCGCTGGCCATTCCGGCGCATTCGCAACCAAATCTTTTATCCAGGGCGGAAGTTCCTTCGGCAACGCAACATCCTTGTTTTCAGTCACCGCGCTGAGACATCCTGACCCGATGGTTGCTGGATCATCGTTCGGTACGTCAGAAATCAACAGTACCGTCGCGCCGCGATCATTCAGGATTTTCGCCAGGCGCCCCCCTTTAATTAACGACATCCTTTTTCGAACCGCATTCATCTGTTGAATATTCAAACCGCTTCCCAACAACCAGCGCTGAGTGCGCTGAAATGCGTCAAGATCGATTCCGCGCGGAAGCACTTCGACGAGCGACGAAGCGCCGCCAGAGATCAGAAATAACAGATTTGCTGAAAGCGGCTGTTCATCGATGAACGATAACAAGGCGCTTCCAGCCAAGAGGCTGTTCTGGTCGGGTTCAGGGTGCCCCGCTTCAATGACGTGCGTGCTTTGCGGAACTGGCTCAGAGTTCAAAACATGGCCATATTTGGTAATGAGCAAAGCCGGAATACGTGATCCGAACATGTCACAAGCGCCGGCCAACATCGCATTTGCTGCCCTACCAATCGCAATGATGGCACTCGGAGAGGGTCTCGGTTGCGAAACAAGAAAATTGCGCACTGCCGTGCGGCCGTTCACCGCGGCGATCGCCTTTCGAAATATCTGTTCCAACTCGCGATGAAAATTCATTCGAATACTCTAACCTGTGAAGGCGTCACCGAACCGCTGCGTCAAATCGGGCAACCCGGGGCCGATACAACTTCTGGAGAGCATGCCGCATGACGTCCCCCAAACGCCAACCCCAGATGAGCCAGACCGTCATCATCGGCGCCGCATTCTGTCTTGGCGCGCGGGACCCACGGTGCGACTTTGGGCCGGAACACATCCGGCGCACGCTCGAACCGCAACTTGCTGAACGGCGATTTGATGCCGAGTGGCNNGGACTTTTTTCGACAACTTGGCCACCAGGTAGCCGACGCTTCGAACAATCACCAGCATTTCGCCGTCATCGGCGGCGATCACTCTTGTGCGATCGGAACGTGGTCGGGCGCAGCGTGGGCACGCCAGTCCGATGGACCGATCGGTCTCATCTGGATTGATGCGCATATGGACAGCCACACGCCGGAAACATCGCACAGTGGGGCGTTGCACGGAATGCCGCTCGCGTGCTTGCTCGGCAAAGGCGATTCCCGCCTCACACAGCTCATGATGGATCGCCCAAAACTGATTCCCGAACACACTTGCGTGATCGGACCGCGCAGTTTCGAACCTGAAGAAGCCACGATGTTGAGCGAACTCGGTGTTCGGGCGATCACAAAATCGGATCTCAAAACTCGCTCTCTGCGCGATGCAGTTCAGGAAGGTCTGGCCATCGCAGGATCCGCCCCCGGGGGTTTCGGCATCACCATCGATCTTGATGTCGTCGACCCGGTCGATGCCCCGGGCGTTGGCAGTCCGGAGCCGGCGGGAATCCCTGCGGCACAATTGATCGAAGCACTCGCGCCGTTGCGAAAACACCCTGCACTGCTCGGAATCGAAATTGCCGAGTACAACCCGTTCCGGGATCGCGGCAACAAAACCGCCGACCTGGTTATCCATCTGCTGAGCACGCTGCTATGACGACGATGACCAAACGCAACCCTGTGGATCTCGAAAACATTTTTGGCGCACACAACTATGCGCCGTTGCCGGTGACGCTCGCGCGCGGCAAAGGCGTGTTTGTCTGGGATACCGCTGGAAAGCGGTACATGGACATGATGAGTGCCTATTCGGCNNCATGAACAGCGGCGCCGAAGCCGTAGAAACGGCGCTGAAAGCCGCGCGAAAGTGGGCATATCAGGTCAAGGGTGTGCCGAGTGATCGCGCGGAGGTCATTGCCTGCGAGGGCAACTTTCATGGTCGAACCATCGCCATCATCAGCATGTCGTCGGAAACACAATACCGTGAAGGTTTCGGACCGATGCTGGGCGGCTTCCGCCTTATTCCTTTTGCCGACAGCAAAGCGCTGGAAGCCGCGATTACACCAAACACCGCGGCGTTCATCGTGGAGCCGATTCAGGGTGAAGGCGGCATCATCGTCCCTCCCCCCGGTTACCTCGCCGAATGCGCGCGCGTCTGCAAGAAGCACAATGTGCTGCTGATTTGCGACGAAATTCAAACCGGGCTGGGCCGAACCGGAACCCTGCTCGCCTGCCAACATGACGGCGTCATTCCGGATGCACTGACACTAGGGAAGGCTCTTGGCGGCGGACTCCTCCCGGTGTCGATGTTTCTCGCGCGGCGTGAAGTCATGAATGTATTTTCCCCCGGCGATCACGGAAGCACTTTCGGCGGAAATCCGCTGGCCGCCGCCGTGGGATTGGAAGCGTTGCGCATTCTCCAGGAAGGCGAATTGATCGAGAACGCAAAGAAAACCGGCGAGTATTTCCTGACGCGACTAAAAGAGATCAAGAGTCCGCTGATTCGTGACGTTCGCGGAAAGGGTCTGTTGATCGGCATCGAAATCGATACGGCTCAGGTCAGTGCAAGACACGTCTGCGAACGCATGATCGCCGCAGGCGTCCTCAGCAAGGACACCCATGAATCGGTCATCCGTTTTGCCCCCCCGCTGATCATTACCCCTCCTCAGATCGACCGCGCCGTCGGGATTTTCAAAAGAGTCTTGTCCGCAACCCGGGGTGAACTGCGAAATAACCGGCCGTAAAGTCATAGATTTTGCACGCCGCTAAACTCCGCCGCGGGTTCGCCGTTAACAGAATTGAGTCGTGTGAATCGTCCACTTTGCACGATGGTCGCGAAAGAAACCAAACCGTTGCTGCTGGGGCGAGGATAAAAACATGTTCGACATGCTGATGGAATCGGTCATCCTTTCATTCACACTGGGCGGAATCGTTGGTGCAATCGCCGCGCTACATTTGCGCAACGAGCGCGAGCCGGCCAAGGTTCCCGTCACAAAGAAGATTCGCCGATAGGATTCAATTCGCGAAGGACGCGCGTTATGGCGCGTCCTTCGCGCAACGAAAACCGACGTCCGCACTCGTCGCATTTCGATCTGCTGCCTGCCGCGCGGCCGCGCGGAAAAACACACTCAACGCGTAGTGCCCGACGCCTCCTCCGCCTCCGCGAATCACTTTTTTTCCCTGATTGAAATCTGGCGATTGAAAATCGCTTCCGGGATAGGCGCGATAGTCGTCTTCAACCCACTCCCACACGTTTCCCGCCATGTCGTAGGCGCCGTAGGGAGACTTGCTGAATTCGAAGGAACCTAAGGGCATCAGGCCCTCGTCTGAGGATGAGTCATTCTCCCCCGTCGACAGACGTGCGACGTCCCAGTTGTCGCCCCAAGGAAACTCGCGGCCATCCGTTCCGCGTGCCGCCTTTTCCCATTCGGATTCCGTCGGCAGCCGCTTTCCCTTCCATCGGCAAAAGGCCGTCGCCTCGTCCCAGCTGATTTCGGCGACAGGGTACCGGTCGAGAATTTTTTGCCGTTCATCCATCGCGCGTAAAAGGGTCTCGCGGTCCATGACGGAAGTATCCTTATCAAACTTGAAGTATTCGCGAGCAATCCAGCGAAGCGTATCCAATTCAGTCTTTGCCAGCCGATCAGGGAGAAGGTTGTAGCCGTTTTGAGTCCAGCCGAAGGGTTCGCGTCCACTCACCGCCTGGACAAACCGTTTGTAATCGAAGTTACTGACTTCGTAACGGTCGATGTAGTAGCTGGGAAGAGTGACCTCGTGGCGGGGATGTTCGTCCAGGAACAGCGGCTTCACCAGGCCATACTGTTTCTGCAATCCGTCGCTGTCCGTCTTGTCGCTGCCCATAGTGAAGATCCCCGCCGGGATCTGCACCATGTCTTCGGGTGCGGAATGCCGCGAGTCAGAGCACGAAGCGAGGCAGACTACAGCAGAAACGCACACGAACAGTGCGGCAAAACAGCGAGCCATGGGAGATTTACCTTCCACAAGTTGTCTGCGATTGTAGACCGATTCAAAGGCGGTCTGCAGATGACTACCACCGTCACAGATCAAACAGACGTTGCGTAAAGAATTCACTTATGACGCCGACCTTTTTGACAGCCGAGAATGTGTGAAACACCACTTCGGTCACATTGTCGAAACCGTATGATGACTTGAGCAGGCGAGCCCAACGACAGGAGCGAGAACCATGGCAAAAAATCCACTGCAAAAAGTTTCAGATCTCGGCCAGAGCATCTGGTACGACAATATCCAGCGCGACATGCTGCAGAATGGCGACCTGAAACGAATGATTGCCGGGGATGGACTGCGCGGAATCACCTCGAATCCGACAATTTTTCAAAAGGCGATGACGTCGAGCAAGGCCTATGAAGGCGCCATGGGAGCCCGGCTGATGGCCAATTCCAAGCTGACGCCGCGCGAAATGTTCTACGAACTGGCCATTGAGGATATCCAGGGCGCCTGCGACGCGTTCCGTGAGATCCACGCATCCAGCCAGAGTCGCGACGGAATGGTCAGCATCGAAGTATCTCCTGATCTCGCCTATGACAGCGAAGGCACCATTCGTGAAGCGCGCGACTTACACCGCCGCGTCAACCGCGCCAACGTCATGATCAAAGTCCCGGCAACAAAAGAGGGACTCAAGGCAATCGAGACACTGATCGCCGACGGCATCAATGTAAACGCCACCCTGCTCTTTTCGGTCGAACGCTATCGCGAAGTCGCTGAAGCTTTTTTGAAGGGCCTTGAGGCACGGCACGCACAAAAGCTTCCGATCAGCGCAGTGGCGTCGGTCGCCAGCTTTTTCGTCAGCCGCGTCGATTCTGCCATCGACAAGCAACTGGAAGACCAGATTCGCGCCGGGGGCGGGAACGCCGAAGCTCTGAAAGATTTGTTAGGAAAAGCGGCGATCGCCAATGCCAAGCTGGCCTACCGTGTTTACAAACAGCTGTTCCACTCCTCCCGATTTGCGCTGCTGAAGAAGTTCGGCGCGCAGACGCAGCGCCTTCTTTGGGCCAGCACGGGGACCAAGAATCCGGGATACAGCGACGTCCTCTATCTCGACGAGCTGATTGGGCCAGACACCGTAAACACTGTCCCTCCGGCAACCTACACGGCATTTCGCGACCACGGCCGACCGGCGCGTACCCTTGAAAGTAATGAGGAAAAGGCGGAGCAGGTGTTTGCGGCACTTTCGGAACACCGTATTGACATTAAGAACGTTACGGAACAGCTGGAAAAGGAAGGCGTTGCTTCTTTTGCCGATTCTTTCAGAGATCTCCTGAAAGCCATCGAAAACAAGATGCAGGTCCTGTCAACGACGCTCACCAAAGCGAGCTAGACTGTTTCAAAGAAACGGCGGNNCGGCACAGTCAAATGGTTCAACAATAAGAAAGGATTCGGTTTCATCGTACCGCAAGGGAGTAACGAAGATGTTTTCGTACATTACTCCTCCATCAAGGGTGACGGTTTTCGCACGCTGATCAAAGGCGCGACCGTACGCTTTGAGGTAGAACGCGGCCCCAAAGGATTGCACGCCCACCAGGTCGAACCCGCTGCTGATACGAGTTACAACTAACTCGTTCCTGCGATTCGGCTCAAGTTCGGCCCTGCACTCATGCGGGGCCGAATGTTGTGGCAAAAAAATATCCATCTTCGACGCACGCTGACGTGTGTCGGCTTGACACGTCTCCACCACCCGCCTTAGAGTCGCGCCTGCTTCAGGTGTTCTGCAAATTCCAATTTGCAGAATGAAACGGGAAGCCGGTGAGCGCACCCTAAAAACGCGCAATTCCGGCGCTGCCCCCGCAACGGTAAACAAGTCAAAGCGAGTCGTTTGCCACTGTGCCACGTGCACGGGAAGGTGATTCGCCCGAACCCCCAGGTTCACTTGTAAGCCCGGAGACCGGCCTGCGGCACGACTCAGGAGCGTGTTGCGGCGGGCAACTTCCGGGCGGGATCCTTTCCACGACCATCTCGTCTCGTCTTTTCCCGGCACACGTATTTTGTTCCACGCGCGGGTGTGCGCCTTACTTGTCCAAAGGGAAAAGTGAATGTCACGTGCCTTTCGTTTTGTTCGTTGCATCATTCCAATCACAGTGTGTTTCGCAAGCCTTCCGTCATTTGCAGAAGAATCACCTGAAGCGGTCACCGAACCACCAGCCGCTCAATCGAGCGAGTCGACAAACACAAAGGTGGAAGAACCGATCACTTCACCCGAAGCGATATCTGCCCCTACCGAACCAACAAAAGCGGTCGTTACCGCCACACGTTTTGAGGCGACGATCGATACGGCTCCGACCAACGTGACCGTCGTCACTGCTGAAGAAATTCGCGCGAGCAATGCGCGAACGATTCCGGAAGCCCTTCAACAACTCGGCGGTGTTCGAGTTCAGAGCGGAGCGGGGACGCGCGTGGACCTTGCCGGATTCGGAGAAACCGGCGCACTCAATTCGCTCATTCTGATCAACGGTCGCCGCCTGAACGACGTCGACCTTAGTGGCGCGAACCTGTCGATGATCGCGTTGCAGTCGGTCGCGCGCATCGAAATCATCCGTGGCGCCGCAACCGTTCTGTACGGCGACAATGCGGCGGGCGGGGTCATCAATATCGTGACAACAAACGGATTCGAAGGTCCGGCCTTCAGCGCGCTGGTGCGCGCAGGAAGTTTCTCAACTTTGGAAATCGGCGGACAGGGACGTTGGTCGAATGATCGCTTTGCGGTGATTGCAGATGCGAACCACCAGCAATCCGACGGCTATCGCGACCACAACGTGACTAAAGCAAGTCGCGCCGGCTCCGAATTCACCGCCCTGTCGGGGGACACGACCTGGGGTATCCGCGGCCAGGTCTTTCGCGACGACAACGAATTGCCCGGCGCAATTGATGAAGCCCAATATCGCGCCGACCCGACGAAGGCAGGAACTTACTTGATGGACACAGAAGAGTCGCACTCCGCGCTCGATCTTTTCTACAACAGCCCAGGCTTGGCCGGTGAGTTTTCCTGGCGCAAAAAGGACCAAAAAAGCAGTTCCAATTTCGACGACTCGACCGATGCGAACCTGACCACACTTTCTGCGACACCTCGATATCGTGTCGAAGACGAGTCAAATACCCGAATCCTGGGGGCGGATATTTATCGCAGCTCGCTCGACACAAAATCAGAAAGCCCCGGATTCGGAACGAATGTTCAAAGTGACGTCACTCGCAACAGCATTGCCCTTTACGCAAGCGATAATTTTTCCTTGGGATCGGTGGTTGCTTTGGGGTTCGGTTTGCGTGCGCAAAACGTATCAACGGACGTAAAGAGCAAAGACCTCGCGACTTCAACCAATACGTCAGATGATCGCAACGAACTGGAATATGGCTGGGATCTGTCCCTGCAATTCCGCTACCCCGGTGGTGCGCGAAGTCATGTACGTGTGGCGCGCAGCTTTCGATTCGCCGTTCTGGACGAAATGTGGAGCTACTTCGACGGCACCGTCACGATGCTTGATCCGCAGGTCGGCAAACACGTTGAAGTCGGCGGTCAATTTCCGTTTTCGAAAGACACCCAGTTCGATGTCACCCTGTACCGAATTACTTTGACGGATGAAATCGGTTATGACCCCGCCGCGTTTGCAAACACCAATCTCGACCCGACGGAACGTCAGGGCGCCGACCTTGCATTCCGAATCAAGCCGGTGGACATGTGGTCGTTGCGTTTGACTCACAGCTACCGCGTTGCCAAATTCCGATCCGGCCCAATGAAAGGAAAACAGGTTCCGGATGTCCCGAAAAATACGTACACGGTCGGCAACAGTCTTGACGCCGGCATCGCAGGACTGTTCACTCTCGACGCACAGTTTGTCGGCAAGCGCTATTTTGGAAGTGATTATGCGAATACCGGAAAACAGATGAGCAGCTACTCTCTCATCAATGCCGGATGGGGATACAACTTCCCGCATGGCAATGTCCAGGTGGGAGTCAATAACGTTGCCGACAAGAAAGTGGCGGATTCCGGTTACTATTTCGATCCGGACTACTATTACTACCCGTTACCGGGGCGGTCTTACTCCGTCACGTTACGCCTGGAACTCTGATCAACGGCAATGCGCCAAGCCGCGTTAACCATCGGAATCATCGCATCGGCAATCGTGCACGTTTGCATCCTCATGATTCCGGTGGGCTCCGGCCAGCCAACAGCGCCCGCGTACGAAACTCTCCAGGTCGAAATTCGCGAAGCGCATGCAGAGCCTCAGGTGAAAAGGCCTGTTTCAGACAAGCGCCCACGATCCAAACGCGACGCCCGGGCAATGCCAGAAACGAAGACTTCCCGGTTACCGGAACCGCCAAACCAACCGGCCGAAATACCAGTCGTGGACGAAATGGTCGCCGATACGGCTCCTGACTCTGTGGCAACGCCTCCTGAAGAAATGCCGGCGTTCAACCCACCGCGCGACCCCATGGTGATGTCAAACGACAACGGGGAGCTTATTGTTGATTTCGGGCGTGTGGTCTCGTACTTGCGTCAGCTTGTTGAGCGCCGCAAGGTATATCCCATGCTCGCAAGGCAAAGAGGATTTGAAGGCGAAGTACTGCTGGGTTTTCGCGTCGTTGACGATGGCGCGATTCAGAGCGTTCACGTCGCGCGCAGTTCAGGCAATCGCCTGCTCGACCAGTCTGCGCTGCAAACGCTGAAACAGATCGAACGCATTACACCGGAGTTGTGGCATGTCGGCACGCAAGCCGATTTGCAGCTCTCCGTGGTCTATCGACTGATCGGGAGTTAGCTATGGGCAATCGACTTTCAAAAATCTACACGCGCACCGGCGATGATGGTTCCACCGGGCTGGGTAACGGAACCCGCGTCAGCAAATCACATGCGCGCGTTGAAGCTATGGGCGATGTCGATGAGCTCAATTGTGCCTTGGGCGTCTTGCTCACAGAAACGCTACCTGAATCGATTAGCGAAATTCTTACTCGTGTTCAGCATGAATTGTTCGAACTGGGCGGAGAACTGAGTATTCCGGGATCGAATTTCATCACGGCCGATGACGCCAAGCAGCTGGAAAACGACCTTGATACGTTGAATTCCATGCTGCCGCCCTTGAAGGAATTCATTCTTCCTGGCGGATCAAAATCGTCGGCGTTGTGTCACATCGCACGGGCGATATGCCGCCGTGCCGAGCGCCGCCTCGTCACGCTGAGTGTGGGCGAAGAAATCAATGTGCACGGGCGAACATATCTGAACCGGCTTTCCGATCTGCTGTTCGTCTGCGCGCGCGCCTTGAACGCCCTGACCGACAGCCCGGAAGTTCTGTGGAAACCGCGCGATCACCGTCCCGCACGCTGAACCCGCACCGATTCCAGCAATTCACAAACGCGTCCCGCGCCCAGAAGGATGCGCGCCGTCTGGCGCTGCATATGATCCGGCGGAAGCCTGAACACTCGCCCGTTCTTTACCGCGGACAATAACGGCCACTTTGACCAGAACTCGGTTTGATTGTGCTCGGTTGCGGATCCACCGACCATGATGACTTCCGGATTTCGTTCGAGCACAGACTCGACACTGATCTCGGGAGCCAGCGCGCGCAAATCTCCGAAAATGTTTTCGCCACCGCACAATTTCAATACCGCGGAAATCATATGATCACCGTTCACCGTGATCAGCGGCCGGTCCCATATCTGGTAGAAAACGCGAACCGGCGGCCGACCTGAATAACGCTCTCCGAGCTGCCGCGCCTCCTCGCGAAACCGCGCGGCCTCTCGACCGGCGACCTCGGCAGTTCCCATTAACGCGCCGATCCGCTCGATATTCGTCGGAATGTCTTCGAGTTTTCGCGGCTCACTCAAGAACACGGGCATACCCAGACGGTTCAGGCGCTCCAACGCGCTCTGCGGATTTCCACTGCGCCAGCCTATGACAAGATCCGGGCGCAATGAGACGATTCGCTCCAGATCCAGCGCATTTGCGCTGCCGACGTGGGCGATCTTCACTGCGCTCTCGGGATAGTCACTGTAATCAACGACACCGACAACTTTCGCACCACCGCCAGCCGAAAAAACCAGCTCGGTCACATGCGGTGAAAGAGCGATGATCCGCTGTGCCGGCGCGGGCAGTGAAACAATCTTGCCCATATCATCGACGACACGGATATCCGTAGCGGCCGATGCCACGCTGATTTTCGACACCGCAAATACAGCGAGGAAAACCAAGAATGCCGAAGCTGAGATTCGGCGATCGCCGGAAATGCGACCGATCACCCTAATGCGCCAGTGCATCCAGCGCGCGCGGGATTCGCAACACCTGCCCCACCTGCAACAAATCGCCGGTGATCTCATTGAGCGAGCGCAGCGCAAGAATGCTGACCTGATAATGCTGGGCAATCGTGGCAAGGGTTTCACCGGGCTGGATTACATGTTGAATGTTGGTCGAGGCAAGCAGCGTATCGGGTGGCGCGTGATCTGCAAAGTAGCTGCGCACGCCCCTCATGACGGAATTCGCGATCAATTCCTGATACATCGTATCCCGGAGCTTGCGCTCTTCCGTCCGATTTGAAATGAATCCCGACTCAACCAGGATCGATGGAATGCCAAGCGATTTGAGCACAACAAAACCCGCCTGCTCCACGCGCTCCTTGTGAACGCTGCCGACTTTTCCCAGCTCATTGATGACGCGATTGCCGAGATCCAGGCTGGCTTCAATCGTTCCGGTTTGTGAAAGATCGAGCAGGACAGACGTCAGCACATCATCTTTGTCTTCGAGGTTCACGCCGCCAATCAGGTCGGTGGAGTTTTCACTGTCGGCCAGAACGCGTGCTGCTTCACTGCTGGCGCCCTTCGTCGACAATGCATACACCGAGGCCCCACGCGCTTTCGGATTTCGACCCGTTGAATCGGCGTGAATGGATACAAACAAATCCGCGCGTTGTTGCTGAGCCAGACGGCGGCGTCCATTCAAACTTACAAAGTAGTCAGAGCCCCGGATCATCAGCGGCTTCATTCCGGGTTCCTGTTCGACTTTGCTTCGAAGCCGTTCGGCAATCGCCAATACGACGTCTTTCTCCTTCGTACCACCGGGCCCGATGGCACCGGAATCTTCGCCGCCATGCCCCGCGTCAATCGCGACGATCACATCACGACCCGCGGACGATTTCTGAACCGACGCATCCCCTTTCGAGCTTTCGCCAGCGTCTTCGCGGAACAAATCGACAACGAGGCGGTGGCCGTACCGTTCATTTGGTTTCAGGAAAAAACTTTTGGGACGAACTCGGGTATTTAAATCGAAGACAATGCGCAACGTTTGACCGTCGTGCATCGCGCTGCGCACGCGATCGTAGACCGCGCCACTGACGTTCAGTGCGTCCAGTGATGCCTTTAAATCGACGTTGGGAACATCCACGACGACACGATCGGGATCGTGCAACACCGTCAAGCGGTGTTCCGCAGGGCCGTCAGTATCCAGCACAATGCGCGTGCTGTCCGGAGCCGACCACGCGCGCGCGGCCTGAACCTGAACCGCCGCAAACGACAGCGCCGGCATCAGCAGACATAAACCCATCAAAATTCTTACCCCAATCATTCGCTGTCCCACTCAATTTTTCTCAGCACATGACGTCCTCGTTCGGACCGGGCAATCGCGGTAACGTTCCGCTGTTCGCCGAAATGTTTGAACTCAAGATCGAGATCCGGCGTCGGGAGTACATTTTCACCCCGCTCGGGCCATTCAACCAAGACCCAGGCACCCGGTGAAAAATATTCACGAATTCCAATGAGATTCAGTTCTTCCGGATCAGTAATCCGGTACAGATCAAAATGTGCCGCGCTTCCCGCAGAAAACTCGTAAGGCTCCACCACGGTGAAGGTCGGGCTTTTTACGTGACTGGTGACGCCCAGCGTGTGCAGAAATCCGCGCGCGAACGTCGTCTTGCCGGCGCCGAGATCACCGCGAAGATAAATCACGGCTCCACCCACGGCCGCGTGGGCAACGCGCGCCGCAAAATCAAGCGTGGCCTGTTCGTTGGATAAAGTGTGTGCGCGACCGGACATGTAAACAGAGTCTATCGAACTCTGCGACTGCGCGCAGAATGGTGAACGCACACACGGGTAGTGAAAAAAAACAGATTCTGCAGAGTGATGCCGACGCGTGGCGTCAGAATTCACCCTGATCGGGGCTCATGACCAAATCCGCGGGTTGCCCGACCTCTGGATTTACGACGTTGCGCAGCTGGGCCACAACATCCCCTGCCAGCATGCCGCGCTCGCCGTCGCAGGCGGCGAGATCGCCGGCCATGGCGTGAACCTGCACACCCAGATAGGCCGCGTCCTTCACCGGCATCCCCTGTCCGATGAAACTGGCGATGACGCCTGTCAATACATCGCCCGAACCTCCGGTGGCTAACCCCGGGTTTCCTGCCGTGCAGACTGCGATGGCAAGATCCGGCGTCGCGATCACCGTGCCCGCGCCCTTGAGTACAACGACGCCGCCGTAACGTTCCTGAAGCTCGCGCGCCGCAGCAAATCGGTCGTTTTGAACATCGGCGACGCTCTGCCCGATCATGCGTGCCGCTTCACCGGGATGCGGTGTCAGCACCCACTCTTCGCGCGGCTTCGGCGGAGACTGCGCGAGTAAGTTCAATCCATCTGCGTCAATCACCATCGGACGCTTTGTCGCCAGCGCGGCATTCAAAATCTTTTTGGACCAATCTGACTGGCCCAGTCCCGGCCCGGCAGCGACAACCGTCGCCTTTTCCAAAAGCGGTTGCAGATCTTCTTCTGTGCCGACACCGTGGTACATGATCTCCGGCCGCCCCGCATTGAGCGACGCAATGTGTGCGGAGCGTGTAGCAACGCTGACCAAGCCCGCGCCAACTCGCGCGGCGCTTTCCGATGCAAGTCGCACCGCACCGCACATTCCCAAGTCACCGCCGATAATCAGCGAATGCCCGAAGTCCCCTTTGTTTGCACTGCGCCGGCGCGGCAAGAGAAGCTTTTTCAAAAGCTCAGCGGACAAACGTGTCGCGGAGCTGGGGACACCGCGGTAGGCCCCCGCCGGAACGGCCAGAGCATCGAATGCGACAAAACCCGCGTACTCCGGTCCCGATGCCGTGAAAAGGCCCTGCTTGAGACCGATGAATGTCAGCGTCGCCGTTGCACGGATGGCCGATCGCGGCGCCTGTCCCGTGTCGGCGTTCAAACCAGAAGGAATATCAATGGAAAGCACAGGACGCTGCGCACTATTCACGGTCGCGATGGCGCGCACCAATTCGTCGGAAAGTTCGCCCTTCAGTCCAGTCCCGAGCAGCGCATCGACAATGACATCCGCTTGCGCAAGCCCGGACGGGGACACCTGCCCAATCTCCACACCGACAGCGAGCAATTTCTTGCGCATCGTCGAGGCGTCCCCGGTAATCCGTTCCGACCCACCAACCTGCATGACGCGCACACTGAGTCCGGCTGCCTTTGCCAATCGGGCCACGACATAACCGTCACCGCCATTATTGCCCACACCGCACACAACGCAGAGCCGCTGCGCTTGCGGCCAGCGCGTACACAACAGCGCGAATGCCGCGGCACCTGCGCGCTCCATCAGCACTTCGCCCGGAATCTGAAACTGTTCGATTGCCGCCCGATCGAGCCGCTGAACTTGTCCAGCCTGATACAGTTGAGTCGGCAATATGCCGCTGCCGGGTATCATTGGGAGCATGGCCTCCACGCAAGTCGAAATTAACTATTCAGAGCTCGCCCAAAACATCAAGGCGTGGGCTCGCGAACTCGGTTTCGCTCACGCGGGGGTAAGCGATATAGATGTATCGGCAGCTGAGGCCCATCTGCTGAACTGGCTCGCCCGGGGCTACCACGGCGCCATGAATTACATGGAACGCCATGGTTACAAGCGTAGTCGCCCGGCCGACCTCGTGCCCGGGACACTCCGGATTATTTCCGTTCGAATGAACTATTGGCCTCCAAACGCCACGGACCCGCAGGGGGTCCTGGGAAACCCGGAAGCCGCCTATATTTCGCGCTACGCCCTCGGCCGTGACTATCACACGGTCGTCCGCAAGCGACTCCAGGCGCTGGCAACCCGTATTGAAACTGTGGTGGGCGCATTTGGTTACCGCGTTTTTTCAGACAGCGCACCGGTCCTCGAAAAGGCACTGGCGGAAAAAGCTGGCATCGGCTGGATCGGTAAGCACACGAACCTGATTCACGAAAAATCCGGTTCGTGGTTCTTTCTCGGCGAGATCTATACGGATTTGCCGCTACCGATTGATGCACCTGCTACCAATCACTGCGGCACGTGCATGGCCTGCATCCCCGCGTGCCCAACGAATGCGATCATCGCGCCCTATCAGCTCGATGCGCGGCGCTGCATT
>DKAR01000141.1 GCA_002450895.1 Proteobacteria bacterium UBA6921
GCATTTCCTATCTCACCATCGAATGGCGCGGGAGCATTCCGGAAGAGTATCGCGCAGAAATGGGGAATCGCATTTACGGGTGCGACGACTGCCAGCTCGTTTGCCCGTGGACCAAGTTCACGCAAACCACCACGGAGCCAGACTTCGTTGCGCGGCACCAACTGGATGATGTTGCTTTGACCGACCTGTTCGAATGGACCGAAGATGAATTCCTGAGACGCATGGAAGGATCGGCCATCCGGCGAATTGGTTATTCCTGCTGGTTGCGCAACATCGCGGTCGCCCTGGGTAACGCGCCATCCACGCCGCGTGTGCTCGAGGTATTGCGCAAAAAAATTCACCATGAAAACGAATTGGTACGTGAGCACGTCGCCTGGGCCCTCGCTCGACACGAGAACGCCCTGCCGTGAAAACCGCCGTTCAGATCAGGATAAAAAGTAGCGCCAGTTGCGCAAGAACGGTGGCAACAACGAGATAGCCAAATGTTCGTGATTCGGCATGAGCCATGAAGTCGGGTATCCCGTGTTGCTTGTTCGCGCCGCGGCTCGCACCTCCAAATGACTGGATCAGCCGCAAGATCAACGAACGATGCAAGGAATACCCTACCGGACAACCGGGCTCGAAATTCAGCATTTTTGGGTGAAATTGAATCACCCCACGCTTACGCGCGAGATCAGAAAGAATGTCACCGGCAAAAAAAGGATTGGTCTACTTTGCGCCAAAGTAAAAGAGGATGGCGGGAACAATAATCCAGAGCAGCCCCTTGATGAGGAAGAAGAGAAATCCGAGGACGCCGATGCGCTTCGTCCATCGTATGCATTTGTCCGGAATCGAACGGGTGGTGGGAAGGGTCTTTTCTTGCGTCAGAATCGCCATGGTCGAACTCAAAAACCGTGCGGGTCAGTACTTCCCGTATCGGCATTCAAGCTCAACCGCTGAGTGCGGTCCGCACGGACCGTGACACAGTCCTAAAAATTCAGCCCTAGAATCAGTCCTAGATTATTACCGTTGTACTTGCCGCCTTCCGACTGTGGCGCTTGGTAATTGATCACCGTAGCGCGCAAGCCGAACCACAACAGCATGGGTCGGGGCTGATCCAGACCAAGCCCGGCGGTCACCGGGCCGCTGACCAGCCAGTCGACCTCGGCAACCAGTCCCAACGCATTGTCGAACCGGGTATTCGGTACGTCGCAGGTATCCTGCGTGCACGTCCGTTCAACCGCTGTGTGGTATGACAAGCCGCCGCTGACGCGCCAGATGGAGTCGAAATTCCTGATTGCCACCAATTCGATCGGGATGCGCTTGAACTTCAGTTCGCCGCCATTGCCCCCCACCAGATCAAACCAATATCCGATCGATGCCTGGGCCTCCCAATCCGGCAGGTTTGGCAGCGGCACCGTGACCCCGGCGGAAAACAACATGTATTGCCCGGCCCGGATATGGCTCNNGTTTTTCACGGAAACGTTCTTGCCGAGCGAATCGCCGCCGCGCGTCATTGCGAGGCTGGCGTAAGGGCTCCACTCCAAAGCAAACGCAGAAAGACTGTTACCGACCAGAATCAATGCTAGTGCCCAACGCATTGTGAACATCCTTTTCACCGTACTCACTACCCTTCTGACGTTCTTGCGCCCATCACGCGTTGAACCCACACATCACCCCATTGGTGTAGCACGAGGCCACCCAAAATGAGCGCCGCGCCACCAACCAAAGTTGTCGTTACTCGCTCGCCATTTAACAGCTGTCCGATCAAAAGTGCCATGACCGGAGTAATCAACGTAATCAGGGCGATGGTGCCTGTCTTTAGATGACGAATGGTATAGAAATAAAGCGCAAACCCGACTACCGACCCAAACACTCCAAGGTACACAATCGCCCACAGCGCACGGGGCGGGATATCAGACAGGTGCGGCCCGCCGACAATCCCCCAGGTAATCGCAAACATCGGAACCGCAAGATACAGCGCGCCGGTCGTTACATGCAACGCATCGACCTGTGATCCAAATCGCTTGACGATCACCATACTGGAACTCTGAATAAAAACTGCCACCAAAAGCGCAGCCATCCCCTGGAGGGCATGGGCACCGACTTGAGCGGACGCACCGAAGATACCAAACAAGCCACCGAGTCCGGCAATGATCCCCGCGATTTTACCGAGCGTAAACGCGCGTTCACGCAGCACAAAATGGGCGACCACGCCGGTAAATAACGGCGTCATTCCAAACATCAACGCGATGACCCCGGACGTAACGAACTGTGAGCTCCAGTACGTGGAAATCATGGCACCGTAAATTCCCAGACCGGCGGCGAGATAGGTTCGACGCGCCGCGGGTGTCCAACTCAACGGTTGGCGCGACAGCGATACAAGCACCGCACAAAGCAATGCGCCGATGACCATGCGCCCGACCAGCGCAAACATGAATCCGCCTCCCGCCGAACTCCACTGAATTGCGAGTGGCGTCGTGGACCAGATGAGAATGACGCCGATGTACGCCGCCGGAACTGACATACTGCCCTCCAAAAAAACAAAAGCCACAGATTTTGGGTCTGTGGCCTGAGGTTTGAACTGACTATTACTACGGGTGAACTGGTTACTCTTTTGTCCGCACTCTCCTCAGGCACACACGCGCCATACGACCGGGCGCGGCGGCAGATGGATGGAAATCTTGCGGGCGATGAAAATCATGATCCGAGTCTGCGGATCGAATGCATGACTGTCAATTGGTGTTTGAAAATAATTCAGCGCCGGAAGAAATTCTGCCGGTAGTACTGCAATTCGCGAATTGATTCACGGATATCATCCAATGCGACATGCGGCGTGTTTTTTTCCATGGCCTTGAAGACATCTGGCGCCCAACGTCGCGCAAGCTCCTTGACCGTACTGACATCAAGGTTGCGATAGTGAAAGAAGGCCTCAAGCTCCGGCATCAACCGCGCGAGGAAGCGCCGATCCTGGCAGATGCTGTTGCCACACATCGGGGATGTTTTTGCCGGAACCAGCGGCCTCAGAAACTCCAGCATCTTTAACTCCGCTGCGCGATCATCAAACGTGCTGGCGCGAACGCGGTCAATCAGCCCCGACTTGCCGTGCGTGTTTTTATTCCAGTCGTCCATGGCATCGAGAACGGCATCAGGTTGATGGACGGCAATCACCGGGCCTTCCGCAACCGTGTTCAGGTCGCCATCCGTAACGATAACCGCCATCTCGATGATCCGGTCGTTCATCGTGTCGAGGCCCGTCATCTCCAGGTCGATCCAGATCAAGCGTGTTTGTTCTTGTGCCATAATCACCTCGTCTTTCGTCCCCAACGAAGTGTAGCCCGGGAACCTCTCCTGATGAACGACTTTGCACATCGCCACTGCACGCGACTTGCGAACGGAGCCGCGCCGCTGCCACGCGCGACGGTCGAAACGGCGTGCAATTCGCTCAACGGCTGGGCGATTGATGAAACAGCCAGTGCGATTTCGAAACAGTTTCGTTTCCGCAACTACTACGAAACCGTTTCTTTTGTGAACGCGGTGGCATGGATTTCCCACCGCGAAGACCATCATCCGGATATCCATGTCGGATACAACCTTTGCACCGTGCACTACACCACGCACGCTGCAAAGGGACTCACGGATAATGATTTCATCTGCGCCGCAAAGATTGACGCGCTTCAGGCATGAGTCGCCGCAAGCTCACCGAACGCCAGTCGGCCCTCATCAAGCAGCGCCAGCAATCGCGAATTCAACGCCGTTCCCGGCCGGCAGGCAAAGACACGGACGAATCGCTTTTGGGCCCGGAGCAAAACGGCGTGGTTGTTGCCAATCACGGCGCCAATCTTCAGGTTGAACGCGACGATCACAGCGTTGCAACCTGCACTGTCCGGCAAAATCTCGGCGACCTTGTCTGCGGTGATCGCGTCCTCTGGCGCGCCGGGCCGGACAGCGGTGTTGTCGTTGCACTCTATCCACGCGACACCGAACTGGTCCGAACGGATGTTCGCGGAACCGTTCAAATTGTCGCCGCGAATATCGACCGGATATTCGTGGTGATTGCGCCTGTGCCGGAAGTCAGCACCAACCTCCTCGACAACTACCTGGTCGCCGCCGAACTCAGTCGCATCACGCCCGTCATACTTGTTAACAAGTCTGACGTTATCGGTACCGACGTACGTGAAAGCTGGCAAAGCGCCATGGATGTCTATCGTCGTTGTGGCTATGCCGTGCATTTCGTCAGTACGCGTGACCCGAACAGCGCCGATCAGCTTTCACAGTTGTTCTCGGGGCATCGCGCGATCGTGGTCGGACATTCCGGCGTCGGAAAGTCATCACTCCTGCGCCGCGTTCTTCCGGGACAGGAGATTGCGGTCGGTGAGGTTTCGGTCGCAGGATTGGGAAAACACACGACCACCGTGGCGCGCCTGTATCACCTCCCGGGCGGCGGCCACATTATCGATTCACCGGGCGTGCGCGAATTCCGTCTGGGATACATCACCGAAGATCAGGCGGTGCACGGCTTCGTCGAGTTCAGACCGTGGCTGGGTCAGTGCAAATTCAGAGACTGCCGTCACACTGTTGAACCAGGCTGCGCCATACGCACCGCGGTCGCCAATGGAAGTATCGATGAACGACGCCACCGGCACTATGTTGCGCTACTCGAGGGCTTAAAGCAGCAACAAGGTGGGCCGCTAACATAGAGCGAATTTGCGCGCTATAGTTAAGCGCGAAGAGACGTGTGTCACATTACTCGAAATTACGGAGACGACTATGAAACGGTTTGCCACATGCGTTGCGACGGCTGCCCTATTGAGCGCGCCCCTTGCGCACGCCGCGAATAATGACATCAACCTGACGGGTGTTGCACAGGCTGCATTCAAGGCATTCAGCGAAGACATGTCGTCTGCGTTGAGTTACAAAGCAGTGATTCCGGCCGAGCCCCTCGGAATAACCGGCTTTGATATCGGACTCGAAGTGACATCGACGAAAATGAGCAATGCCGATGATTGGCAGTCCGCGGTTGCCGGTGGAGATTCGATTGATACCCTGTATGTTCCGAAGCTCCACGCACACAAGGGATTGCCTTTCGATATCGATGTCGGCGTGCTCTACACGTCGATCCCCTCGACCAACATCAAACTGGTGGGCGGCGAACTGCGTTACGCGTTCATCTCCGGCAACGTGGCGATTCCTGCGGTTGCGGTGCGCGGCACGTACACGAAACTCAGCGGCATCGACAATCTCGACTTTGGCACAAAAGGTCTGGAGCTGTCGGTTTCAAAAGGCTTCGCGATTTTGACCCCCTATGCCGGCGTCGGTCGCGTCTGGACGACCTCGGATCCCTCGGCGAGCCTGCCCTTGCTGACGAAGGTAGAAGTTGAACAAACCAAGTACTACGTCGGAGCCAACATCAATTTCGGCTTGATGAATCTCGCCCTCGAAGGCGACAAGACCGGCGATTCTTCCAGCTACGCATTCAAGCTTGGCTTGCGGTTCTAGATCTGGCTTAAATAAAAAACGCGAAAGCGGCCCTCGGGCCGCTTTTTTTTCAGAAGTCGCCGTCATTTCAGACGTAAACGTCAATACCCATCAGCGTCTCGTATTGCGCGCGCTGCTCCAGCATGTCCAGCTGCGTGTAGGCTTGAATCGCCCGTTGGCCCCGACCGGATACGCCCGGGAATGGCGTTGCGGATCGAAATCGAACCTCGCCTTTCGCTGACTTCACCGTCCCCTTTGAATCGTCTGATTTTTGGTCTTCGACCGAAAAGCTCTGCTGCGGCGCGGAATCCGATTGACGCGCACGACGTGTCAGCGGCGTTAACGCCTGCGAGTTCGGAATTGAGGGGCCGCCAATGCGCATGGGTTCGATCTGTATGGCTCACCGGAGATCAGTCCGGCGAAGGTTTGTCGGACGACGTTAACGCCACTTTAACGATCTGACAATTGGGGAAAAGCGGGGGAAATCAGAATTTGATGCGATCCGCGTTGATCGCCTTGTCGATTCCCAGCGCGTAGTTGAAGTTGATGGCCTGGTTGAAGATGGTATCCAACAGATTGGCGCCGCTGAAATTCGCGCCTTTAACATCCGCACCGTGCAAGTCGGTGCGCGTCAGATCGGCGCCGGTGAGTTTGGTACCAATCAGCACAGACTTACTGAGGTTGGCGTCGATTAATTCGACGTTCGATAAATCCGACTTGGTGAAATCGGCATTGATCAGACTTGATCCGCGCAATTGCGCACCGATCATTTCGGCATTGGTAAGCACAGCCTGAAATAGATTGGCATCGCGAATGTTGGTCTCGTTGTAGGTTGTGCTGCCGGAGTAAACCTTGCGCAGGCGCGCGCCTTCCATGTTTCCGCGATCGAATCGTGAACGCATGATGGTGGCTTCATTGAAATCTATCTTCATCATCTTCGCGCCGGCGAAATTTGTATCCTCAACCTTGGCGGAAGCAAACTCCGACAGCGTCAGATCGGCTTCGCGAAAATCAATTTCGGCGAGCTGGGCCATATTGAAGTTGGCGAGTCGCAGGTCGGCGCGCCGGAAATCCACGCGTGTCAGGGAAAGTCCGCTGAGGTCCGATCCGCGCAGATCGGCGCCGCGCAAATCCGCCTGGCCAATCAGGGTTTCAGCGAGATACGCGCCGGTCAGCGAAGCTTCCTGCAAATCCGCGCCGGCGATTCGTGCACGATTGAGCTCCGACTTGCTGAGGTCTGCGCGCTGCATCCTGGCACCGGTCAAATCAGCACCTACAAATGATGCGCCGGTTAATTTGGCTCCGGAAAAATTGGCGCTGTTCAGATTGGCGCCGGAAAAGTTGGCGCCGCGCAGATCCGCGTCGACAAAATTGGCGCGCGCCAGATCAGCATCCCGAAACGAAACATCCTGTGCGCTGATCGCACTGAAGTCCGTATCGGTTGCATGGACTCGCGCAAGCATCGACCCGCGCAAAACGGCACCCGTAAATTCAGCGCCGTCCAGCAACGCACCCTTGAAATCGATATCCGGAAGGTCCGCATCGACAAAATCGCGGCCGGGCATGCGGGGAACTTCACCGCTGTTGGCCTGCGCGATCAGGCGCTGAACTTCAATTCGCGTTATGGCGCCGACACGGCGCCCACGCTGTTCGCCCGTCGTACTGCACGACAGGATCAGCACGGCCACGACACCGACGGCTAACAGCTTATTCGTCATATTCAAGAATCCAGCCCGCTACATTGACCACCACGACCCGGACTTTCCCAAAACGCGCCATGGTCCTCCCCCGGCATCATGGTACGCGTCTGCGATTAGACTACCGGGACTGCGGTACGGCGTCCCGATGTTGGATGTGAAGCTTTGTTGCGCGCTACAGGGAAACAACGTACTGCACGCGCAACACACTGATCTTATCGGCGAATTGGGGTCATTTCTGAACGTGGGCGACGCGATCCCGGAGATAAATCGGCAGTGCGGCGTCGGCGGCGACAGTTTCGCCGCGCACCACGGCGGCCGCGGCGATCGGTAGCATGTCCCACGCGCGCGGCAAAGATTCCGGATCGACATCAGTGATATACGCATGCAGTCGTTCGCGAAGGACCTCCCGGTACGCTCCCCAGCCGGGCCCGGCCCCGAACCATTGGCCTTGCGCGGGCATCGGCGCACCGTGTGCCGGCGTTACACATTCCTGGATCACGCATTCGAACGATTCGTCTGGACGGCGTTCATATCCGCCCCAATAAATCTCGCCCATTCGGGCATCGAGCGCCGAGAGAATATGCGTATGCCCGCGTTTTTCAAAAACGCCCTGCGCGATCGCCATGAGTGTCGAGATCGGCACAACGGGCAGGTCCGCGCCATACGCGAGACCCTGAATGACGCCGGCGGCAATCCGCAGTCCTGTAAAGGATCCGGGGCCGCGCCCGAACGCCAGCGCCGTCATGTCTTTCAGTTGGACACCCGCTTCAGAAAGCAAGCTCTCGATCATCGGCAGAATCAACCGGGAGTGCGCGCCGGGAGCGACCTGAAAGCGTTCCAGACGTTGGCCATCCAGCCACAATGCCGCTGAGCACGCGTCCGTCGAGGTATCAAGCGCCAGAATGTTCATAGCGCGAGATCTGCCAGTGATGTGGAAGGCTGGCGCGCAAAAAAATCGAAAACATCGTTAACGTCGCGCGTCATCGGCGCTGGTGGAAGCGCATCCAGAAATTTCTTGCCGTAGGGTTTTGCTGTAAGGCGGGGATCGCACAACATCAGCACGCCGCGATCGTTCACATCGCGAATCAGTCGCCCGACGCCCTGCTTCAATGCAATGACTGCCTGCGGCAGTTGATCATCGAGAAACGGATTGAGTCCACGCGCGCGCAAAACATCGGACCGTGCTCGCACCAACGGTTCGTCAGGCGCCGCGAACGGCAGCTTGTCGATGATCAC
>DKAR01000033.1 GCA_002450895.1 Proteobacteria bacterium UBA6921
ATGCGCTGCTTCTGCCCGCCGGACAACGTGATGCCACGCTCGCCCACCATCGTTTGATAACCGTCCGGGAAGCGTTCGATGTCGTCGGCGATGCACGCGAGACGTGCCGCATGTTCGATTTGTACCGGCGTGGCGTCGGGTCGTCCCAACGCGATGTTGTCCGCGACCGTGGTCGAAAACAGAAATGCTTCTTGCGGCACCACCGCGATCAAACGGCGCAGCGCGTCGAGCTTGAACTCTTGCACCGGCGTCTCGCCAATGCAAACCGATGCTTCGGGATCCTCATACAGACGCAACAACAAGCGCAGCAGCGTGGTCTTGCCAGAGCCGATCGGACCGACGATTCCCAATGTCCGCCCGGCCGGAATATCGACTCGAATATCTTCCAGCGCGGTGCCGCGCCCGCTTTCGTAAGCGAAACGTCGCACGTCGAACGACACATCAGCGCATTCCAGTGCTTCGCGCGTCCCGCTGTCGGCAATGACGGTCGGCGTGTTCAACAAAGCATCGATGCGTTCGTACGCCGCGCTGCCACGTTCCACAATGTTCAGCACCCAGCCCACGGCAAACATCGGCCAGGTGAGATAGCCGAGGTACATCGTGAAACTGGTCAGTTCGCCCACCGTCATCTCACCATGTGCAATCAGCCACGCCCCGCCGGCCACGGTCAGGAAGAACGAACTGCCCACGGTGAGGTGCACCGTCGGTTCATAGCGCGAATCCACCCGCGCCACGCGCAGGTTGGCTTGCGCGGCGGCTTCGGTCGCCTCGGCGAAATGCTCGAGTTGCTTCGCTTCATGACCAAACGCCTTGATCAGGCGAATGTTGGTGATCGCTTCCTGCGATTTGTCGGTGAGATCAGAAAAGCGCGCCTGTGCCGCCTGAAACGACGCATGCATCTCGCTGCCGTAGCGCCACATGAAATACGCCATGGCGGGAAACGGCAGCAACGCGAGCAAGGTGAGCTTCCAGCTCAGCGCAACGCTGAGCATGATCAACACGAAAACGCCGGTCACGGTGCCGTCGAACAACGACAACACACCTTCGCCCGCCGTCTGTTCCACAGCGGTCACATCGTTGGTGGCACGCGCCATCAAGTCGCCGGTCTTGTGGCGCTGAAAAAATCCTGGCGGCATGAGCGTGAGATGCTGATAGATCCGTTCACGCAGCAGAGCGGCCAATCGAAACGAGGCGCCGTACAACATCGTGCGCCAGGCATAGCGCAGGACATAGACCGCGACGGCCACGAACGCGAGGATGCCGACATACGACAACAGCTCCTGCATCGTCAGCGTTTTTTTGGCGACCGCATCGACAACACGCCCGGTGACCCACGGCGGCACGAGCACCAGCGCCGCCACCGCGTAAAGCGCCGTGATCGCGGCAACGTAACGCTTCCAGCGCAGCATGAAATACCAACGGAGTTTCCAGTAGATCGACAAACGAACCTCGGCGAACTAAAAAATCAAAATCACTTGAAACCCAACGGGCGCATTTGGAATCTATCCCGTCATTCCCGAGAATGCGGGAATCCAGATCTTTGAGTCTTTTTCTGGGTGCCCGCCTACGCGGGCATGACGGCATGGAAACAACGGCTTTCCTCCCGCACCCTACTTCTTCCCAAACAATTTCTCCAATTCCTCGCGCGCTTTATCTTCATTCGTCGGACTCACGACATTCGCTGCGCCCGTCCCGCCAAACAGTGCATCCAACGCCGTCTGAGAGGCTCCGGCATCACGAGCCCGGTAGGCGTTGGCCTTCGGCTTGAAGTAGCCGCAGAAATTGGACCGCTCCTTGTCGCGAACGTCATCGGCAATCGTCTCGCGGCATTGTTTGTTTACAGTAGGATCAAAGAACACGCACTGACGGCACACGTGGATGTCGGTCTTGCACGCCGGACACGTCTCCGCACGCCCGAAAGGCTGCAGAACTCCGTCAAGCGATCCCCCGCACTTCCAACACACCAGTGAATCCGCCATGCGCGCCTCCCGGTTGCTATACTTTCCCGCGATTGTTCGTCCGAAATCATACCAAAGCGATGAGCCGTTACCGACCACCGCAGCCCCCTTCTTCTCCCTACATCACGCCTGACGGTTACGAAAAGCTCCAGGAGGAGCTGAAGGCGCTGTGGAAGCGCCGTGCCGACGTGACCAAGGCGCTGGCCGCCGCGGCGGCGGAAGGAGACCGCTCTGAGAATGCGGAATACATTTACCGGAAGAAGGAATTACGCGAGATCGACCGTCGCATCGGCTATTTGCAGAAACGCCTGCCCCACCTCAAGGTCGTCACCGAAAAACCGACAGACATCACGCGTGTGTTCTTTGGCGCGTTTGTGACGCTGGAAGACGACGCCGGAAACGAAGTGGAATACCGTATCGTCGGCGCGGACGAAATCGACACAGAGAAAGGCTGGATCAGCCTAGATGCCCCGGTGGCCCGGGCGCTCATGAAGAAGGCGATCGACGACGAAGTCGAGGTCGCCACGCCCAGCGGCAAGGCCACCTACCTGATCATGAAGGTTCGCTATGGTGTTTGAACTGTTTACGGGAGCGTCACACTAGATGGGCGTTCTCCGCCGACTTGCAGGCCAGACCGCGATCTACGGCATCAGCTCGATTGTCGGGCGCTTTCTCAATTACCTGCTCGTCCCGCTGTTCACCTACTACTTCACCCCCGCGGAATACGGCGTCGTGTCCGAGTTCTATGCCTACTCCGGCTTCTTCGCCGTGCTGCTGATCTTCGGTTTCGAAACGGGTTACTTCCGCTTCCGCTCCGACGATGGCGATCCAAAGGAAGTTGTTTATTCGACAGCATTGCGTTTTCTGCTGCTGGCGAATCTGGGGTTTTTCCTGCTCATCTATTTTGCGCAGCAACCCATCTCCGACGCCCTGCAACACAACGAGCATCCGGAATACGTGTGGTGGATGGCGCTGATTCTCTCGCTCGATTCGATTGGTGCGATTGCATTCGCGCGCCTGCGCGCTGAAGAGAAAGCGTTTCGCTTCGCCGGAATCAAAATCGCCGAGATCGGCGTGAACGTCGGGCTCTGCCTGTTCTTTATCGTGTACGCGCGAGGCGTGCACGAGCACGATCCGAACTCCCCGATTGCAGCGCTTTGGGATCCCGCGATCGGGATTGGCTATATCTTCATCGCCAACATCGCCGCCAGCGTCGCGAAGTTTTTTTTCCTGGCGCCGCAACTGCGCGGCATTACGCGCGGCTTCGATCGCGCCCTGTTCGGCAAGATGCTGCGCTATTCGTTGCCCATGGTGGTCATCGGCTTTGCGGGCATCATCAACGAAATGCTCGATCGCGCCCTCATGAAATACCTGCTGCCGGGTGATACACAAGCCAACCTGGCCCAACTCGGCATCTACAGTGCGTGCTACAAGCTCTCGATCCTGCTGTCCCTATTCATCCAGGCTTACCGATACGCGGCGGAACCGTTCTTCTTTTCGCAAGCGAAAGACAAGGCCGCCCCGCAGACGTACGCCAACGTGCTCACCTACTTTGTCATCTTTTGCGCGTTCATCTTTCTGTTCGTCACACTGTATCTGGACGTCTTCAAATACTTCATCGGCGAAGCCTATCGCGTCGGCTTGCACGTCGTGCCCGTGCTGCTCGTAGCCAACATTATGCTCGGGATCTACGTCAACCTCTCGATCTGGTACAAGTTGACCGACCGCACGCTGATGGGCGCATGGGTTTCACTCGCCGGCGCGGGCGTCACGATTCTCTTCTTGCTGCTGCTGGTCCCACGCGTCGGCTACACCGGCGCAGCATGGGCACATCTGGCGAGTTACAGCGTGATGGTCACGGCCTCTTACCTGCTGGGACGCAAGTACTACCCCGTTCCCTACAACGTGATGAAGGTGTTGGGCTACATCGCTTTCGCAATTGCGCTCTACGGCGCAAACCAAGCCTTGATCGCCGCGACGGGATTGCATGCGCTGGTCACCGGAACGGTATTGCTCGTTGTTTATTTGAGTGTTGCGGGAATGCTGAATCGAAAAGCACTTCGACAGATTTGACGATCTGGGCAACGCTGCGCGCTTCCGGCACCGCTTCCACGTCGCAGTTAACTGGAACAACCTCGCTACATTGGGCTGGAGTCGGCCAAAAGCGCGCCTTTGTTTAGTTCTTGAATTGAGCATTTAAGCGTCTCGATCGTGAGCTAAAGCGGACATACACTTCACCTTATTTTATCTACATTCAACACTCCTAG
>DKAR01000086.1:0-128 GCA_002450895.1 Proteobacteria bacterium UBA6921
CGGTCGCGAGACCGCGCGCATGCTGGTTCGCCAGCCGCTGGATGCGGTCAATCTGACCGACAAGATCGATATTGCTGCAACGGTCAGCGGCGGTGGTGACACGGGCCAGGCCGGTGCAATTCGTCACG
>DKAR01000086.1:230-58331 GCA_002450895.1 Proteobacteria bacterium UBA6921
TCGAATCCTAGTCCCCCAGCCAACTCTCCAGGTGAACCTGCGGCGTGCGTGCCGCGCCGCAAGGGATACAAATGAAGAGTGAGCGAATCAGTTTTCTCAACTCGCGCAATCTCCGGCTGGCCGGACGGCTTGATCTGCCCGCACGGCATACGCCCAAGGCGTTTGTTCTCTTCGCGCACTGTTTCACCTGTAGCAAGGACTTCAAGGCGCCCGTCGGCGTCGCGAAGGCGCTCGTCAAATCGGGATTTGCGGTGTTGCGTTTCGACTTTACCGGTCTTGGTGAAAGCGAAGGCGATTTTTCCAAATCCAATTTCACAACCAACATTGAGGACGTCCTGTCCGCCGCTCGTTACCTTGAGCAGGAGTACAGCGCGCCTCAGGTACTGATCGGGCATTCCTTTGGCGCAATGGCCATGATTTGTGCGGCTCGCGATTTGCCAGCGGTGACTTCCGTTGTTTCGATCGCTGCGCCAGCGGAACCCCGCAATGTTCTTGAGCACTTTGGCGAGGCGCGCGAGACGATTGCCCGCGAAGGCGGTGCCCTGGTTCAGGTTATGGGGCACCGTGTGTGGATCGAAAACCAGTTCATTGATGACGTGGTCGCGCATGACTTCAAGAACGCGGTGCGCGATCTGGGGAAGGCATTTCTGATTTTGCACTCGCCTGCAGATAGCGTCGTTTCTATCGAACACGCTGCGACCCTTTTCCAGGCGGCGCGACACCCCAAAAGCTTTATTACCCTGGATGCCGCTGACCACCTGTTGTCGGATCGACGCGACTCCGCCTACGTTGGCGAAATCGTTTCCGCCTGGGTCAGTCGATATCTGCGCCCGAATCTGGTCGCAGACTCGGCAGGGAGTGGTGAGCCGAAAGCACCTATGCAGGCGGCACCGATGAGTTCAATGGAATATCCGAGAAACTGGCAGGAGTACCCATGACCACGAACTTTTTTGCAGAGCCATCATTTGATGACTTGCGCTCAGCGCTGGAAAACAATCCGGACGACGCGTCCGCAGCTACCGCGCTTGGAAATTTCCACTACGACAACGGCAATGCAGCGCTGGCCATTGTGTATTACTCGGTGTCCCTGCGGCTGGATGCCAATCAGCCCGGCGTTTGGACTGATATGGGGACGATGCATTGGCAGAATGGCGACGTTTCCCTTGCCGAGCGCGCCTACCGAGAGGCCATCCGGGTAAGCCCCGGGTTTGCCAACGCCTACCTCAACCTGGGTCTGCTCTATCGAGACGCCAAAAAGAATCCAGGTCAGGCAAGCACTTTGTGGAAAGAGCTGGTCGAGCGGTTTCCGAAGCATGCGGCGGCCGAGCGGGCGCGATCACTCTTGGCAGAAACATTCCTGCGCATTAGCTGACTTCTCCCTGCGTGGTTTTAAGTTCATTCTTTTATCGCTAGAATCATCGGCTTGAGAAAAGAACAACGGGATGATTGGGTGTTCATGGGGAACAAAAACAAATTTAGCTACGAAGAACTGCTTTCCTGCGGGCGGAGCGAGATGTTCGGTCCAGGGAATGCGCAACTTCCACTGCCTCCGATGCTTATGTTCGATCGGATTACCCATATTGCATCGGAAGGCGGCGCATACGGAAAGGGTCAGGTGATCGCCGAACTCGACATCCGCCCCGACCTTTGGTTTTTTGGTTGTCATTTTCAGGGCGACCCCGTGATGCCCGGTTGCCTCGGCCTTGATGCAATGTGGCAACTCGTCGGTTTCTTTTTGGGCTGGATCGGCGGGCCAGGTCACGGACGAGCGCTGGGTGCCGGCGAAGTCAAATTTACGGGCCAGGTGACACCTCAGCACAAACTCGTTTCATACCGTATCGAGATGAAGCGTGTGATAATGCGCAAGCTGTATATGGGAATTGCCGATGCGCATATGTCCGTTGACGGAGTGGAAATCTATGCCGCAAAGGATCTTCGCGTCGGATTGTTCACAACACCTGAAACCCTTGTGGAACCGAATTCATGAGACGCGTAGTTGTTACCGGAATCGGTATCGTTTCGAGCATCGGCAATAACAAAGCCGAGGTGACTGAATCCCTGCGCACGGGAAAATCCGGTATTGAGTTTAGTGAGGAATACAAAACGCTCGGCCTGCGCAGTCACGTCTACGGGCCCATTCGCGTCAATCCCGACGAAAGCATTGATCGAAAGCTACGCCGCTTCATGGGTGATAGCGCCGCATTCAACTATATCGCCATGCAGGAAGCGCTCGCCGATTCCGGCATCGAGCAGGCGGATATCTCCAATCCACGCACCGGACTCATCGTAGGTTCGGGCGGGGGTTCGACGGCCAACACGGTTGAGGCGGCCGACACTTTACGTGCAAAAGGAATTCGACGCGTTGGGCCTTATGTCGTGACGCGGACGATGTCCAGTACCAATGCCGCTTGTCTCTCAACGGCGTTCAAGATCAAAGGGGTCAGTTATTCGATCAGCTCAGCGTGCGCCACAAGTGCGCACTGCATTGGTAACGGCTACGAACTGATCCAGATGGACAAACAGGATGTGGTTTTTGCCGGTGGTGGTGAAGAACTTCACTGGACCATGTCGCTGATGTTTGATGCCATGGGTGCGCTGTCTTCGAAATATAACGATCGGGCGAAAACTGCATCTCGCCCGTACGACGCAGATCGCGATGGTTTCGTGATTTCCGGCGGCGGCGGATTGCTTGTGCTCGAAGAGCTGGAGCATGCCAAGGCGCGTGGCGCAAAAATTTACGCTGAGCTGGTTGGCTATGGCGCTACATCAGACGGCGCGGACATGGTACAGCCGTCCGGTGAGGGCGCGATTCGTTGTATGAAGCAGGCGCTGAAGGGCATCGAGGATCCAGTCCAATATATAAACACCCATGGAACAAGCACGCCGGCCGGTGACATCTGTGAGCTGCAGGCCATTCGTGAAGTTTTCGGTGCAAACATTCCGGCGATCAGTTCCACGAAATCGCTGACCGGGCATGCGCTCGGTGCTGCGGGTGTGCACGAAGCGATTTACTCGTTGCTGATGATGCAGGGCGGATTTGTTGCGGCGTCTGCAAATATTGAACGTCTTGATCCTGCCGCGGAAGGTGCTCCGATCGTTCGGGAACTTAAAACCGGAGTTTCGTTGGACCTGGTATTGAGCAACAGCTTCGGTTTTGGCGGAACGAACGCCACCTTGGCGTTTCGACGTTACAACGGCTGACGGTTCGAATCAAAATCGTCCCGCTCTGGGACGAAAAACAACGAAGTTACAGAGCGGTATTGAGCTGAATGCTTGCGGTGCGGTTCGGCAACGTGCGCAGGCGCGATAGATTCGCTTCTGCGGTTTCCTTGCTGATCGCCTGAATCTCTTCGAGGCTCGGAACGTTGAGGACTGATTGCGATTTCATGCGCGTGATGTCCTCATTGACGAAGACTTGTTTGTTCTTCTTGTACAGCGCCCACATCATCTGCGCGATGCTCACATCTTCGGAAGGCAGCAGGCTTTCGGCGACTTCCGAGAGTGTCATTCCTTTCTTTGTCGGTCCGAAGGTGTAGACATCCGCCACATTTCTGGACTTGTCCGGAACGACGGGTGCGAATGTTGCTTCCGGTTTTTTGGCGGTTTTCTTCTTGCTGGCCAATGGAGCGACGCTCTCACCATCAAGATCGACAATCGGTTGATGGTTCGAATTTGCAGTTGACGGGCCTGCATTGGAGTTTGTTGAGGCAACATTTTGAATTCGCCCTTCGTTCGTCGCTGACGCGCTACGCTTGGGGCGCGTTGCAGGCAAAGTCGCGGTTTCCGAAGCGATGAGTGCGCGAATGTCCGTTTCACCGTAGCCCGTGGCACGTTCGCGTCCAACGGCATCAACCACGTCAGCAATGTCATCCCGTGTGGCGAGTCTGCGACCGGTCGTCACAGGCACGGCGATTTCGCTTTTATGTGACTTCGTGTTTGAGGCGCGAGACTCCTTTTCGCGTTCCGCCGCCACTGAATCAACGACCGCGGCGGGCTCATCGACTGTCGTATAAACCTTCCGAGCAGTGATCGACCGCAGAATATCGTCCAAGGACTTCGAGCTACTGCCCCCAGCTTGAACCCCAGCCGAAAATACAAGAGAAAACAGAGCGATAACCAGGATGGAACGAGACATCGAGCACCTCCACAGCAATTCCCCGGACGACACACGCGGCCTAATGGTAACAAAATGGCCAGTCAAAATGGAACTGCGTCACGCTTTAATGTCGGAGAATATTACACGTGGCCAATTAATTTGACGTTAAGTGGCTCCTTGTTGCGCCTGCCTTCCGCTTGACCAAGCCGGAACATCCAATCGGTGATGAAGCGTCTTGTTGCGTGATTCAACTTGGCTGGCTGGGGCCAACCCGTCGAATTGCGGTGACACTGGATTAATTACGAATCGGTTCGCGGAGGCGCGGAGTGAAAGTTCGCGTTGTGTCCGGCACATCGCGAACGATTGCAAAATCCGTTCGAGTCGACCCAATGAAATTCAAACTGAATCGGTGAATTGAGAGGAACGGGGCAGATCCAGATCGATTTGTGTAAAATTCGCCCGCGGCGGAAACTGGGAAATCTTGCTGAAAAAGTCACCAGCGGCGGGGTTTTTTCTTAACACCCCAAAATATTCGAGAACTTTGGCTTCCTGATGAGCGACCTGATCCAAGTCATATTGCTGGGAATTATTGAAGGAATTACCGAGTTCCTGCCGATTTCCAGTACTGGCCACCTGCTCATTGCGGAAAAACTCGGTCTGGGGCAACGGTCTGACGTATTCAACGTTGTCATTCAAGCGGGCGCGATACTCGCGGTGACCGTGATTTATTGGCAGCGTTTATGGAATCTTGCCGTGGAATCCCGCAAGCCTGAGAACCGGGATTATGCGCTCAAGTTGATGGTGGCTTTCTTCATCACCGGAGTCCTGGGTCTGACCGTTACAAAGCTAGGGTTCAAGCTTCCCGAGACGGTTACACCAGTCGCATGGGCTCTGATCATCGGTGGGTTCTGGATCATCGGTGCGGAGTGGCTCGCCGCACGCAGGCCGGAGAGTTCCCGGATTACTTGGCCGGTCGCCATTATCGTGGGGCTGGCACAAGTTGTCGCCGCGATCTTTCCGGGAACATCGCGGTCCGGCGCCACGATTTTTGCCGCCATGCTTACAGGGACAAATAACAGGGCTGCTGCGACAGAATTTGCCTTTCTAGTTGGCATCCCGACCATGTTCGCTGCCAGCGGCAAGCTGCTGTTTGACGTCTATCGTGCGGGGACTGCCCAGCAGGAAAACTGGACTGAACTATCTATCGCTTTTGTCGTATCGACAATCACAGCGTTCGTGTCTGTAAAGTGGCTGCTGCGCTACATCCAATCGAACCGGTTTACGCTGTTTGCGATTTACAGAATTGTCCTCGGTGCAATCCTGCTGTTATTTCTCCCCAACGGTAGCTAGCAACTTCAGCCGATCGGCTCCGATGCGAGGATCGTCGTCATCGTGTGTGAAGAATGCGGCGCGACGATGACGACATCATCGAGCGCGTTGGCCGTTTCAACGCAAACCATATTCCGATAGCCGTTATCTCCTAGATCGCCGAGTTTCTTTCCCTTTTCAATCCACGGATTCCAGACGACGGTGGACCGGCTGCCTTTCTTTGACACAGTAATCTTTCGGCCCAATTGAGGATCAAGAACCTCGCAAACAGCTTCGGTGGCCAAGTAAACCCGGTCTGTTTCCCCCGCGAACCGAATTGCACCATTCTGCACAGCGCCTTCCACGTTCTGTACTTTGTCGATATAACGCGTCCCTGCGAGTCCATTGACTTCGATGTTTTCGATGTCGCTCACATTTAAATAGGTATGCAACGCTTCCGTCACCGGAATGGGATCGCTTGAAGAATTGACTGTCACGAGTTCAACGACAAGATGCGAGCCCACGCTGACATGCAGCTGTGCCTGGCCAGGATGTGGCCAAAGGGAGCGCATAGACTCACTGGCATTCAATTCCAGAACGACCCGGGTCGCCCCATCGTTCAGCGCCTGGGTTTCCGATACGCGCCAGGGCGAATTGCGCGCAAAGCCGTGAGCGGGTTTGGACGCATCGCTCGCGTGCGGGCCAAACCAGGGCCAACACACGGGGATGCCGCCACGGACGGACTTTCCTGCTTCATATCGGGCCTGCGGACTTAGCCAGAGGACGGGTGGTTGCTCCGCGGGCTCGTAGGTCAGTACCTGACCGCCTTCCAATACCAGCGTCGCTTGCGCATGTGAATTGTTGAGCGTTACAAGCGTCAGACCGCCGGGGCCGGCTGAAAACTGAACATGGTTCGCAATGCCAAACCGTCGGTTTAGACTTTCGATATCGATTGAGCTTGTCATGACTTCCCCGTCGCGGTGATTTAGAGTTCAGCCATTGTATCTCCAGGGTGCGCGCAGTCATAAGATGAATCTTCCATACCGCAGTGAAAACGGAGCGTATCTGATCGAGATGAAGCTGACGGACGTTCGTCAGTTATTCAATTCGCTGGATCCGGCGCCATTCATAGAAAAGGATCTCGACCGGGACGCCGAAAGCTATATCGTCGACTCCGTTCGAGATTTCCATTTGAAGACACCATTGCGGCTGGTAATTCATCTGCCAAGTTCCGCTACATCCGAGTCGGTACAAGGAATCCCCGATGTCATCCACAATTATTTCTCGTATCGGGCGGCCACCGTGAGCAGGGAATTGAAATACACCCTGCGCGAGGGGCGACACGCATTGTTGATTGGTGTCGTCTTCCTGTTTGCGTGTATCACGATTCGCCAGCTCATTAGTTTGACGTGGGAGGGGACATTCGCTGAGATTGTCGAGGAGGGCGTGCTGATCAGCGGATGGGTCGCCATGTGGCGTCCGTTGCAGATCTTTCTCTACGACTGGTGGCCCATTCGCCGGCGACGGCGTATTTACGAAAAGATTAGAGAAATGCCGATCGACGTTCGGCTTATCGACGCACGCTGAGTGCGATGCGTGCCTGGGAAACGAGTTGAATAAATCCCCGGTAGAGTTCCGGCGTGATGTCGGCTTTTGACTGCGCCGTATCGGCGTAGAAGAAGCCAATACTCTTTTCGCCCAACTTGATTGCGGCGGCGACGAACGATTTTGCCCCGACCGACGAGATGAAATCCGGTCGAATCTTTCCGCGCCACGACTCATCGGTGGCGTTCTTGACCAGAACTTCGTCGCCCGACAAGGTCAGCTTCGAGAACAGATCCGATTCGGGGGACACATCACGCACAAAATAGCTCTTCAATTTGTCGGCGCTGGGGCCCACAGAGAAACGCGCCTTGTAACGCGCCCGGTCCGGCGTCAGTAGACAAAGCATCGCATTGTCATACCCAACGCCGTGCTGCATGCCTTCCAGGATCTTTCCGAAGATCATGTTGATGTCGGTGCGCTGGGTGATCATAAGTGTGATATCACCCAGCACGTTGACGAGAATCCCGGTATCACCACGCACTGACTTGCGAGTTGGCGTGGCATTTTGATCCGCGCCGGCAGTGGTCGAGGTACCTTCTGGAATTGTTTCGCGCGAACCCTCCGGCAAGGCGGCCGGATCGGCGTTAATCTCCGCAGTTGAACTCACGAGGTAGGCGAATGTGCGCGCCGTCTTGTTGCGCGGATCATCGTCGGCCCCGGTAATTTTGGGGCGCAAAAGTTTCTTGTCGAGCCCATACTCCTCGGCGAGATCGCAGGACATTTTGAACGATGTGCTCAGGCACTGGTCAATCAGATCGCCGCGTAAACCGGAAGCATCCTGAAGTCCTTTGAGCAGATCGTCATAGTCAACTGCCCCGGCCGTTTCCGGCGTGTAGAGGCAGTCCATAAGCCTCGAGCCGTAGGAGGCCAGTGCAGCATTGAGTTGCTGCTGGTTACGGATCGGGCCTTTTCCCGAGCGGGAGAACTCAGTGACGGTCTGGGTGATCGGCGCCGGAAAACCCCACTTCTTGAGGATCTCCTGTGCGATCTGCTTCAGGCTGATACCGAGGACTTCCTGCTGCGCGCGCTCCCAGGTGTAGTTCTTGTCCTGGATCAATGCGCGCATTTTCAGGTAATCGTCGGGAATGGTCACGGCAACGACGATTTCGCCGAGGTTGTGCAGTAACCCGCAGGTATATGTTTCCTCAGCGTCGGGATTGTTGCTGCGGACCGCAATCTCACGGATAAAGCCGGCCGAGAGATACGATTTGACGAGCAATGAGCTCATGTTGATCGACGGATGTTTAAACTGAAAGCTGTCGATCACTTTCATCGCCAACGTGATGTTCCGAACCGTATCGAATCCCAGCATGACGACGGCGCGTGAGGCGACACTCACCTTCATGTTGTTGCGAACGTAGTGTGGTGAGTTGGCGACGCGCAACAACTTGGTGGTCAGATTTGCGTCTTTACCAATTTCATGAGCCAGCTCGGTCACTTCCGTTTCCTGGCTTGAGCTCATCATGCGAATGCGATTGACGCTCGCGCTGAATATCGGCATATCCCCGATCTGTTCGATGCGCGCAAGAATGCGATCCAGGGTGGACGGTTCGGGGTTCGGCGTGTCAGGACTATTGCTTGTCACGGGGAGGGACGTGTCCACATCGGCGGAAGCTGCACGAACTGTTGTCGACAACCCCGCGGCGATCTTGAATATGGACCGGTGGTTCTACTGTTGCGGCAGGAACGGGACCGGGGCGCCCTGGAACGCATGAGCGGCCAGCAGTCGCGCGACCAGGGCAGGAGGTCGGGAAACGTAGAGCTGCGGTGCGTACAGGTTCCAGACCTTGCGGGCACCCTCATCGTCTCCGCTTGCGACGCGCCCCAACAGGGAACACAGCAGCAAATATTCTGCGTGCATGTGGGCGTAGCGCGTGGGGGTAGCCAACAGGTTGTCCGCGATCCTGCCCGTGGACACTGTGTCGCGTTGTGTCAGCGCCGTCCATAACACAAGCCATTGGTGCTGGAGCGGTGACAGCGCCGAACCGCAGGGTGCGCTGGCGATTCGTTTCCAGACGACTTGTACCGACTCTGGCGGTAACTGGGGAATCATGAGATTCGCGACATTGGAAAGATGGTGCAGCCAATCCTCGGATGCTACGGAGCCTCGACACTCGAGGAATGTCTCACGTGTGAAGCGCAGGCTCTCGACGGTGAGTGGGTGCATGCCGTCGAGCAGTCTTGCGTCTCCTTCAAGGAGGTAACGCTGCGCGCGCTCTGCGGTAGCGACAATCACTGTGCGCTCATAGTCTTTGAATTGGGTAGTCTCCGCATCGCGATTCGGCGGGCGGTCGGCGAGGAGAATCTCCAGCGCCGGAATCGATGCGTTTCGAAACGAAATGAACTTGGTTGCGTTTTCGCGCAAGAAGCGATTGCGCGCAGCACGCAAGTCGACGACTGGGTCGTAATCGGAATTCGCCGCAATTGAAAATGAACTGAACAGGGGGCCGAGCGAGCGTGCGTCGCCGATGCGGCGCAGATCGAGATCGTGGTCGCTGAGAATTCCGACGCGCCCGAGCTCAGCACGAATCGACGGCGAATTCAGGTTGCCAAGCTTCGGGAGAGGTACAGCCCCGTCTGCCCGCGCCACAAATATCATGTCCACGCCGTTTGGCGCGTAAATGATGTAGTTTGGGAAATACTCCGACATCGCTTTCACAATGGAGGCCACCAGCGCTTCATCAACCTCATACGTTTGTATCCATTGCAGAAGAATGCCGTTCGAATTCAGGTGCCGTCTTACGTGCGCGTAGAACTCCCTGGTAAACAGGCTTGCGACGCCGCTGACCCACGGATTGGATGGCTCGGAAAGAATGATGTCATAGCGTTTGTTGTGTGTAGAAAAATAGGTCTTCGCATCGTCAATAAAAATTCGGCTCTCTGGCGCGGTGTAGGCAAGCTCGACGCGTGGGCGAAAACCCTTTGCCGCTTCGACCATGGACGCCTCGATCTCGATCGTGTCGACCGACGATAACTGGTTTCCGGAAAGCAGCGTGTGGGTCGACAGGCCCGATCCGAAACCGATGACCGCGGCCGATTGTGCCTGTGGATGAACAGCGATCGGCAGCGCTCCCGCGAGAATCATGGTGCTTTCGTCCGGAGCCGGCGGTCCGGCCGAAACCATATTGACCGAGGCGTCCGGCTTTCCATTCGTCAGAATGCTTACGTTGCGGCTGGTCGCGGTATTGGTTGACTGAAGCAGGTCAACGGTTGCCGTCTTGCCATCGCGATGAAAAAGTACTTCAGTCGATGGATTGTGCATTCGTCCGGTGCGATAGACGCCGGACGACGTTTTCAACGGGTCGAGATTCGCAAACGCGGCAACGCCACCGAGAACCGCAATGGCAATACTCACGGGGACTGCCAATGCTCTTGGTATTGTCGCATCCCGAATTCGCCACACGATGGCAATGCCCAGGAATATATCGAGGGCCGCACCAACCAGTAGCAGTCCCTTGAGACCCAATACCGTCATCCCCAGATGAGTGGCAAAGAAAACACCGGCGATGGCGCCAAGCGTATTGGCGGCGTAAACGCCACCAATGCTCTTTTCTCCGTGACCGTGGCGCATGAGTGTGTAAGTTAGCAGTGGCAACGTCGTACCGGCGAGGAAACTGGTCGGCAACATGACGGCCGCCGCGATCGCGTGACTCGAAACGTTGAACAACAGGTACCCGTTAGCGTCACGAGAAAGGGTATTGATCAACCACGCCATGACGTCGAAGGTCTGGTTATAAATCCACAACGTCAGCGCCGCGCTGACACCCATTACCAGTTGCACGAGCGCGAGAAAACGCAGCGAGTTAGACAAGTGATCGATGCGACGTCGAATCCACAATCCGCCCAGTGCGAGGCCAAGAATGAATGCGGAAAGCATCAATTCAAAGGCATGGGTGGAGCTTCCCAGCACCATGCTGAGCATGCGAATCCAGACGACTTCGTAAATGAACGATGCGGCTCCGGTGATCGCAGCGACACCGAGCAGGAGATAGAACCATCGCATATCTGCGTAAGGCGCCGACGAATCGAGGGACACACTGAGTTTCGGTTCGTCTTGCGCGCCGGAGAGACGCAGCACAATTGCGGCGAGCGCCAGGTTGATGATCCCGGCGGTCTGGATCGTGCCCGGTAGTCCAAATGCATCAATGAGCACGAAGCCGCTGACGAGAACGCCCGCGGCTGCACCAATGCTGTTGGTGAAGTACAGCATCGCAACACTTCCGCCGGGAGTGTCCGGAAAACGTCGAATCAGGGCGCCGCTCATCAAGGGGAATGTCATGCCAAGCAGGATCGATTGCGGAAGAATCAGGAGCGCAGACGAAATCCACTTGACCCATTCAACGCCCACTGGTGAACCCAATCCGGGCAAAAGCGTGTTGTAGGCGAACTGAATGTAGCTGTCGAACACACCGTGAAATCCGAGCGCTGCAAAACCGATCAGGCCTTCAACCAATGCATAGCCGCGAAGCAGGTTGCGCCAGCGAACCGAGGCTTTGCCGCACCACCATGAACCGATCGCCATGCCGCCCATGAAGATCGCCAATACCAGCGTTTGCGCATACGCGGCATGACCCAGGAATAATTTCAGGTAGTGCGTCCAGATTGATTCATAGATCAAACCTGAAAATCCGGACAGCGCAAAAAGCGCGTATAACAATCTTTTCATACAGCTTCAGGCTTCTTGGTAATGCGCTAGTGGTTCGGGGCGGGACTCGCCTTGATATACACATCTCGCTGCGGGAACGGAATGGTGATTTGTTGTTTTTTGAATTCGCGCCACACAGATAAGTAGACTTCTGATCGAATGCTGCCCAATCCCTCCTCCGGGTCGCCGATCCAGACACGCAGTTCGAGATTGATTCCATTGTCCGCAAACGCAGTCAACAAACACACCGGCTGCGGGTCCTGAATAACGCGCGAATTCGCACGGGCCGCGTCGAGCATGATTCGCATCGCCTGTTCCGGATCATCCGAATAACTGATTTGCACCGGAATCTTCACCCGGACGCGCCGATCCGAGTACGTCCAGTTGATGACATTTGTCGTAATCAGCGTTTCGTTCGGGATCAGTGTTTCGACGCCATCGCGGCTGCGAACCACAACATAACGGGCGCGCAGCGCCTTGATCTCGCCCATGCTGTCACCGACTGTCACAACGTCGCCCGGGCGTATCGAGCGGTCGAACACAAGAATGATTCCGCTGACAATGTTGCTGGCGATGCGTTGCAGGCCGAATCCAAGTCCTACGCCAAGCGCGCCGCCGAAGACCGCGAGCGCGGTTAGATCAATACCGGCCATACGCAAAGAGGACAGGATCGCAAGTGCCAATAGCGTAAAGCGCGAGAATTTTGCGATACCGATACGCGTGCCGACATCAAAACGATGGGAGCGCTCCAGCTGGCGTTCTACGATTTTCGAGAGCCACTGAGCTGCCAAAAGAAGTACTGCGATTGAAACAATAAGCCTGAGTACGGTCAGCAATGAAAACCGCGTCTCGCCGAAGACGATGGCGGCCTGATCCATCCAGGTAACAATATCCTCCAGCCATCCCAGCAGATGAAGTACAACAGCGCCCCAGACAAACACGCTGATCATTTTCATCGCAGAACGTGTTGACTGGGCGTCGGTCGAAGTGCGGGAAAATGTGAATGCCGCGATGCGAATGACCAGCCATGCGGCAAGCAGAATCAGCCCTGTGTCCAGCCAGCTGCCCACCGCCTGCATGCGCGAAACGATTCCGCGTGCAATCAGCATGAAGGCGAGCGTCGCGGCCGGGAAGAGCAACTGGCTTGCGGCCGACGCCAGCATGTCGCGTCTGTTTTCGACGCCAGGTTCCCGCGTGCGGAACTGCAGACGGTACGAAACGGTTCGTTTCAGCAGCCACGCGCCGAGCACGCAAACCAGGATTATGCCGAGTTGAAAGGCGCCATCGGGCGAGAGAAGCATGTCAACTTTTTCAGCCAGAAAAGACCCGAAGCCCGGCGATTCACTCACGATGGAAAACTCCCGGATGTCCACTGCCGGAAGACTTTTGGGGTGGCACTGGGAAGAGCACGGACATTAACGGGTCTCAGTACGCGCGGGCGCGTTTTCGCCGGTGATCATACCTGCGGTGATCGCGAATCGCATGGCGTCCTTGGCAGACATCGACGACGGAAGCACCGCCGAACGCGGCACCAGCACGGTGTGCCCGCCAATCTGGTAGCTGAGCGGAAGATAAACCGCGACGTAATCATCCGGTAGGGATGGGTCGATCTTCGACACGTGTTCGTTGGTCAGGAACCCGACAACCCACAAGTCAGGCTCACTGATTTTCACACGCACCACTTGGCCCAGCTGATTGTCCTTGGAACCGGCGAGAAACTTCATCAGGTCGCGAATCGAGCCATAGACGGATTTTACAAGCGGGACGCGCCCCAGCATCTCCTCGCCAAATTTCACGAGTTGGCGGACAACGTAGGCCTTCATCAGTAGGCCGACGGAAAAGACCAAGCCAATTCCGGCCACCAGTCCCATGCCGGTCCAGTAGTACTCCTCCGGAATGATGAACTTGATGGCGGCACCGAGACGCGACTCGGCGGCGGATCCCAACCAAAAGAGGATGTACAGTGTCAGGGCGGAAGGAAGAATCGTCGCCAGACCGGTGAGAAAGACGCGGCTTATTTTTTTCATATGCCTAGTTTAGCCCGAGATGCGCTTTAAATAGACGCGTCAATATTTCCTCAGACTCGTCAGGTGCGACGTTCGCGAGGTGGTTTTGCCAAGTCTCCCGGGCTCGGGCCCGGTTGTCCTGCAGCAAGTCGCCGAGAACTGCGGCCTGTACCAGGAAGCGCATTACCGGCGCAGGGTCGCGTTCCGGATCATTGAGCAGTTCGAGGGCTGTCGCTGCCATGCGCGGGGCGTCGCGCCGTGCAAGCGATAGCATCAGAGTGATCCAGGCCTTCTTGGTAGACTGCAGTGACGCATTGCACGGCGCGTTCAGTGCGGCGGTCCAGATTTGCTCAAGTTCGCTCCAGCTGAGAAACGGAAGCGTCAGTCGCGCAAATCCGACCACGCTGACCAGCCAGCTTGAAGGATCAATTTCCGAAGTACAGGCGATCATTCCGTCGCGGACATTCTGTGCATAGAACTTGGCGTCGTTGGCCAGGCGGCCGAATTGCGGATCGACGCGGCCGTAGAGCACGTAATCGCGCAACAATGTTGCCGCAAACGCCGTATCCGAGACCGGAAGAAATGTCGTGGGTGTGTATTGGCTGGAATTGTTTTCCGGTTCCGCAGCGCCAAGATATCGCGTGGCTGGAATCCCCACGTCGATCAGTCGCAACAAATCGCTGCCGCCGCGCTTCATGAATCTGCTCATTGCGGCGCGGGTGTCGAGGATCGGAAAGTAGTCGGAATTTGCCGCCACGTCGTAAGAGTCGAAAAGGGGTTGCAGAACGCGACTGTCCCCGATTTTGTGCAGATTCAGGTCGGTCATTCCCTGGATGCCATTTCGTGCCAGTTCTTCAGCCATTTCCTGAATGGCAAACAGTCGCGCGGACGGATTCAGCGGTGCATCCCCCGGGCTGGCAATCAAAAGCAGATCGTCACTATTGGCTGCATACAAAACATAGTTCGGAAAATGGCGGGAGAGTGCTTTCACGACGGATGCAATCAGCTCGATGTCGATTTCGTACGCCTGGATCCACTGAACGAGCACACCGTCCTGTGAGAGGTAGCGCGTGATAAGGCGGTAAAATTCGTCGGAAAACAGGCCGGAGACACCGCTGACCCAGGGGTTTGACGGCTCGGATGCGATGATGTCGTAGCGCCGATTGTGCGTGGAGAAATAGGTCTTCGCATCGTCAATGTGTATCTTGCTCTTGGGTTCGAGATAGGCGAGATCCACGCGCGGAAGAAAATGTCGCGCGCCTTCCACCATCTTGGACTCGATTTCGATGGTATCCACGCTCTGGATCGACGGGATGCTTGCCAGAGTGCGTGTCGAAAGCCCGGATCCGAATCCAATGACGGCGGCGTTTTGAGATGCGGGTCGAATCGCATAGGGAAGCGCGCCGGCGAGAATCATCGTGCTTTCGTCCGGCGAGGGTTTGGTGGGCGGTCGCATGTTGATCGATGCGTCCGGTTTGCCGTTTGTGCTGATGGTGACGTGTTGCCCCATCTTGTCGGATACGACATCAATCGTTGCCGTTTTGCCGTCGCGGTGAAAAAGCGAAACGATTGCGGATTCATCCGGGAGGCGACCGTAGCGATAAACGCCCGAGGTCATCTTGACGGGACTGATGTGAAAGAGGCTAACCGTCGCAATGACGCTACAGACACCGGCAGCGACCACCGCGAAAGAGATGTTCCGCGGCTCGCGGCTTAGAAAAACAAAGATGATCGCAGCGCCGAGCGCAATATCGATTCCTGCCGCAAGCGTGAGCAGGTTTACTGCGCCCAGCAGCGGCAAGCCCAGGTGCGTCGCAAAAAACACACCCGCAATTGCGCCGACCGTATTGGCCGCGTACACACGGCCGATGCTTTTTTCCCCGTGTCCCGCCTTGAGCAAAATAAAAGTGAGAAGTGGAAGTGTCATGCCTGCGCAGAAGGTGGCAGGCAACATCACTGCCGCGGCGATGGCATGACTGCCCAGATTGAACAGCATGTATCCCGTTTCGTCGCGCGAGACGCGAGCGAGAATCCACACCATCGCTTCAAAGCTTTGCGAGTAGACGGGGAGGGTCGCGAGGGCCAACCCGCCCATGACAATCTGAATGTGAGCCAGCGTGCGAATCGGACTCGCGACGCGGTCAATTCGGAATTTGATCCACAATCCACCGAGGGTAAGCCCGAGAATAAACGCTGACAGCATGAGTTCAAATGCATGCGTGGAGCTGCCCAATACCAGGCTCAGGAGTCTGATCCATACAATTTCGTAGATAAATGACGCCGCGCCGGTGAGCAGCGCAATGGTAAGAAACAGCGACGTTCTGGATGCGGAACGGTCGCTGGCCGGTTGCGTATCGATTTTCAGCGCCGGCTCGCGCGACCCGCGAGTCAGTGACCACACGGTGAGTGCGAGCAGAATATTGATGACGCCGGCAATTCGAATCGTGCCCGGCAAGCCAACGGTCCCGATCAGTACGAACCCACTGACGAGAACGCCGAACACTGCGCCCAGGCTGTTGGTGAAGTAGAGCATTGCGACCGTACCGCCCGGGTGATCCGGAAAGCGCCGCATGATGCCCGCGCTCATTAACGGAAACGTCATGCCGAGCAGGATGGATTGGGGCAGGATCAGCAGGGCGGCGGTGATCCACTTGTAGGCGACCACTGAGGACGGATTTCCCAGCGACGGAATTAACGTGTCATAGGAAAGTCCCAGAAACCCGACGAAGATCGTGTGAAAAGCGAGAGCGGCGACACCGATCAAACCCTCGACGAGGGCGTATGCCGCCACGAGATTGCTCCAGCGATCGGAATATCGTGAGCACAGCCAGGAACCCACGGCCATACCCCCCATGAAGATGGCGAGCACGAGCGTCTGCGCATAGGCGGCGTGCCCGAGAAAGAGCTTCAGGTAGTGAGTCCAGATCGACTCATAGATCAGTCCGGAAAAGCCGGACAGCGTGAACAGCGCAAAAAAGACCGGTCTTTTGGCAGTCATGGGATTCAGGCGAATTGGATAGCGCGCGTAGTGTAACAGCCCAATAGAAGGCACATGAAAGATGAGTTAATTAGTTGGGCGGCAGCGTATAGCATCCCGGACGCGCAGCGCCACGTTGGGTGGGCTGACTTGAGGAGAACATCAATGAATAAAGCTCTGTTGGTAAAGATGAGTGCAATGGTCATGCTGTCGGGAATCTGCGTCGGTGCGCAAGCCGCGTCGCCGTCACCCGCCGGCGCGGAAGTCAGCATCGTGTCGCCGAAGGATGGCGATGTCGTGTCGAGCCCCGTCAAGGTGATGTTCGCGATCAAAGGAATGGAATTGGCGCCGGCCGGCACGATGAAGGACGGAACCGGTCACCATCACCTGATCATTGACGGCGATCTGGCCGCAATGGACAAGCCGATTCCGCCAAACGACGAACATCATATGCATTTCGGCAAGGCGCAGACCGAGGGTGAAGTCAAACTTGCACCCGGCAAGCATACGTTGCAGCTGGTTCTTGGCGATGGCGCCCACACGCCGCACAACCCGGCGGTGATGTCCAAGAAGATCACCATCGAAGTGAAGTAACGTACCAAACAAAAACGCCGGATGGAGCGTCAACTCCATCCGGCGTTTTTTATTTGTCGCGCAAGATGCGGGCGTACTACTTCGAGACGTGCGCCACGGCGAGCGAGTAGGGGCCGTCACCAGAAGCAAACGGTGATCCCTTGATTTGCTGCAGCGTGCCATCCGGACGAATCTGATACGCGGAAATATCCGCCGCGCCATTGTTCGCCACATAGGTGTAGCGATTTGTATCGTCAACCACCACGGCGTACGGGAACCAATCGGTCTTGAACGGCGAGCCCTTCACTTCCGTCAATTCGCCCGTGGCCGGATTCAGCGAAAACGCCGTAACGTCATGCCCAATCCAGTTGGCGGCATAGACGAACTTTTCATTCTTGTCGACGGTGACGGAGTAAGGCTTTGCACCGCATACGAACGGCGATCCGGGAACCGGTGTCAGTCGGCCCGTGCTCTGGTCAATGCTGAAGCCGGACACTGTGGTTCCGCCGTAGTTGGCAACGTAGGCATAGTGGTTATCCGGCGTGATCCCGATGTAGATCGGATGTTCGTCAGTTGCGACGGCATCGCCGGCCGGCGTCAAATCGCCACTGCCTGAATCAACGCGATAACTCATCACGCTGTCGCCGTTGAAGTTGGACACCATGGCAAAGTGTCCGTCATGAGTCAGAGAGATTGATATGGGATGTTCGCCGGTCTGCGCGGTTTTGCCGGTGTCCTTGATCGCGCCGGTTGCGCTGTCGACCTGAAACACCTTGATCAGATTTGCATCCTCGTTGGCAACGAAGACAAATTTTCCGTTCGGCGTCATCGCAACTGCATCGGGATAGTGTCCTGCTGCGAATGGCGAGCCCGGGATCTGCTCCAGCGCGTCGCGTGACTTGCTGAGATGAAACACCGAAACCGTATCCGATCCCTGGTTGGCGACGTAAATGAACTGGCCGTCGGGTGAAACGACGACGGATACAGGAAATTTTCCGGTCGCATAGGGCGCGCCGCGCAACGGGATCAACGCGCCAGACTGTGCATCAATACGGTAGGCAGACAGGTTATGTGCGGCCTGGTTCGCTGAATATATGTATTCGTCGACCTGGCTGGCAGCCAGAGCCGAAGTACACCACAGTGTTGTGGAAAGCAGCCCGCTAACGGAGATCGCGGATCGCGAGAAAGGATTCAACATGAACGTTCTCCCCCTAATGGTCTTACGCAGTCCCCCGGATTTGGGGGTACATGTCATTTTCTGGAGCCGACATTTATTCAGCCTGAACGGGATCCGTCAATGGGAAAACCGGCGACTGTCACCCTTTCCGCTGGAACGCGTTGGCGGGGCACGGATCGAGATGGCGGCTACTGGGGGTCTGGGCTGATTTTTAGAATGGTTCCGTCGACACCGCTGACGCGAACGCGGGTTCCGGCGGGGAGGTCTGGACCCTCAATCTTCCAGGTGGTGTCATCAACGCGGAGCTTTCCATACCCGTTTACAATGGGCTCCTCCAGCGTAAACACGCGGCCAACGTATTGTTCTCCTCGCCGATTCAGCAAGGGCTCGTCCGAAACCGGCGCTTTTTTTCGGGAATAGCTACGCCACACCAGCGTGCTTGCGACCGACACGATTGAAAATATGGCGAACTGAATCTCCCAGCCCAATGTCGGGGCGAGCAGGAGAACGACACCGGTGAGCCCCGCGGCCGCGCCCATCCAGATAAAGAACGCGGTGCCGGGCGCCAGGATCTCGAGGACGACGAGCGCCAAGGCCAGAACCCACCAATGCCAAAAGACAAAGTTCATGCGTCGTACCTGTACTCGGGGCTTCCCAAATGATCTCGGACTGCTACATAGGTTTCGGTGACGTGCGCGCCGTTCCGCCGTCCTTGTTCATGCTCTGTTTGGCAATTTCGGCGATACCGCCGATCGCCCCAATCACGCTCGCGGCCTCCAGCGGCATGAAGATCACTTTCTGGTTGTTGGCGCTTGCTACGGCTTCCAGAGCATCAATGTATTTTTGCGCGACGAAATAATTCACCGCCTGAATGTCGCCCTCCGCAATCGCTCGCGATACCAGCGTCGTCGCTTTTCCCTCGGCCTCTGCCAATCGTTCGCGGGCTTCGGCGTCGCGGAACGCGGCCTCCTTGCGGCCCTCGGCTTCGAGGATGGCCGCCTGTTTTTCACCGTCGGCTTTCAGGATGGCGGCCTGTTTCAGACCTTCGGCCTCGAGAATCGCCGCGCGCTTGTCACGCTCGGCTTTCATCTGACGCGCCATGGAATCCACCAAATCACGCGGCGGCGCGATGTCCTTGATCTCGATGCGAGTGACTTTAATTCCCCATGGCGTTGTTGCGTCGTCGACCACACCGAGCAGTTGCGCATTGATCTTGTCGCGTTGTGACAGCAACTCATCGAGATCCATCGAACCCATGACCGTTCGGATATTGGTCATGATCAGATTGAGCACGGCAATGTGCAGGTTGCTGACTTCGTAGGCGGCTTTCGGAGCGTCGAGCACCTGATAGAACACCACGCCGTCCACCGTGACCATGGCATTGTCTTTGGTAATGACTTCCTGGGACGGAACGTCGAGCACCTGTTCCATCATGTTCAGTTTGCGGCCGACTCGATCAATGATCGGCGCGATGATATGCAGGCCGGGACTCAGCGTCCGGGTGTAGCGACCAAATCGCTCCACGGTGTATTCCATCCCTTGAGGAACCATCTTTACTGCAGCGAGGACAAAAACAACGGCGAATACGACAAGGACGAGGATAAAACTTGAAAAGCCACCCAGATCCGGGCTCATCATCAGTCTCCCGTACGGAGGATCCGTACCTTAAAATTATAGGCAACCATCGGCACTTTCCAGACAAGAATTAACGCGATTTTACGTTCATTAAACCAACACTAGGATTCGCCTCGTATGCAGTGAATCGGTTGAAGCTTAGCATTGGTGATTGGGCGGTCTGAAGGTTTCGACATCATTTGCGCGAGGAATGTCTGAATGATTCAACTACGAAAATGCAACGACCGGGGGCACGCAAATCACGGCTGGCTCGACAGTCACCATACATTTTCTTTCGCCGACTACTACGACCCGGATCAAATGGGATATTCCGCGCTGCGGGTGATCAACGAGGATCGTGTTGTGCCGGGCCAGGGTTTTCCGACGCACGGCCACCGCGATATGGAGATCGTCAGCTATGTTCTCAGTGGCGCGCTTGAACACAAGGACAGCATGGGTAACGGATCAGTGATTCGTCCCGGCGATGTACAGCGAATGAGTGCCGGCACCGGAATTCGACACAGTGAATTCAACGGATCGAGTACCGAGCCGGTTCATTTTCTGCAAATCTGGATTCAACCCAATGTGACGGGTATCGCGCCCGGATACGAACAGAAGAATTATTCAAACGAGGAACTGGATGGAAGATTCCGCGTTGTTGCATCGCCGGACGGGCGCTCGAACTCTCTGCATTTGCATCAGGATGCACTTATCTATGCGGCGCGAATGAATCGTGCCGACCCGGTCGAGTTTCCCGTGCGCGCCGGCCGACGATTCTATGTTCACGTGGCGCGCGGATCCATTTCATTGAATCAGCTCGAAATGCAGCCCGGTGACGGGGCGAGAGTTGAAGGCGAGAGCAGGTTGATTTTTTCGCAGGCGAACGGCGCCGAAGTCTTGTTGTTTGATCTTCCTTAAGCCAAAAACAGCGCAGTTTTACCGCGCTCTACCAGAGCTTGACAATAAAATGACCAAGGCGAACACTGTGACACTCCGTGCCGTTGCCTTCGGGGTAAAACACACCCATTCCATCTCAGGAATTTGAATGACTGCTTCCGGAAAAAAGGACGGAACCGGCACGATCCTGGATTTTTCCGCCGCCTATGAAGCGCTGCGCAGCAGCGAGAAGCAGCTGCGGACTTTCATCTCACTCGCTCCATTAAGTATCGCGATGTTTGATCGCGACATGCGTTATCTCGCGACCAGTCGCCGCTGGCTGGAGGATTACGGGCGTGGATACACGGACGTAATCGGGCGGACGCACTACGAGATTCACCCCGATATTCCGGAGCGATGGAAGCGCATACACCAGCGCGGCCTGGCGGGCGAGGAATTGAAGAATGACGAGGACCTGTGGATTCAGGCGGACGGTACGCGCCACTGGTTGCGTTGGTCAATTACGCCATGGCGAAGCGAGGGCGATGAAGTTGCCGGCATCATTATCGCGACTGAAAACATTACAGGCCGCAAGCGGATGGAGGAAGAGCTGCGTGCGAGCGAGCGGCGACTGATCGCCGCGCAGCGCGTCGGGCGAATTGGAAGTTGGGAATGGAATTTGACCACGGGTGAAATCAACGGATCGCAGGAATTCTATCGCCTGCTGGACAGTGACTGCCCTCCACAAGGTCCCGACGCATTGGCCGTTTTGGAACGATCCATACACCCGGAGGATCGCTACTGGTTCCGAACAATCATCGAAGGCAAATTGCGGGGCCACAATGCTTCTCGAGAGATTCGGGTTGTCATGCCGGATGGTTCAATTCGCTGGCTCGTTTCGCAAACGGAGACCAATGATGGCGACGCCGGACCGTCGACGCGGATTCTCGGGATATTGAGCGACATTACAGAGCGCAAAAAGAGTGAATCCGAGCGCGAAGCGCTGGAAGAGCGATTGCTCCAGGCGCACAAGATGGAGGCGATCGGCCAACTCACCGCCGGAATCGCCCATGACTTCAACAACATTCTTGCCAGCGTATTGGGATATTCCGAGCTGGTGCTGAATCAATCCGACGTGCTGCCCGATTCAAAAGTGAGTCACTTTGCTCGGGAGATCATTACGGCGGGCAGTCGCGGTCGCGACCTTGTCCAGCAGATGCTGGCGTTTTCTCGGGTCGGAAAGATTTCTCACGTCCCGGTCCGCCTCGGCGCAATCGCGACGGAAATTTCGCGGACGTTGGCGCCGACGTTGCCAGCGAGCCTGATTTTTTCAACGCGCGTCTCGACCGAGCGTGATGTGGTTATCGGGGATCCCGTTCAACTGCATCAGGTCATACTAAATCTCGTGATCAACTCCAGGGACGCAGTGGGTGAACACGGTCATATCGAAGTTGCCGTGCGCGATGCGAAAAACGTCGAGTCTGTTTGTGCGGGATGTCGGCTTGATTTCGCCGGAGACTTCATTGAACTCGCGGTCGTCGATGACGGAATGGGTATTCCTCACGACCGTCTTTCTCGCATTTTTGATCCGTTCTATACCGGAAAGAGACAGGGGCAGGGCACCGGTCTTGGCCTGTCGGTCGTGCACGGCATTGTCCATGACCTGGGCGGGCACATCATCGTTGAATCCCGATCGGGATTGGGGACCGCAATGAGAGTCCTGCTTCCTATGGCCCGAACTCAGTCCGAAGTCAAAAACTCCGCTCCTGAAATCGTTGCTGATGAAAAAATATCGATGACGGGCGGCGGCCGCGTGCTGATCGTTGATGACGAGGAACTGCTCGCGCGGATGTTCGGCGAAATGATTCATGCCCATGGTTTTGAAACGGAAGTGTTCTTCAACAGTCGTGAGGCGCTCGCGAGGTTCGCTGCGGCACCCGGAGAATTCGACGCCGTGGTGAGTGATCAGACCATGCCGGAACATACGGGGATCGAACTGACTCGCGCCGTACGCAAAATGCGGCCTGACATTCCGATCATTCTGTGCAGTGGCTACAGTGCGCTTTTGAACGAAAGCGTGGCGGAAAAACTTGGCGTTTCGTTCCTGCCCAAGCCGATTTCGTTCAAGGTGTTGTTGCCGCTGCTGAAGAGATTGATCGACGCGGCATCGTCGAAGTCCGGTACGGATGCAGAATCGGAACACTGATTCGTTTCGTAGCGCTTTCCGCAGAAACTCGCTTACTTCAGCAGCAGCGTAGATTCCAGAGTTCCGGCGCGATCATGCCGGGCGACAATCTTCACCGTCGCTCCGGCCGCGGCGCGGAGGGTCCACTCGCTTTTCACGCGGTCGTCGGTCGGGTCCACGGATTGTCCAGCCCAGCCAAATGCCGAGGTCGATTTGTACGCCCGCCCTTCCAGTTGCTTCAGTTCCTGTCGCGCATCACCGCTTTCCAGCTTTGCGCCTTCGGGCAGTTCAAGTTCCATAATGACCCCGCGGGTCAGCTTTTTTTCGAGACCGCGCTTCGTGACATACGTGGGAAGCCATCCGGTGTTCTGTACAACAGCGCGAATTTGCCAGAGATCCTTTCCGAGCGCCGTCGCACGAACTTCAACCCACTCCAGTTTTGGAGAGATCAGGTTGTGCCAGACCAGCCAGCGGGGAAAGCGCTTAATTTCATTTTCAAGCAGGCGTGGGGGTGGGTTCCAGAACGCGTACAGCGTGTTCCAGCCGCCGAGTTCCACGCGTCCGAGTTGCGGGTGATCGTAGGGATACCAGTCGATGTAGCCTTTGCCCTCGAGCGCCGAATCACTCCATGCAAGCATCTTGAGATCGTCTTCAAACGGATGCTCGCGGTACCAGTCAATGTATTTGTACTCCTTGATGCCCGCTTCGCGTTGCGGGCTCCAGATTTCCACGGTCCACGCAAATTGCCCGAGCGCATCATAAAGCCAGTCATCGAGCGCACCCGTAATGACCTGTTTCGGGTGATAACGAAATTCGTGGTAGGCCGACACGGCGGGATACCCGGTGTCCTGCGTCCCCCGTGCGCCGATTTTTTGGAACGTCCACAAATCTTCGGGGGGCATGTCTTCGTCTGGCCGGAACGAAAAGGGCCGCAGCAACACGCCGCTGTAACTATGCAGCGCAACGCCACTGCAAATATTTTTGTGCGCCGAAATGAATTCAGTGACCGAGCGGACCTCCGGCTCCGAGGTCGGGAACGGGCCTGCGCCGGCCTGCTCGTGTTCCTCGCGCCACTGCACCGGGAAATTTCGGTTCAGGTCCAGGCGCTCTTTCTTGGGTTGTAGTGGAATCAGTACCCCGTCGTATTGGTCGATTCGGCCTTCGGGCAACAGGCGATAGTACTGGCCTCCTGTTTCCGTCGGATCGCGCGGTGCGAGCAAACGCGGCTCGCGTTCCGATATCTTCCAGTTTCCATTGGGGTCGGGAATTCGCATCGACAGAATGCGGCCGTCGCCGTCGACGTCTTCCGTGACGAGGCCGCCGATCGGCTCCTCATTGAACGGATAGGGCCGCGTACTGGAACGAATCAATTTCGGGACGTCCGCAAGCGCCCACTCCGCGCCATCCGGATTAATGCGTGGGCAAATGTAAAAGACCCGGGTGTCCAAACAGCGCGTGATATCCGGATCCGAACCATCGCCTTGCAGCAAGGACTGAACAAGAAATAAGCAAGCGCTGGACCCCGAAAGTTCAGCAGCATGAATGTTGGCGTCAACCCAGAACGCCGGTTTGGCGTGGTCCGGTCCTGTCGAAAATCGAGTCACCGTCAGCAACCAGATGTCGCGGCCCTCATGGCTCTTGCCGATGGATTGAATGCGAACTCGGTCAGGATGACCCTGCGCGATTGCATGGAGCTGTTCGGTCAGTTCCGCATAACGGTAATAGCGGTCGAATTGTGGGACGGACATGACGACCTCGGGCGCGAGACTCGCGCAAGTATAGTGACAGCGGTGCCCGTGGGAAACTGATGACACGAACGCGGCGATTTTGGGTTGACACTGCTGCCCAATTGTCGTTGGATTCCAAATCATGAGAGCCGCCGTTGAGCCCACTCCGACGCCCGCGTCGGTCACCGCCGTTGAAGGCGTCATCCGTCCCGCGCAGCTCGACGATCTCGATACCCTGCTGAACATCGAAAATCGATGCTTTACGGCGGATCGAATCACGCGCCGCAGTTTTCGTCACTTGCTGACCGAAGGTAATGCGGAAACCCTGGTCGAAGAAGCTGGCGGGGTGATCCGCGGCTATATCATGGTCCTTTTCAATGAAGGGACATCGCTGGCGCGGCTTTATTCATTGGCGGTCGATCCGGGATTCCAAGGCCACGGCATTGCTTCGAAGCTGGTAGGCGCTGCCGAGCAACGCGCGCGGGATCTTGAAAGCGTATTCATCCGCCTGGAAATCCGCATCGATAATGTGCCGTCGATCGCGTTGTTCAAAAAGCTCGGCTACAAGCAGTTCGGTACCCACAGGAAGTACTACGAGGACGGCACGGACGCGTTGCGTTACCAAAAGTGCCTGGCGCCACAGCTCAAATCCGACATCATGAGGGTGCCGTACTACGAACAGACGCTGGATTTCACCTGCGGACCGTCCGCGCTGATGATGGCCATGAAAGCCCTGCGACCGTCGATGGTGCTCGACCGCAAGCTGGAGCTTCGTCTGTGGCGTGAGGCCACGACGATCTTCATGACCTCGGGACACGGCGGCTGTGGACCCTATGGATTGGCGCTATCGGCCTATCACCGGGATTTTGATGTCGAAATCTACGTCAATGACGAAGGGCCGTTGTTCCGGGATTCTGTGCGTGACCCAGACAAGAAAGAGGTCATGCGATTGGCGCAGGAGGATTTTCTCGACGAGCTTAAGAAACTGCCGATCAAGGTGCACCACGGTGGTCTGAAAGTTGCCGAGGTGCATAAACTCTTTGATGAAGGTGGAATTCCTATCATTCTTATAAGCTCGTATCGGATCTACCGGCAGAAGTTTCCGCATTGGGTTGTGGTGACCGGCTTCGACGAGAAGTACATTTATGTTCACGATCCGTTCGTGGCATATTATCGCGGCCGCGTCTTGACCGACTGCATGAACATGCCGATATCAAGAAAAGATTTTGAGCGGATGGCGCGCTATGGAAAGGCAGCGCAGAAAGTTGTGCTGATTTTGAAAAACAGGACGAAGTAAACACCGGCGCGGTTGGCGCGGTGCGGGAATCAAAAAGGTTTCGGATGACTTCACACATCGTTGTTGTCGAAAATCAAAGCGACTGGCAGCCGCATTATCCTGACGCGGTCATCGTGACTGCCAAGGAATATCTCTCCCAACCGGATTTTCTGAAGACCAAGGGCATCAAGGTCCTGAATTTCTGTGGAAGTTATCGTTACTTGTCGATCGGGTACTACGTTTCCCTGCTGGGGGAAGCGCGGCGCCATAAAGTCATCCCGTCGGTACATACCGTGACCGATCTTTCCAGCAAGGCAATCTACAGCCTCAATTTCGAAGACCTCGATGAGCTGGTGCACAAGAGCCTTCTGAAGCGAACGGCGCCACAGCCGGAACAGAACCGTTTCGAACTGCAGATCTTTTTCGGACGGTGCGAAGACAAAGAGCTGCAGGAGCTTGCCCGGCAGATCTTTGCGACATTCCGTTGTCCGTTGTTGAAAGTGGAATTCCGGTTCCAGGGCAAATGGAATATCTCTTCGATCCGCCCGATCCAGTTGCAATCCATTGCGCCGGAGCAGCAATCGGCGTTTGTTGAAGCCTTGAACCACTATTTCAGCAAACCGTGGCGCAGTTCCCGGGCCCGCAGCGTCGCGCGCTATGATCTGGCGATCCTGCACAATCCCGAAGAGAAGCTCCCACCCTCGAGTCCGGCGTCGTTACAGAAATTCATCAAGGCCGGCAAAAAATTCGGTATCGATGTCGAACTGATTGAGCGAAAAGATTTCGCGCGGCTCGCTGAATATGACGCGCTGTTTATTCGCGAAACCACAAAGATCGACCACTACACCTACCGCTTTGCAAAGAAGGCCGAGTCTGAAGGCATGGTGGTCATCGACGACCCGGACTCCATCGTAAAGTGTACGAACAAGGTCTATCTTGCCGAGTTGCTGACCGCAAACAAGGTTCCGGTACCGAAAACCGTCATTCTTCACAAGAGCAACCTGAAGGCCCTGGAAGATTCGTTGCAATACCCGGTCGTCTTGAAGATCCCGGACGGATCCTTCTCGCGCGGCGTGTTCAAGGCCGAAAGCGAGCGAAATCTGGCGGAAATTGTGGCGCGCAACTTCAAGGATACGGATCTGATTCTCGCCCAGGAATTTCTGTACACGCCGTTCGACTGGCGCATTGGTGTTCTGAATCGCAAAGCGATCTACGCGTGCCAGTATTTCATGTCCAAGAGCCACTGGCAGATCGTGAAACACAATCCATCGGGGAACGTTGAAGAGGGTCTGGGCAAGACCTGGATGATTGAGGACACGCCGAAAGAAGTTGTGGAAGTTGCCCTCAAGGCAGCCAACCTGATTGGAAATGGCCTCTACGGCGTTGACGTCAAGCAGACCGAGCGCGGCGTCTTCGTGATTGAAGTCAACGACAATCCGAACATCGACAAGGGTTTCGAAGACGTTTCGCTGGGTGATGAGATGTACAACATCATCATGGCGGAATTCGCACGCCGGCTGGACCTTCGCAAGCAGGACATGCCCGCCACGGCTCGCCAGAAGCCAAACGGCGTATCGCGCGTCGCCCCGGCGCACAGTCCCTCGGTCTCGTCAGAGTCCGTTTCAGCGACAGCTGACATTCAATAGCGCCAAACCCGAAGTGTGATTGAAAGGGTGACGCCTGTCAGGATTGTCCCTTTTGGCTCCGGCGACCGCTTGCCACCGGCCTAAACTTAAGCCGCCGCGGGTCGATACTGGGTTGACGACTTGTAATCTGAGGCCATTGGCCGGTAAATCGATGTCTGAACGTACGTACCGATTCATTCTGGGATTCACGCTGGTGCTGGTGCTCTATTTTCATTGGGAGCCGCTGGAATACGTGTATATCAGCGTCCTCCTGTTTGAAGGATTGACCGGATACCGCATTACCGTCATGACAGCGCGCATTCGGACAGGTAAGGGCGACGTCGTAAGCTCCCCGCCACCGCGGCCCAATTACCGCTTCAAGTTCGATGCCGAGCGGGGTATGCGACTCTGGTTCGGGGGCTTTATGGCCCTGGCATTTTTCGCACTTCCTGCGGACTACTGGTTCGTAAATTGGGTGATTGCTATCTCCCTGTTTCTGTCAGGTTTAGTCAACTACTGCCCGATGGTGGGCACGCTGCGCTGGGTCGGCTTCCGCTGATCCTTTCTCGTTGTAACCCTCGGCGTAGCTTCAAGTTAACGAATATCGCCGCGTCTATTCGTCCGGCAGTCTCGCGTGTCCACAGCCGTGTCAAAACGCCACATACCTGCCGTTTTATCAGGTGCTTAGCTTAAAGCTTGCCCCCTAAAAGCCGAAAAAAGAGTGTGGTGCGATGTTTGTCGAAGGCGTCCGCACAGGGGTCCGGATTGTGGCGTCGATGCACCTTGGTGTTCTGCCCTTCTGGTTGAGAGAAGTCTCCACGTGAACACGAGAAAAGAATCAAAACTGTCATGACCGAGCGCGCATATCGATTTGTTTTGGGAACGGCACTCGTCCTGCTTCTGTTCTTTCATCTCGAACCGCTGCAATACGTTTACGTGAGTATCCTGTTATGGGAAGGACTTACCGGATATCGAATTCCCGTCATCGTTTCGCAGTTGCGTTACGGCGCAAGTTATCAGGATCCCCAGCGCGACCCGACTGAATATCGATTTCGGTTCGAGGCGGAACGCGGAATGCGGCTCGCGTTCGCCTTCGTACTCGTTCCGACGTTCTTCATAATTCCCGATGGCTACTGGTATGTAGGATGGCTCGCGGCCATCGCCCTCTACGTCGCGGGCCTGGTGAACTACTGCCCCATGGTGATGATTCTTCGCTGGCTGGGGTTCCGGTGACTGAACAGAAAAAAATTACGGTCGAGGATGACTGGCGTCGTAATTGGCAAGAGAGTATCGCCGTACGCATTTCGGCGCTCGTCCTGTGGATCACGATTCCGGTCATCGTCGTTGCCGCACTGATCTATCTCAGCACGGCAGAGTTGCGCCTGCGTGCGGACTATTCCGATCAGGCGGACCTGCTGGCATTTCGCGTTGAAAACGCAATTCTGTATACGACGAGTCTGGATAATCCCCGTTTTCGCGAAAGCCTGAAGAGCATCGCCGCCGCTGTCGGATTCAAGGCGGTGAAGATCAAGGTGGACAACGAAGAATACCTGGTTGGCGAATTCACGCCGGAACTGGAGGCGATCACGCGGGGGATTCCCGCCATGTTGCCGTCGAATCCCGGTGTCGCGAGTACCATCCAGGTCACTGGCTATCACGAACCATTGCGCTCCATCGCCAGCCGACAACGCGATACGACCCTGGTGACGATCGTTATTGCGCTGACAGTTTTCGGTCTGTTCCTGATGTGGGCAATTCGTGTCATTGTCCATCGGCCTTTGAATGCGCTTGTGGATGCGACTCGCCAGGTGTCCGCCGGTAAGACTGACTTGCGCCTCGACTCGGACGGAAACGATGAATTCTCATCACTGGCGCGTTTTTTCAATCGCATGCTGGACGCGCTGATGATTCAGCAGAAAAAGGTCGAGCACGCGCTGGACGAGGCGGAGCACGCGAATCGGGCCAAGTCGGTTTTTCTCGCAAACATGTCGCACGAACTGCGTACCCCGCTCAATGCGATTATCGGCTACAGCGACATGCTGGCGGAAGAAGCCATGGAGATCGGGCAAAGCGAGGCGATTCCCGATCTGCAAAAGATCAAAACCGCCGGAAAACATTTGCTCGACGTCATCAACAACATTCTGGATATTTCAAAAATCGAAGCCGGAAAAATGGAGCTGTTCGTCGAGCCGATTGATGTGCGTGGAATGGTGCAGGATATTGTGGCAACCGTGCAGCCGTTGGTTGAGCGAAATCGCAACAAGCTTTCGATCGACTGCCCGGAGTCAATTGGCTCCATTCGCGGCGACGTCACCAAATTGCGGCAGGCCTTGCTGAATCTGCTGAGCAATGCCTCCAAGTTTACCGAGGACGGCTTTGTTGCCTTGCGCGCTGAAAAGTTGGTCGTAAACGGCGAGGAGAGCATTCGATTCAGCGTCAGCGACACCGGAATCGGAATGTCAGAAGAACAGCTTCGTGCGGCGTTTCAGGCCTTTTCGCAGGGCGACGCCGCGATATCGCGGCGCTATGGCGGAACCGGACTTGGCCTGGCCATCAGCCGGCACTACGTGTCCATGATGGGCGGCGACGTCGGCGTGCGCAGTACTCCCGGCAAAGGCACGACGTTTACCATCCGGCTTCCGGTCAACTGCCCGGTAGATGAAAACGCCAACGCGGCAAAGGACAAGCAACTGAACGTGGCGTGATTCCACGCCAGGCAGTTTGCTAATTCGTGGGACGTCGAAGAGGTGCGCGATCGCGTAGCAGAGCCATCAGTTCCGCAATCGTAAATTGATCCAGCATTCGGGTAAATTTGCAGTCGACCTCCCAGAGTCGTGATGCACCGCAGTTCGCGCGCTCAACAGCCCAAATCTCCACCAGCCAATAGACACATTCCCTTTCGACCGATCCGGGCATTGCGTCGGAACCGTCGCGCCAGGCGTGGATTCGTCTTGCGCTGAACGGGGCAAGACCGGCACGGCGCGCCAAAGCCACGCCCAGACGGGATTCGGTGAGTCCCGTACATTCCTTCAGGCTGGTCAGAACGTTATTCATTCGGGCAAGAGCAATTCCGTCGCGGACAAACATTTCCCTTTAGCTAGTATGATAGAGCGAAACAAACAATGCCACGTTATGACCTCCGCGCGACTTCAATTTGTGTTGCTGACATGTCTGCTCCCGGCGCTCGCGCCGGCAGATGAGATCAACGTTGCAGTCGCAGCAAATTTTGCGCCGACTCTGGAAGTATTGCAGAAAGAATTTGAAGCCACGACGCTGCACAAACTGCTGATCAGCGCCGGGTCGTCCGGAAAATTGTACGCTCAGACCACCAACGGCGCGCCGTTTGATGTCTTTCTCGCTGCGGACCAGGACTATCCGCGGCGGATGGAGGAATTGGGGCACGTCGTGCGCGGAACGCGTTTTACCTATGCCGTGGGCCGGCTCGTTCTGTGGAGCAAGGGAAAAAGAGTGTCGCCGGACTTGCATGAACTCTTGGAGCCGGACATCCGATTTATTGCGATTGCGAATCCGCGCACTGCGCCCTATGGCAGAGCGGCCGAACGAGTAATGAATCATTTCCATGTCGCCGACAGGACGCGCGAAAAATGGGTGATGGGAGAAAACGTTGGACAGGTCGTTCAGTTTGTCGCCACCGGAAATGCGCAGGCGGGTTTTGTTGCGCTGGCGCAGCTCTCGGCGTTTGGCGAAGCCGAACGCGGTAATGTTCTGGAAATTCCGGAGACATCTCACGCGCCTTTGTATCAGGACGCGGTGTTGTTGCNNTTGTTGCGGCGCGCGCCGCACGCCAAGGCCGCGGCGGAGTTTCTCAAATTTCTGCGCAGCGATGCAGCGCGCGCGCAGATAAAGAAATCCGGCTACAACCTCCCAACGGCCACTCGCTGATAACATGAATCTTGCACCCGTTGTTTTGACGCTGAAGCTGGCCACGATCACGACGGTTCTGCTGCTGGTGGTCGGAACGCCCCTGGCGTGGTGGCTCGCGCATACACGGCGGCGCATCAAACCGGCGATCGAAGCTGTCGTCGCACTCCCGCTGGTGTTGCCGCCCACCGTCCTTGGATTCTATCTGCTGATCGCGTTGAGCCCGAACGGCATTGTCGGTGGTCTCTGGCAGCAGGTTGCGGGTTCAGCGCTGACATTCAGTTTCACGGGACTCGTCGTGGCCTCGATGCTGTACTCGATGCCGTTTGTGGTTCAGCCGCTGCAGAATGCGTTCGTCGCGAACGGCTCACGGTATCTGGAGGCCGCCTGGACTCTGGGAAGTCGGCCCATGGAGTCGTTCTGGAGAATTTCCCTTCCTCTGGCCCGGCGCGGCTACGTCAACGCAATTGTCCTGGGATTTGCACATACGCTGGGCGAGTTCGGTGTTGTCCTGATGGTCGGTGGGAACATTCCCGGCAAGACCCAGGTGCTCTCCATCGTGATCTACGATCGCGTCGAAGCGCTGGACTATGCCACCGCGCATGTTCTGTCCGCCGGGCTGCTGGCGTTTTCGTTTGCCGTGTTACTTATTGTGTACGTTCTGAACCAGCGTCCCGTTCAAGCTTCCGCATGAACCGATTTGAATCTTCATTTCGTTTGCGCCGCGGCGACTTCATGCTGGATACAGCCTTGGATGTCGAGCTGAACGGCGTTATCGGGATACTGGGAGATTCAGGCGCAGGAAAATCAACATTGCTGCGTTGCATCGCAGGCCTGGAGCGGGCTCGCGGAGAACTACACATCGGTGACACGGTTTGGCAGGATGACGCACGGAAGTTGTTTGTTCCGCCGTGGGAGCGGGGCGCCGCATTGATGTTTCAGGATGCGCGCCTTTTTCCGCATCTCAGCGTCGAGGGTAATCTGCGATTTGCGTCCCGTGAGCCCCGTCTGAGAGAGGCCGGCATTGTCTCTGAACGTGTTATTGAAGCGTTATCCCTGGGGCCGTTGTTAAAACGCGCCGTCGGCGGCCTGTCTGGCGGAGAACAACAAAGGATCGCGCTTGGCCGCGCCGTCTTGTCAGCTCCGCGCCTGCTGCTGTTGGATGAGCCGCTCGCCTCGGTCGGCAATGCGCACAAGCGTGAAATACTTCCGTTGATTCGCGCGGTCGCCGACGAGTTTCAAATTCCGGTGATGCTGGTCAGCCATTCGATACCCGAGCTTATTGAGATTTCAGACCAGATGGTCATCATGAAGTCCGGAGCCATCGCCGCGCATGGTTCGATCAACGACGTGCTCATCAATTTGCACGAGTATTCCTATGGTGGAGACCAGACCGGTTGTGTGCTCTGGACGAAAGTCGTCGGGCACGATGAAGAGAATCATCTGACATCGGTCGAGTTTTCGGGGCAACACCTTTTAATTCCGTACCGACGTTCGGACATCGGCCAAACGGTGCGAGTCCATATTTTGTCCCGTAACGTGAGCATTGCGACGCGCCGAATCGAGTCCGGGTTCAGCGTTTTGAATGTGCTGGAAGGCAAGGTACAGGAAATTCGCGACATCGCGACTCAGAGCGGCATTGTGGACCTGGTGATTGATATCGGGGCACCGCTCGTTGCGACAGTCACGCGAAGGTCGCTGGCCGAAATGCGGATCGCGGTCGGCGATATCGTGTTTGCGTACTGCAAGGCCGCGGCATTGTAGCGCGTCACGCCTGGGCGATCTGGTTTCGTCCCTTTTCCTTGGCGCGATAGAGGGCGCCATCGGCACGTGCGAACGCAGTATCTGCGGTGTCGCCCTCACGAAACATCGTGAATCCGCCGGAGATCGTGATGGGTACGTCTTTTCCGGCGTAGTGAAATTTGCATTCTTCCACCGCCCGGCGCAGTTTTTCAGTGACACCCGCCACGCCTTCTTCTGATGTTTCGGTAACGAGCACGGCAAATTCCTCACCGCCGTACCGCGCAAGGAAATCGGTTTCGCGCAGATTCTCATTCAGAACCTGGGCAATCAATTTCAATGCCTTGTCACCGGCCTTGTGGCCGTAGTGATCGTTGATTTGCTTGAAGTGATCCACGTCGAGCACCGCAATGGCGAGAGGATTGCCATAGCGTTTCCAGCGCGCGACTTCCGCCGCAACCCGCTCATCGTAGGCGAGGCGATTGTGGGTGTTCGTGAGGGGATCAATGATCGCCTGCTGATGTTTGTCCTTGAGCCGGGTCCGCAGTTGATCGGCCTCGGATTCCACGTTTACAAGTCGTGATTTGACGATCGCCAGTTCGGTGGCGAGTTGTTCCTGGCGGCGGACTTCATTGTTCTGGTATTCGTCGAGATGTTTCTGCAAATCGTCGAGTCGGGTGCTGACGACATTTTTCAGCTGGTCGAGATCGGACGCGCCATGCACGGTCGTTTTGATGTCCTTGACCTGGCTGTGCACAGCGGCTTCGAGCTTGCGTCCCTGTTCCGCCCAGGTCTGTTGCTGGTCCTGTGTACCGCCCAGATGCTTGTCGAGATCCTGCAGGCGCACGGTCAGTTGTTGAAGGAATTCTTGCAGCTCCAGTTTTTCCTGTACCAGCGTCCTTCGCATCGAGGTGACCAGGTTGACGATCGATTTGAACGCATTTTCGAAATCTGCCTGCCCGTGCTCGCGGGCGAGATCTTCCTTGATGCGATTCGCCTCGGCGACGAACTCTGCGGGGACGGCAAGTTCCTCGACGAGCTGGATGAAGACTTCCTCGATGTGCGTGACGTTCTTGTCTCCCTGCGCCTCCATGGCGATCGCAGGACCGCGCAGGGCGGTGTTGGCCAGCTCCGCGTATTGTGAAACGATTTCGTCAAACTCTGCAGCATCGGACGTCGCGTCCAGTCGTGAGACGAGTGTGCGGACTTTCGCGGTATCGTTCTCTGCGACCTGAATCCGTTGCATCAGCGACAGTAGAAGCTGTCGCGCATGCTCGTGTGTTGTTCGGGATGGCTCGGTCGACGGCTCGGGGGGGCGCGAAAACGCGGAGAACAGGCGATCCAGCAGGCCGGTGCCTGGAGTCGGTGTCCCTGATGATCTGCCAATCACGCCATTGAGAAGCTCCACGAGCTCTGTTTCGAGCGGTCCGGATTCCGGCTCCTGCTCGAATCGCTGTGCCAGTTTCTTCGCTTTTCGGCGCGAGACATCCGGGAGCGCCAGCTGGGTGAGGAGTCGCTGGGCGAGGGCGGAGGCGGCATTTGCCGAACTGGCCCGCTGTTCGTCGTAGTCCTTTACGAAATTCGCAATGTCATCGACGATGTCCAGTATGGCGTCAGTTCGGAAATTCTCGCGGATGGCGTCACGCAGTTTGGCCGCAATCTTGTCCAGCTCAGAGTCGGTTCCGCTGAGTGCGAAGGTCAGGCGCGAAATACCCCGGCGCAGGGCGTTTTCAGTCTCTTGCCACCCTTTTTCTTTCTCTTTGTGAGACTCTTTCAGCTGGGTGAGCTGAGCCTTGATTTTTTCGACTTCGCCTGCCGACTGGTCGTCCTGTGCCATAGGTGCCCTGTTTGTTGAGGTCGACCTCAAATTTCGGTATGCCGGACTGCCGTGGCAATGCATTACTATTTCGGTTCACGCATTGAGAAATTAAACGGAGTATCTATGCCGAAATCGCGCAATGAAACCTATGTGGGACTGGACGCTGACCTTTTTGGGGGGATGACGCCGACCGGAACGGTGGTCCGGGACGCGCAAGTGTTCGGCATCATCCCGGAAACCGAAACCTGTGTTGGCTGGACGTACATCCGGATCGAAGATTTATACGACCGGGTGTCCAAAGCATGGGCGCCCTTCGGCCATTTGGTCAGCCGGCTGCCGGACGATTTGAGACAACGGCATGAACGCATTTTTGGAGAAGCCATCGCGCGCGCCAAAGAAAATGGCTGGGCTCCGGATCTGGGCGATAACGACTAGACATGCGCCTGCTTTGTCGAATCGAGGAAATTCCGGAGGGAACCGGAAAGGGATTTCAAATTGAGAATGACGGTGGGGTGAAGGAAATTTTCGCTGTGCGCGTGGGCGATAGCGCATTTGTCTATCGCAATTCGTGCCCGCACACGGGAATTACGCTCAACTGGAAAGAAGATCAGTTCATGAGCTTCGATGGGCTGTATATCCAGTGCAGCATGCACTTTGCCCAGTTCCGCATCGCTGACGGATATTGCGTTTACGGCCCGTGCGCCGGGCAGTCACTACGCAGGGAGACTGCAGAGATTCGTGACGGCGCAATCTGGATACAATCCTATTCTACGACGTGAATTCCTTCCGCATTGTTCAAGGCCCGGACGATCCAGCGTTTGTGGCGCTTGACTGCATCGACACCGTAACGCGTCGTAAGGTATCCAAGAACATTGGCGCGGCCGCGATAGTTATGCGTGCGGTTATCCTGGCGCCATCGCTGGCAATGATCTTTGAACTTCAGCAGCACAGCGCTCATTCCGGATCCTCGCGTCGCTGATTGAGTGGCTACTTATTGATCGACAGACAGGCTAATGTCGAAGATGCCGTAAGTTACGGCAGCGCGTTTCAGGTGAGAAGTGGATCAGCGGCGAAGTTAAAAAAGATTTACAAGTCTGAACAGTGGTCCAGTTTTCAATTTGCGGCGGAGCGCGACCCCCAAGTCGCTGGCGTATCGGCCAGTTTGCGGACCCATGCGACGAGCGCGGCGTCGTTCATCGGTGGCGCAACAAGGGCGCCTTGCGCAATGTCAACGCCAAGGGATGCGAGTGTTTCCCAATGGGAGTCCAGGTCGACACCCTCCGCGGCAATTTGCAGCCCCAGCCGCCTGGCGATTTCAACGCCCGCCCGGACAACCGTGGCGTCCCGTTCGCGGTGAGGCATCCCGAGCACATATTGTTTGTCGATCTTGATTTGGGAAAGCGGCAGCTGTTTGAGCTCGGCGACTGTTGGGAATCCCATTCCGAATTTATCAACGGAAATACAGACTCCCGCGCTCGTCAGAGCCCGTAGCGCGTTCGCGCCACGCCTGAGTTGGCCGTGCTGCCCTCGCTCAGTGAGTTCCACAACCAGCGAGTTTCCTGGCAGCTGATACCGATCCAGCAAGGCCAGAATGCGAACTGCAAAGTCAGGGTCATGCAAACAGCGGGGCTCAACGTCGACGGTAATGCCAATGGGTAAGCCTGTGGATTGCCAATCGCGGCAATCCCGAATGGCCTGTTCAAACATCCAGTACGTCAGTGGCAGAAGAATCCCCGCCCGTTCCGCGAGCGGCAGGAGTTCGTCTGGCGGAATCTGGTCGCGCTTCAGGGAGTTCCAATCGATAAGGGCTTCAGCCCGGTGTATGACTCTTGATTTTATTATCGCCTGCGGCTGATACAGCATCCGAAGGTCGCGGCGGGCCAAGGCTTCGCGCAGATCCCTTTCCAGGTCGTAGCGTTGAATCGTCGCGTAAGGGTGCTCGTGGCTATATACATGAGAGTCGCAACTTCGCCGCCTTGCTTCTGCAAGCGCGTATCCAGCGTTTTGGATCAGCTGGTTTGAACTTGTCATGTTTCCGGAGTAAATCGCGACACCGATGTTAACGTCGAATGCGTACGTGATATCTCCGGCAATGACGGGCGTCTTCAAATGACGCGCAATGTTCGCGGCGGCCGTTGCCGCGGCCTCCTGATCGCCGGCACCGGGCAATAGAATCGCGAAATCGTTGCCATCCAGGCGCACAATATTGTCCACGTTTGAGTGAAGTTCCACAGCGCGCAATGGAAGAACAACGTCGGTTGTGCGCACGCATTCCCGGAGCCGCTGCGCCGCCATTGTTACGAGTCGGTTGCCGGCATTCTGATCGGGCTTGTTGCTTGCAGAGCCCGGCTCGCTGACTGAAATCAGCATGAGCGCGAATTCGATTTGGCGATCTTTATACAAGGACATGAGCTGGTCGATGCTCGCCCCGAGCTGCAATCGATTGGGAAGCTGCGTTTCCGGATCAGTGATCGCCAGGAATTCGAGCGTTCCGTAGAGATTGCGCAATTCATTGGAAGTGAAATTGATCGTTGCGGCCAGTTGCTGAACCTCTGGATCGCCCTGGACTGCAATTTGTTCCCCAAGGTGGCGCCGATCCTCGTGAACATATCGCATGTGATTTTCAAGCGCCTTCAGCGGCACAACAAAAGCGCGAACGATTGCCTTTCGCGCAATTATCGCGGCACCCAATGTTACTGAGGCAAAGATGCCCAGCAGCGTGTAAAGCATGAAGTTCAAGTGATTCTGAATATCCCGAACATCGCGCGCAGTACTGATATCCACGGCAACTTCCTGCATCGGTCCTGCTAGTGAAAGGTTTCCGATGATGTTGTCAGGACTTCCCGACTCGATGGGCCAATTTTCGGACTGCCACATCGGTTGCCCCGTGGGGCCGGAAATCCGGATGGGCGCATTTAACTCGAATTCGAGAGACGCCAGCGCCGCGACCGGATCTGATTCGAGTTGAACATATCCTGTTGGGCGCAAGCCGCCGATCGGAGCAATGACCGCGAAGTACACGCGACCGCGATTGACGCACAATTCCGAAGTGGAGCGGAGTCGATCAATTCCCGTTCTTGCGTTGGCCGTCGCTGCAAGACCGGTGCACGCAACGTTGTGTTCCGATGGCGCCGATGGGTCAGTGGCCAGTCCTAAAATTTCAAAATTCGTGTCGTATACGGCGATTCGCTGCAGCCGCACTATCCCTTCATTCGCGAAATATCGTTGGAACTGGCGACGCAGAAGGCCGTCCAGCGCGTTGGAATTTCCTCGGGCATATGACGTTTGAAACTCGGTTTCCGCTTGCAGGGCATAAGCCAGAGAACTCAAATCGTGAGCGAGCCCCCGCAATTGATGTCCTGATTCGCGCGCCACAGACTGACTAAGTAATTGGCGAACCTCTGCATAGACGGAGCGTTTGAAGTTCGCTGCAACCGCCACGGTCATGGCCATTGCCAACAATCCAGTCAGAACAATCGCAATGCTGATTTTGTCTATGACCGTTGGGCGCATGGGTTTTAAAACGGCGTTGTTTGATGCGCCGGAATAAACGGGAAACCGGCATCAAGCCATTCCTTGAAGCCGCCCCGAAACCAAATCAGGTTGGAGTAGCCGCAGTTTTGCGCCACTCTCAAGGGATTCACGCTGCGTCCGCATTTGTCCGAGCCGCAATAGAACACGACGGGCCGGCGATCATCCGGCGCAACTCGTTTCAGTGATGCACAACTGGTTTCATTGTCGGGAAGCGGGCGTGCCCCCTCGATCGAGCCACTGTGACGCCCTTTGGATATTCTCGAGTCGATCAGAACCGGCGGCGACTCGCTGATCAACAGCGCTGCCAGCATTTCCGCAGAAATTGTTTTGACTCCCGATATGCGCTCAGGTGGAAAATCGGTCATCGGATTGGCCCAGCTTAAGCTGGAAAAAATTAGGAAAACTGAAATTGCCGATTGCGCAAAGCGCATGGCGTAACGCCGCCAATTTGCGTGCATTTCCCGCATGACTATCGAGCCCAATTTATTATTGGAGTGCCAACCAACACTCGTTCTTAGTATCGTGCGAACGCCCTAACACGCTCGCGCCGTCTCTATCGGCACATGGTGGAAGAAGTTAACAGGTGGGGTGAAGCCGATCCGCCGAGACGCGGTACCTAGATGGCGGCGAGTAAATCGTCGAAGGAGATTTCTTGATCAGCCCAGGAGTTTGCAAGCTTGACCGCACGTGGACTGTTATTGCGGATCAGGAATTTTAGCTTGCGAAAACGTGCATCCGTTGATGCGCCGCGTATCTGGGCGGTCAAGGAGATCGCAAGTAGCAGTTCAAGGGCATCCAGCGGACCTTCCGCATCGTCCTTGCTCGGTTCGCTTTGTTGCAGCGATTGAGCGAGCGCATGCGCTTCGTTCACGTCGATCGACAGCCGATCGGCCATCCCGTGAACCAACTTCACATAACGCTTGTCACTACTCAATTTTGACATCTGCTCTGCCGAATTAACTTCTATTGAACAACAAGTTAGGCTGAATGTGCACCGGTAAATCCGGGTTTCCGCGTCCACCTAACTACGTCGAAAGCTGCGTGAATCCAGAGAAATATTTTACCGGCGTGAGTATAGCTGCCACAAGTGATAATTCAACGCGCCCCAATCAAAAAAGGTTGATTTCAATAGGATTGCGTGAAGGACTCTCGTCGCCGATTGGAAAAATTTTCGTCAGTGCCCGGTTCGCTTGCGGAGCCGGCTGCTGTCCGTGTAGCGGCGTAGAACCAGAATCTTGTCGCCGCCGCGTTTTTCCTGGCAACGCTCGCAGGTGAGGTGCGCTAACAGAAGTTCTTTCGGCATCCGCCCAACATCCAGCAATTCGGATTGGATTTTTCGAACAGTGTGGCGAACAGTCCCAATTCCGCCGGCGTGCAATCGAACGCGCGCCTTAAATTCCGCCGGCAGGCACGTTACGAATCGCGAAGGGGACTGGGCGGATTTGAGGAGCGCAACCACGCGTCCGCGCAGAAAGCCGGTTTGAGCGAAAACAACACCTGGCCAGTCTTCTTCGAGGTTCAGTGCGGTGATTTCGGCCCGCTGCCGTTGCGCGTACAGGCTGTATGCCAAGGGCATATGAAACAGCGTGGGCATCGGAAGGATATGGGCTGGATGCGCGCCGAGGTCGATATCTACGGCGTCCCATGCAGGAAACGCCTCCGGGCATCCGCACTCCAGAATCATTTGCGTTTGATTGCGGTGAAAAACAGATTCGCAAAGAATACCCAAAACCCGATGCCCATGACGGTCGCTACGATCGAAATCACAGGACCGTAGTAGCGATGAATTTCGGGCAGGCACTCGGGATTTTCCAGAAGGCAAATACCTTCGGAAATTCCGAATACAAGCAAGGTGGAGTAAAAGCCCGCGATACCAAGCGTCGTCCACCAGAACGTGTGATTGACGAGTTTCCGCGAATACACCGGGCGCCCGAGCATGCGTGGCAAAAGGTAATACGTCGCCCCCATCAGGAAAATCACAACGCCACCCACGGTATTGATATGTGCGTGCGCCAGAGGATCGATCATGTGGCCGGGGCCGCCGTACGGGCTGCCAATGGAGTCGAGCCACATGCGCACCGGGTGAATAACCTGCAATACGCCATGGACGGTACCAATGAAGAGGCAACCTGCCGATGTCAGCAGAAACTTGACTAGATGACGTGAATCTTCGGGCTCGGACATTTTCGTATCTCGAAAACAACAAAGCCCGGCGCGAACCGGGCTTTTATCCAACTGGAAATCAAAAATCTATTTTTCTGTTTTTGGGTTACTTGGCGTTCGTGCGGCGCTGCGCAACGATATCTACGCCAACGCTTCCCAGAAACGTCGTGACCACGATCAGAGCCAGAAACAGGATCGCCGGCACCAGTACATACACGCTCATCGTCATAGTTTTCTCCATTGCGTCACTGTGTTGCTCCTCCCCCACCGGAAGGCATTTCAAAGGCCGGGAAAGTCTATCCAATCAGCTTAAGGGCCGCAAGCAAGAAAAGCCTGACTACTTTGATGGGTAAGGCGCGAAAATTGGACCCCCATTTATGGTGATTTCTGGTGCGCAGGCGTCGTCGTTGCCGATCCATGGCCGCGCGGATCGCTCGCCACGGTAATGGAATGCGTCTTTTGTTTCCAAACAACGACCTGCATGTTTCCATAAGGCGCCGCGGCGGGTTCCATGAGGTGCCCGCGCTGCTCAAGGGCCGCGACGTCATCGAGGGTGAGTGCGCCCTCTTCGTACACGACCGTGTCGGGCAAGTACTGATGGTGGAAGCGCGGCGCTCCCACGATCGCCTCTGCATCCCCACCACGGGCATATTCAAGGATGCCCAGTAATACCATGGAAATAATGCGACTCCCGCCAGGCGTGCCGAGAATGGCGAATCCATCGGGTCCGTCGACAAATGTTGGCGCCATGCTGGAGAGTGGGCGTTTTCGCGGGGCGATCGCGTTCGCGGCGGCACCAACAAGTCCGAAGCTGTTCGGGACCCCGGGCTTTGCCGAAAAGTCGTCCATTTCATTGTTGAGGATGACGCCGGTGCCCGGGGGAACAAACCCGCTTCCGAACGTCTGATTCAGTGTAAACGTCGCGGCCACGCGGTTTCCATCCGCATCGACAACGGAGAAGTGAGTGGTTTGCATTCCCTGGGGCGAATCTGTCGCACGTGGCAACGATGCGCTGGGTGTCGCCCGATCCATTTGAATCGAGGCACGAAGTCCATCGGCATAGCGCGAGCTCAGCAGCTTCTGCGTTGGGTTCAGTATGAAATCCGGGTCGCCCAGATATTCGGCGCGATCACGATAAGCGCGGCGCAGCGCCTCGACAATGACGTGCTTTCCCAGCGGCGTTTCCAGCCTTACGTTTTGAACTCCCTGAATGATATTCAACGCTTCGATGAGCGTGATGCCCCCCGACGAAGGCGGAGGGGCCGAAACAATTTTGAGCGGGCCAAATTGTCCACGTACCGGTTCACGTTCTTTTAGTTGGTACTTCGCGAGATCATCAAGGGTCCAGATTCCACCGGCGTTTCGGACGCCGTCGACCAGTTGCGTCGCGATTCGCCCAGTGTAAAAGCCGATCGCGCCACTCTTGGCAATCGCTTCGAGTGTGACGGCGAGGTCGGGTTGTTTTAGCGTGTAACCCGGCGCGGGGGCGTGTCCTTCGACAAGCAAGAAATTTGCGCCGGGCCATCGCTGCAACACAGCAAGCCGCGACGTAGCGTTTTGATTGAAGAACGATTCAACTTTGTAACCCCCGCGTGCGAAGTGAATTGCCGGCGCGAGCGCTTGGGAGAGCGGTAACTTTCCGAAGCGTTTGGAAATGTGCGCCAGGGCGGCGGGAGTTCCGGGAATAGCAGCGGCGAGCGGGCCATCCAGCGACAAGTTCGGAATGACATTCCCTTTCGGATCGAGATACATGTCGCGATGAGCCGCCGCGGGAGCGGCCTCACGCGCGTCGATAAAAATATCCGCGCCATCCTTTGCCCGGTGCAATAACCAAAACCCGCCCCCTCCCAATCCGCAGCTGACCGGTTCAACAACCGAAAGCGTTGCGGCGATCGCGACGGCTGCGTCAAATGCATTGCCGCCGGAGCGCAGCATGGAAATTCCGGTTTCCGTTGCAAGCGGATTGGCAGTGGCGACCGCGAAGGCGCCGATTTTCTCGGCTGCCGAAGGCGCGGTGGCCAGGGCGAGCATGGCGATCGCGAGCAATAAGCGCGTCACGATATATCTACCCCCAAAATGAAAAAGGCCCTCACGAGGGCCTTGTTTCGAAATCATCGCGGACCTTATGCAGTTTGGCCGACCAACTGCCGGTACTTGTCCCACAGCTGGTCCTTGCTCTCCTCGCGGTCGGGGTTGGTGATAATGCAATCGACCGGGCAGACTTCCTTACATTGCGGCGTGTCGAAGTGGCCGACGCATTCCGTGCACTTATCCGGGGAGATCAGGTAAATCTCATCGCCCTGGGAGATCGCGCCGTTGGGGCACTCGGGTTCGCAAACGTCGCAGTTGATACATTCGTCGGTAATCAGCAAGGCCATACAACAGTCCTGAACAACATTGAGCTTTGCGAATTTTACCTGAACCGCTGGCGCAACGCAGCTTTCACATTGGGATGTACAAAGGGCGTGACGTCGCCGTCCAAGGCCGCGATTTCCCTGACAAGACTGGAAGAAATGTAGGCGTATTGTTCCGCGGGTGTCAAAAACATCGTCTCAATTTTGGGAGCCAGGCGGCGGTTCATCGTGGCCAGCTGAAATTCGTACTCAAAGTCCGACACGGCGCGCAGGCCACGTAAAATGACGTTCGCTTTTTCCCGGCGTGCGAATTCCACCAGCAGGACATCAAACCCTTTTACAACGACATTCTTGTGCCCTCGCAAAACGCGTTGGGCCAGCTCGACACGTTGCTCGAGCGGAAAAAAGGGTTTTTTGTTTGGATTTGCCGCGATCGCAACAATGACTTTATCGAAGAGTTTCGCAGCGCGCTGGATCAGGTCGGAGTGGCCGTTGGTAATAGGGTCAAACGTGCCGGGATACAAAGCGATCTTTTTCATAGCGATCTAGTGTAGCAGTGCGCCGTCAGTCCGGCGCACGCGCCAAATGAAATCCTACTTGTCCGGCGGTCTTGCTGCGCTCCAGCGAAAGTCCTGTCGGAAGATCAAACGCGGTCAGTTCGCGCTCCGCTTCGATGAAGATTTGCGGGGTGTGGCTCAACCAATTTCCCGCCACCAACGCGTTCAGGCACGGGTTGACCAGGTCATGGTGGTAGGGCGGGTCGACAAAGACGATATCAAAAGTTGCGTCTTGCGAACCTGGGCGCAAGTATTCCAGAGCATCGATTCGAAGAATCGTGGCGCCGGTCGCCTGCAGCAACTTGGCATTTTCGCGCAGGGCCGCGACAACCTGCGCATCGACATCCAGCATCACGACTTCGCGCGCCCCGCGCGACAGGGCTTCAAACCCCATGGCGCCGCTGCCGGAAAACAAATCGAGGCAGCGACTTCCGGAGATGACGGGTTGCAGCCAGTTGAACACCGTTTCGCGCACGCGATCGGGCGTCGGGCGCAGGCCCTGAGCATCAGGGAACGAGATTTTCCGGCTTCGCCACATGCCACCGACGATACGAACGACATTCGCTTTCCGGACCGGCATGGCGTGATCCGCGTGCTGAAGTGCGCTTGGACTAGGTGGTCGCCCAATGTTGCGGTTTCAGGTACTTCTCGTACAGATCCGCTTCGCGTGTGCCTGGCTCGGGTTTCCAGTTATACCGCCACTTCACGAGCGGTGGCAGCGACATCAGAATGGATTCCGTGCGTCCGCCGGTCTGCAATCCGAACAGTGTTCCGCGGTCATAGACCAGGTTGAATTCAACATAGCGTCCGCGACGATAGAGCTGAAAGTCGCGTTCGCGCTCGCCGAACGGTATTTTTTTGCGACGCGCGACGATCGGGCGGTACGCCTTGATGTAGTGATCACCCACGCTGCGCTGAAACGCAAAACTCTTTTCGAATCCCCACTCGTTCAGGTCATCGAAGAATAAACCGCCGATGCCGCGGGGCTCATCGCGATGGCGTAGAAAAAAGTATTCGTCACACCATTTTTTATAGCGTGAATAGACGTCGGCGCCGAACGGATCGCACGCCTGTTTTGCGACGTCATGCCAATGTGCGCAGTCTTCGTCGAAACCATAGTAGGGCGTCAGATCGAATCCACCACCGAACCACCAGATCGGCGCTTCGTTCGGCTTCTCGGCGATAAAAAACCGGACATTGGCGTGGGATGTCGGGACAAACGGATTTTGCGGATGGATAACCAGCGAAACACCCATCGCGTGATAATTGCGGCCGGCCAGTTCCGGGCGGTGCGCCGTTGCCGACGCAGGAAGTTTGTCCCCGTGAACATGCGAAAAGCCGACGCCGGCTTGTTCAAATACGCTTCCGCCCGACATGACGCGCGACCGACCGCCGCCGCCGCCGGGGCGTGTCCAGGCGTCTTCTGCAAATTTGGTGCTGCCATCTTCCTGTTCGAGCTCGCCACAAATTCGGTCCTGCAAATCAAGCAGGTAGCTCTTGACGGCATTCATGTCCGGAGCGGTCATGACCTTCATCCTCGGGGAAAAAACACGGCTCAGAAGGGTACACGAAATTGGAGCGGGGGCGCCAAAAAAAACGGGCCGCGACCATGGGGGAGGTGAGCGGCCCTAATTAGTAACAAGGGGTTTGGGAGGGGGTGAGATCAAGGTAGCAATCGGCCTGCCGGAGCGGAAGTAATCATGTTTTATTACTTAAGTAAGAAGTAGGAATAAGCCACAGAATCAGCCGTGGCGCAGGGTATTCCCGGTGCGGCCATCGCGAATTTCTGTCGGGCGGCTCAGCGGCCCAATCGGGCCGGGTAAAACGAATTCAATCGACGGGCCGAAAATCGAGCGCACCTCCTCGGCCGTCCGCGCGGGTGGGTCGGCACTGATATTTGCGCTCGTCGAAACCAGCGCGCCGCCAAACGCGGCGCAAAGGGATGCCGCAATGGCGTGCGCCGTGACGCGAACGGCCAACGAACCGTGATCGCCCCGGAGCAATTGCGGAACGTCAGGCGGGGCCGGGAGAACCCACGTCACCGGCCCAGGCCAGGTGGGCAGGACTCGGTTGGAAGTTTCAGCATCGAGTGGAAGAATAAACTGCGCAAGTTGTTTGAAATCCGCCGCAATTAAGATCAGCCCTTTGGCCGGGTCACGCTTTTTGATTCGTAGTAATCGCTCAAGCGCGCCCGAATTGCGGGGATCACAACCGAGGCCGTACACCGCCTCGGTGGNNGGGATACGCCACGATTCCTCCGTGGCGGAGGACTTCAGCGGCATGTTGAATCTCGGACGCAGACATGGGTTTCACGCTAGAAGATGTCGTCGCGGCGGTCAATACAGGGAGATTCTTCAGGCTTGCGCTAAACTAATTCAAATTCGTTGGTTCGGTCGACCACTGGCAAATCGCAATAAGGAGAGACGCATCGTGAAACAGATTCGCCCCCTCATCATCGCGCTCGGTTGCGCGCTCGCATTAGGTTGCGGAAAGAAAGAAGAAGCCGCAAAAACTGAAGCTGCGCCTGGCGCCGGTGGTGCAGCGGCGGGGGCAGAAGAGTTGGTGAAGATCGGCTCGGTTGCGCCGCTGACGGGGCCGCAAGCGTCGCTTGGAAAAGACAATGAGAATGGAGCCCAGTTGGCGTTCGACGAAGCCAACGCCCAAGGCATCATGCTGGGCGGCAAGAAAGCAAAGTTCGAGATCATCAGCGAAGATGACCAAGCGGATCCGCGCACCGGAACCGTCGTCGCCCAGAAACTTGTTGATAGCAAGGTGAAGGGCGTCATTGGCCACCTGAATTCCGGAACGACCATTCCCGCCTCCAAGATTTATGCGGACAATAACATTCCGCAGATTTCGCCATCGGCGACGGCCATTCCATATACGGCGCAAGGCTACAAGACCGCGTTTCGCGTCATGACCAATGATGAGCAACAGGGTGCGGTTCTCGGCAATTATGCGGCCACCGCGCTGGGCGCAAAGAAAATCGCCATCATCGATGACCGAAGCGCGTATGGACAGGGACTCGCCGATCAGGTTGCAACGGCCGCGAAAGCGGCGGGCGCGGACGTGGTGGCGCGTGAATACACCAGCGACAAGGCCACCGACTTTACCGCGATTCTGACGTCGATCAAGAGCAAGAAACCCGATCTGATTTTCTTTGGCGGTATGTTTCCGCAAGGCGCGCCGATGGTGAAGCAGATGAAGGGGCTCGGCCTGAAGGCCAAGTTCCTGGGCGGCGACGGCGTGCAGACGGCAGACTTCCTCAGTATCGCGGGTACCGACGGCGAAGGTGTGATCGCGTCTTCGCCGGGCGTACCTGTATCGTCAATGCCGGGCGGACAGGATTTCGTAACCAAGTACACGGCCAAGTACGGTGAGATCCAGCTGTACGCACCGTACGCCTATGATGCCGCATGGGCGATGATCAACGCGATGAAAGCGGCGAATTCTTCGGATCCCGCCGTTTACATGCCTGAACTTGCGAAGGTGAATTTCACGGGTGTCACCGGACAAATCAGTTTTGACGCGAAAGGTGATGTACAAGGAGGCGCCGTGACGATGTATCAGGTCAAGGATGGCAAGTGGCAAGTGCTGGAGACTGTCAAAAAGTAATTTTCGGAATGCACACAGGCCGATCGGTCTTGGGTGCGTGACGTGGATAGCGGGCGGCGACGCGGCGATTGATGTACGCTTCGTCGCGACGGCGCCGTTACAGCAGTCGCACAATTTTGCCGATTAACGCCGTATCCATGGACATTTTCCTCCAACAAGTCATTAACGGTCTGGTGTTGGGCAGCGTGTATGCGCTGGTCGCGCTCGGCTACACCATGGTCTATGGAATCCTGGAGCTGATTAATTTCGCCCATGGTGAGATCACCATGGTGGGTGCGATGGTCAGTCTCGCCGTCGTCAGCGCCCTGGCGGGAAGTGGCGTGGACATGCCGGGAGTCATGATCGTGTTGACCGGTGTCCTGACGGCGATCCCGGTCTGCATGGGATTGGGTTACTCCATCGAACGCGTGGCCTATCGGCCCTTGCGTCATGCACCGCGACTCGCACCGTTGATTACTGCGATCGGAATCTCGATTGTTCTGCAGAACGCCGCCATGCTGATTTGGGGACGGCAATACATTCCTTTTCCTCCAGTTTTGCAGATCACCCGCTACGATATCGGCGGCGCAACCATAACCAACCTTCAAATTGCGATCATCGTCTTGTCAGCCTGCGCGATGATCGGGTTGGTGTTTCTTGTCAACAAGACCCGCCTGGGGCGTGCAATGCGGGCGACGGCGCAGTCACCGCAAGTCGCCGGACTGATGGGTGTGAATATCAATTCGATCATCTCGGCAACATTCGTCATTGGTTCGGGCCTTGCGGCCATCGCCGGGGTGATGGTGAGCGCCTATTACGGGCTTGCGCACTACTACATGGGATTCATGCTGGGGCTCAAGGCATTTTCCGCCGCGGTGTTGGGTGGAATCGGGAATCTCACCGGCGCGATGCTGGGTGGACTTTTGCTGGGTGTTATTGAGAGTCTCGGCGCGGGATATATCGGTGACCTGACGGGCGGATTCCTTGGAAGTCACTATCAGGATGTCTTTGCGTTCTTTGTGCTGATTCTCGTCCTCGTATTTCGCCCATCCGGGTTGCTCGGTGAGCGTGTTGTGGATCGTGCCTAGTCCATGCGGGCCGCAATCGAGAAATTCCTGACGCTCGCCAAAAAAGACCGCCGCGTGGCGTGGGCCGCATTCGCGGCTGTCGCCATCTTGCTCGCCGTGTTGCCAATGCTCGTCGATATGGGGCTTGGCCGATCCTGGGTCCGTGTGCTGAATTTCACGCTGATCTACATCATGCTGGCGCTGGGGCTGAACATCGTGGTTGGCTTCGCGGGCCTGCTTGATCTCGGCTACGTCGCGTTTTACGCCGTGGGCGCTTACGTTTACGCGTTACTGTCTTCGCCCCATTTCGGGTTGCACCTGCCGTTCTGGTTTGTACTTCCCTTCGGCGCGCTGCTCGCCGCATTTTTCGGCGTGCTCTTGGGTGCGCCGACGTTACGCCTGCGTGGCGATTACCTCGCCATCGTCACACTGGGGTTCGGTGAGATCATTCGCATCTTTCTTAATAATCTCAACGCGCCGTTCAATCTGACGAACGGACCCCAAGGGATCAATCTGATCGACCCGATCCGTATCGGTGGTGTCAATCTCAACCAAACGACGACGCTGGCCGGAATTGAGTTCCAGGGAGGATATCTTCTTTACTATCTGTTCCTCGCGCTGACGATTGCGGTGATCTTTGTCTGCATGCGACTGCAGGATTCCCGATTGGGGCGCGCGTGGGTGGCCATTCGCGAGGATGAAGTCGCGGCCGCCGCGATGGGGATCAACACGCGCAACGTCAAATTGCTTGCGTTTGCGATGGGCGCCTCCTTTGGCGGTTTGAGCGGCGGGTTGTTTGCGGGATTTCAGGGGTTCGTTAGCCCGGAAAGCTTTCACCTGCTCGAATCGATCATGATTTTGTGCATGGTGGTTCTCGGCGGCATGGGGAACATTGCCGGCGTTATTTTGGGTGCCGTGCTGCTTACGGTATTGCCCGAAGCATTGCGCTATATCGGCGAATTCGAGCGCGCCGTGTTTGGGCAAATCATCGTTGATCCCTCGGATTTGCGATTGCTTCTGTTTGGCATGGCACTGGTGATCATGATGCTGTTCCGTCCCATGGGCATGCTGCCGTCGACACGCCGCGCGCGGGAGTTCGAGGCTGACGACGCGGTGTTGGACCAGGAACGCGCGTCGGTTTACGACAGCCAACGGTAAAAACCCATGACCGACGCTGCGCCACTGCTGGTCGCCGAAAACATAAGCAAGCATTTTGGCGGGTTGATTGCCCTCTCTGACGTGTCGCTGCAAATCAATTCTGGCGAAATTTTCGGGCTCATTGGTCCCAACGGAGCGGGCAAGACAACGCTGTTCAATGTTCTCACCGGCTTGTACGAAGCAACGTCCGGTGATGTCCGGTTCGACGGTGCTTCATTGCGCGGACGCGGGCCCCACCAGATTGTCGCGCACGGTTTGGCGCGAACATTTCAGAACATTCGCCTGTTTGCCAACATGACGGCGCTCGAGAACGTTCAGGTTGGGCGACATTGTCGTTCGCGCAGCACGGTGTTTGGCGATGTGTTCCGAACCGCCTTTACGCGGCGTGAAGAAGTGGACAATCGCGCGCGCGCCCGTGAATTGCTGAATCGCGTCGGTATTGGTTCGCAAGCCTCGTTGCTGGCCAAGCATTTGTCGTATGGAGACCAGCGGCGATTGGAAATTGCGCGTGCTCTCGCCACGGAACCGAAACTCGTTGCGTTGGATGAGCCGGCCGCCGGCATGAATCCCACGGAGCGGGATGCGCTCGCGGAGCTGCTTTCCGGACTGTGCAAGGAAATTCCGGTGACTTTGTTACTGATCGAGCATGACGTGAAGCTTGTAATGAATCTTTGTGATCGAGTCGCGGTGCTGGATTACGGAAAAAAAATCGCCGAGGGCATTCCTGCCGACGTTCAGCGCGACCCCAAGGTGATCGAAGCGTATCTGGGAGGTTCTGTCGCGTGAGCCTCCTCGAGATCAAGGACTTCGCCGTCCATTACGGCGGGGTGAAGGCCGTCAAGAACGTCAATCTGCATGTCGACTCGGGTGAGCTGGTTTGTCTCATTGGCGCCAATGGCGCCGGCAAGACGACAACGCTGAAGGCGATCTGCGGGCTTGTTCCTGCGGCGCAAGGGACCGTGATGTTTGATGGCGCACCGATTGCCGGCATGGCCACACACGATATCGCGCGTCGCGGTTTGGCGCTGGTGCCTGAAGGCCGGGGTATTTTCAGTCGAATGACCGTATTGGAAAATCTCGAAATGGGTGCCTACGCCCGGACGGATCGACCGGGTATTCAGGCCGATCTGTCAAAGGTCCTGGAGTTGTTTCCTCGCCTTGCCGAACGGCGCCTTCAAAAGGCGGGTACGCTTTCCGGTGGTGAGCAGCAAATGTTGGCCATGGGGCGCGCGTTAATGAGCCGGCCTAAACTTCTGTTACTGGACGAGCCCAGCATGGGACTTGCGCCGATTCTTGTGGAAAAAATCTTTGAGACGATCCGAAATGTCGCGGCGGAAGGGGTGGTCGTGTTGCTGATCGAGCAGAACGCGAAGCGGGCACTCGAGATCAGCCAGCGGGGTTATGTCATGGAAAGCGGTTCGATCACCCTGGCGGGACCGTCTTCGGACCTGCTCAACGACCCGATGGTGCGAAAAAGCTACCTGGGGGCCTGAACCGGCACAAGTTCGCCTATTCAATGTCGATAAACCTTCACCAGGGTTGCCACTGGGGTTCGCACGTTTCCTCAGTTCTGCGGATCGCTCACGTCGTCGTGTCAAACGAGACCAAGAGAGGGATTCCTCATGAAACAAAAAAAATACAAATTTCCTGACTTGCTGCTGTTTATTTTGCTGGCAGTGTTCGTATCGATCGGATGGATTTCTGCCTCCAACGCGGCGAGTGAGGCCAGCCAGTACACACTCGCCATCGTGCCCAGATTGCCGCCAGCAACGGTCCACCGCGAGTGGTCTCCGTTTGTAGAACGTCTACAGCGCGAATCCGGGGTCAAACTCGACTTGAAAGTTTTCTCCACATTCTCCGAATTCGAGCATTACATCTACTCGGGCAAGGCGGATTTTGTATTCATCAATCCGTATCAGGCGGTCACCCTGAAGAGCGCATTGGGTTATATCCCGCTGGTCCGCGATGGCTCGCACAAACTGAGCGGGGTGCTTGTGGTTCGCGCCGACAGCGGCATCAAGAAACTTTCCGATCTGCAGGGCAAAGATATCGCGTTTCCCCATCCCAATGCGTTCGGCGCATCGCTTCATATGCGAGCCACCCTAAAAGAAGTGGCGAACATCGATTTCAATCCGGTCTACGTGACGACCCACGCGAACGTGTACCGCCATGTTCTACTCGGAAAGGTAGCCGCCGGCGGCGGTGTCAATGTGACACTGAACAAGGAACCCGAGCACCTTCGCGACCAGCTCCGGATTATTTTTCAAACTGATGGTGTCGCGCCACATCCGCTGGCCGCGAATCCCCGCGTTGCGGAACCCGTGCGGGAGAAAATCATTCAAACAATTTTGTCGATGGCGCAGGATGTCCAGGGCCGGGCTGTACTTAAGGCCACCACCATCGAAGAACCGGTTCGGGCCAATTACGCTACCGACTATGCTGGACTCGAAAAACTCCGCCTCGACAAGTACTACGTGCACAGCGACGTGCCGGAGCAGTAGGCCTGACCAGGTGGAACCACGAGAGCGCGAATTGATGCGATGCAAACCAACCTCACAAACATAGGAAAGGGCGTACGCGGTATTCCGTACCGCTCGCTTACGTTTCAGCTCAGTCTGCTGGCCGTTATCTTGCTGGCCGCTGTAATTTCCGCGCACGGTGTTTACGTCGCATCGCAGCAAATTGCCGCCGCCGAGACTTCGGCTCGGAATCACGCGGAAACCATTGCGCGCGTTTTGGCCCAGTCCGCGGAAGCGGACCTTGTCGCCTCTGATTTCGCGAGTCTGGAGCGATCGGCGCTCGAAGTTGCCGAATATCCCAATGTGAAAATCGTTCGCGTTCTGGAAAAGGATGGGTACGCAGTAGCAAATATCATCAAGCGCGACGGCGAAGTTGAAGTTGTTTTCGACATGGAAAAATTTCATTTTCCTGCAAATGAGGCAATGTCGTCGCAAATTGTGGAGGGTGTGCTTCGCGTTTTCGCGCCGATTCGAAACGGCTCGATTCTCGGGTGGGTCGAAATCAACTACGCGCGGGATGATGTGTACGCGGCCCGCCAACGCGTCGTGGTCGGTACGGTCGGTGCGGTGCTTGTGGCAACTGTTCTCACCGTGGGGATTATCTGGATGTTTCTGCGTGGGCCACTGCGCGCGCTGCGGGATGCCACCGACTTTGCTTCGCGAATTGACGACTTTTCTGGCGCAACGCTTCCGGAAAAGTCGCGGGTTTCAGAGCTCGAATATCTGCAAAATGCCCTGAACGCCGCAGCGGTGGAGCTGAGGGCGCGACGAATTGCGCTTTCGGACTCCCGGGAAATGCTGCAGCTTATTCTGCGCTATGCCGCGGACAGCATTGTCACTATCGGTCCCGATGGAACGATCCAGACCTTCAATCAGTCTGCGGAACGGATGTTCGGGTATTCGGCCGGTGAAGTGGTTGGCAAGAACGTTAAGATACTGATGCCCGAGCCGTACCGTTCGGCTCATGACGGCTACCTTGCGCACTATCTGCAGACGGGTGAGCGACGCGTGCTCGGCACCCTTCGCGAGGTGGTTGCGCGCAAGAAAGATGGTTCCATCTTCGCCATGGAACTTTCCGTGTCAGAGGTACGAACCGAGGATCGGCATATCTTCACCGCGGTGCTGCGTGACATCACCGATCGCAAGCGTGCCGAAGAACTTTCCGCCCGGCTGGGCCGGATTCTCGAGCACTCGTCCAACGAAATCTATATTTTCGATGCCGCGACGCTTCGGTTCGTGCAGACCAGTCGCGGCGCGCTCGTCAATCTTGGTTACAGTCACGAAGAGATCGAGACCCTGACGCTGGACGCAATTCAACCGGATATCACGCGCGAGAAATTCGAAACACTGTCCAAACCGTTGCGATTCGGTGAACAGGAAATTGTCAGTTACGAGACGGTGTTTCGCCGCCGAAACGGCGCACGCTACGCGGTCGAAGTACGCCTGCAATTGTCCCGCTTTGAGGATCGCGCGGTATTCATGGCGATCGTGCAGGATGTGACCGAGCGAAAACGATCCGAGGAACAACTGCACTTTCTGGCGAATTACGACACGCTCACCGGCCTTCCCAATCGCGCTCAACTTCAGCGGCGCATGCAGCAGGCGATGGCGGACGCTGACCGCCATGGACGCCTGCTGGCGACCATGTTCATTGATCTGGATCGCTTCAAGCTGATCAACGATACGATGGGCCATGACGCCGGCGATGAGTTGCTGCGTGTCGTGTCGCGTCGGCTGGTCGAGACGCTGCGCACTGGCGATACCGTGGCGCGGCACGGCGGGGATGAGTTCGTTGTACTGATGTCAAACGTTGCCGAAATCAGTGACGTGGACAAGATTGCCGAAAAGGTCCTGCAGCGATTGTCGACTCCTGTTCGCGTCGCAGGACGCGAGCTTTATGTAACGCCCAGTATCGGCATTTCGATTTATCCGACTGACGCGCGCACTCCGGAGGAGTTGCTGAAGCATGCTGATACCGCGATGTATTTCTCCAAGGAACAGGGGAGAAACTGCTATCGCCACTTTACGAATAATCTCAATGCGCGGTCGGCGCGACGGTTGGCGTTGGAAACCAGTCTTCGCCAGGCGCTCGATCGCAATGAATTCGTACTGCATTACCAGCCGCAGATCAACGCAGTGAGCGGCGCTATCACTGGCGCCGAGGCGTTGATTCGCTGGCGTCATCCTGAGCTGGGCATGATTCCTCCGAATGAATTTATTCCTCTGGCGGAGGATACAGGTCTGATTGTTCCAATCGGCCAGTGGGTGCTGGAATCCGCCTGCGCGGATGCGAAGCGCTGGTCTGAAGAAGGGTTTCCAGCGGTCCGTGTTTCCGTAAACATTTCGGGTCGCCAGCTTTCCCAGGATTCGTTGCCGCAAACTGTGCGCGCGGCAGTGCGCGCAGCGAGTCTCGACCCCCAGATGCTGGATCTCGAGCTGACTGAAAGTCTGTTGATGCAGAATCTTGATGAAACGGCGACGCTGCTCGGAATTCTCGCGAAGATAGGTGTCACCGTATCGATGGATGATTTCGGTACCGGCTATTCGTCGCTGAGCTACCTAAAAAGGCTGCCGATCGACTCATTGAAAATTGATCGAGCGTTCGTTCGTGATGTCATCGAAGATGCGGATACTGCGGCGATCGTTGGCGCAATCATCGTCATGGCGCGCGGACTCAAGATCAATGTTATTGCAGAGGGTGTCGAAACGAAGGAGCAGTTCGAATTCTTGCGTATGGCGCTTTGCGGTGAGGTGCAGGGGTTTTATTTCAGTGCGCCGGTGCCGTTGCAGGAATTTATCAGTTTGCTCAAGAACGGCGACGGGCGGTTTCCGGTGCCGGAAGTCAGTAGCCTGAAAGTGGTCAAGTAAAACGGCGCGATCGGCGTGCGGCGGGGAACACCCGTCAAATGGTCCTTACTTGCAAATTTTGCCCATCGTCTCGTCGTAGTTTTCGATGTCGGTTTTTAACACAGCGGCTTTTTTCGGGTCCGTCTTCAGCAATTTGTCGTACTGTTCCTGAGCGGTGGCTCGCTGTTGAACCATTTCATCACAGCGCCACGCAACCACCTTTTTTTCGCGCTCGGACTTTGCGGCCTGTTTGCGATTGCGCTCCAGTTCCTGTGCAGCGCGCGCCCGCGGATCGTCATCGCCTTTTCCCGTCGATTTGGTGCCCGTGCCTTTCTTCGCGCCCCCGACCCCATCGACCGTATCGGCGGTTTGCGAATCGACCGGAGGGCGATCTCCGTAATGCGTTTTGCCCGACTTGTCTTGCCACTCGTAAACCTCGGCATGGGCTGCAAGCGCCGCCGCCATGCCAAGTGCTGCAAGCACCGTAGTGAACGTATGTCGCATAAAATTTTTCCCGCCGGGGTTGTCCTGATTAATCGGATCGCCGCATAAAAACGTGAGGGTTGGCTCTGTGGATTGAAGGGTTGGTCAAATTATAAGAAGATGACAAACCTCGCGTAGGTTCGGGTGGCGCGATGTGCGAAGAATTTGGCAGACCAGGTTCCGGCGCTGCCCTGCGTGGTTGGCACACCGGGCACATCAGCTTCGCCTGGGGTTCGAGCAAAGATCGGGGCGTAATCATCGCGATTCACGCAACTCTATGATTAAAAAAAGGGTGCACCTGCGCACGTCATGGAACATCCCTCAATTTTAGGCGAGGCAGCGAAAAACGCGATGCAGGGCGGGGAGGCGGTTCCGCTGCGCGAGTTGCGGGCCTGGCAGCGATTTCATATTCGCCTGACCGGACTTTATGGCGGCGCGGTCGCCGTTTCCCTGCTGTTGATCGCGGTCATCTTTTACAGCTACAGCGTGCGCTCTGAAATCGAGCACCTGCAAAAGCGTTTGGTGACTACGGTTACCGGCCTGGCTTCGTCGATGAATCCCGACCGGATTGCCGCTGTTCCGGTTGACTCAACCGAGGAAACGCCTTTTCACACGGAACTGCGCGCGCGCCTTGCCGCAACCGCGGCGATCGACGCGGACATCCAGAGTATTTACGTTCTGCGCCCAACCGGTGAAAACGGAAAGCTTCGTTTCCTTGTTGATTTCGTCAAGAACGACCAGGCTGCGACGCCCGGCGAGGAGTACGACGCGACAGAATTGCCCATTCTTCTGCAGGGGTTTGAAAAACCCTCTGTAGAGAACGAGCCCTATCGCGATGAATTCGGTCTCACGCTTTCGGGTTATGCGCCGGTTCGCGACAGTTCCGGAAAGAGTATTGCCCTGGTGGGTGCCGACGTTGAGGCATCACGCATCGACGTGATGAAGCGCGAAGTCCTGTGGGTCACTCTCGGAGTTTTTGGCATCGCGGTCGTCTTGCTCGGTGCAATCTCCATCGTCGTTGCTCACAGCGTGCGACAACCGTTGTCCCGCATCATTACGGCGACTGCCGCGATTTCACGCGGCGAACTTGCGACTCGCCTGGGTTTGGAGCGGGTTGATGAGTTCGGTCTGATGAGTCGCCATTTTGACAAGATGGCGGAAGGGTTGCAGGAGCGCGAATTCATTCGTGCGACGTTTGGGCGCTATGTCAGCGAGGACGTGGCGAGGCAGCTTCTTGCGCGTCGTGATCAGCCGCTGCTTGGCGGTGCGGAACACGTTGTCACTGTCCTGTTCAGCGACCTTTCAAGCTATTCCACAATATGTGAGCATCTGCCGCCCGCGCAGTTGATGGATATGTTGAACGAGTATCTGGGTCAAATGAACATGTTGATCGACGAACACCATGGATGTGTCATCGAGTTTCTCGGCGATGCAATTCTTGCTGTGTTTGGAGCTCCACATGTGCGCGGTGATCATGCTCCGCTTGCCGTTCGTTGTGCTTTGGCGATGCGGGAGCGGCTTGAACGTCTTAACGATGAGTGGACCAAGACCGGATTGGCGAAGTGTTGGACTGAACAGGGGGTTCCGCAACTCAAGGCGCGAATCGGAATTCATAGCGGACGCGTTGTTGCCGGCAGCCTCGGCGGTGCGACGCGAATGAAGTACGCCATTATTGGTGATGCGGTCAATGTTGCGGCGCGGCTGGAAACGTTAAACAAGGATCTGGATACCAACTTGCTGATCAGTGCCGAGACATTTGCCCAGCTTCCAGAAGATATTGCGCGTCGATTCGTTCCCAAAGGGCGCCATCGCGTGAAGGGCCGAGAGCAGGAAATCGAGGTCTACGCAGCAAGCTGATGACTTTCGAACGGGTTTCGCTCCAATGAGTTCTTCTCCTTCGATCCGCACCAATCGCTGGCTCGCGGGGTACGTCATTCTCACGGCCGTCGTGTGCGGCGCTGCGATCATGGTGATCGAAGTTTTGGGATCGAGGATCATTGGCCCGTTGTTCGGCGTGAGTCTGTTTGTTTGGACCGCGCTGATCACAGTGACACTTATTGCACTTGCCGGTGGCTACTGGATCGGCGGTGTCCTCGCGGACCGGCGTTCTGATGCGCGAAATCTGTATTTTTTGATTGCCGCGGCCGGGGTGTCGGTGTTGAGCGTGCCGTGGATCAAGACTCCGATACTGGAACTCTGTCTTCCCCTGGGGCTTCGAACCGGAGCCCTGGTGAGCGCTTCGATTTTGTTTGGGCCCTCCCTGGTATTGCTGGGTTGCGTCTCGCCCTACCTGGTAAAGATCGCGGCGCGGGCGTTTGAGAACATCGGACGTACCGTGGGAGGCCTTTATGCGCTATCCACGTTTGGGAGCGTGTGCGGCACTGCGCTGACCGGGTTTTTCCTGGTGGCTTATCTGGGAGTCAATGCCGCGTTCCAGGCCGTCGCGGTCGGATTGCTGCTCCTATCCGCCGGATTTTTTGCCGCAAACAAGCACTTGTTTCTGGCTGTCGTTTTTGCCGCCTGCACGTTGATTCCGCAGCCCGGAGTCAGCAGCGTGCCAATGACATTGAGTGATGGTGTTCAGGTTCACGTCAAATTTTCTCGCGACACGTTTTACGGAAACGTGAAAGTCGTGGACTTTGTTTCTTCGGGAGGAACGGTTCGTGAACTCTTGATCGATGGATTGTTACAGGG